>NZ_JAYKSL010000010.1:0-176913 GCF_035481585.1 Salipiger marinus | reverse complement strand
TGCCGTCCGATTTAACCCGGACCTTCACGTTGTAATCGATCACTCTTTTTACGGGGACGAGCAGTTTCATGGGATCAATGCGTCTTTCCTGTTGCAGTCCGCTGCGGGCCCTTGGCGTGGGGTCAGGCGGGCCGGGCCGTGGCGAGGATATGCCGCGCCCGCAGCCGCACGGGGTCGTCGATCATCGCGCCGTCCAGCGCCACCGCGCCTTCGCCGGAGGCAAGCACCCGCCGCGCCCAGTCGATTTCGCGGTCGGTGGGCGCAAAGCCGCGCAGCACCTCCGGCACCTGCCGCGGGTGGATGCAGAGCTTTCCGGTCATGCCAAGCGCGCGGGCATGTTCGGCATCGCCCCGCGTCTCGTCGGGATCGTCGAGCCGGGCGGTGACGCCGTCAACCGGGCCGGGCTTGCCCGCAAGGCGCGAGGCAAGCACCAGTTCGCTGCGCGCGGGCAGCAGGATGTCGCGCTCATGCGCGCAGCCCAGATCGGCGCAGAAATCGATGGAGCCGAAGATCAGCCGCGCCACGCCGGGCAGCGCCGCAAGGCGCCGCGCTTCGGCAAGGCCGCGGGCGGTCTCGATCAGGGCCAGCACCGGCACCCGCTCATTAAGCTGGCGGCAGAGCGCGTCCACCACCGCCGCATCTTCGGCCTTCGGCAGCACGATCCCGGCGACCGGCAGCGCGCTGACCGCCGCAAGATCGGCCTCGTGCCATGGCGTGCCGCTGGCATTGATCCGCACCAGCACGGGTTTTGTGGTGAAATCGCAGCGCAGCGCGCGGCGCGCGGCCTCCTTCGCCTCGGGGGCCACGGCATCCTCCAGATCGAGGATCACCGCATCGGCCTCGCTTGCGGCGGCTTTGGCGAAGCGTTCGGGCCGGTTGGCGGGCACAAAAAGCGGGGCGCGGATCAGATCAAGGCTCACCATTCCGCCCGCGCCTCCATCGCGACCGGACCTTCGGGGCAGGCGGTCCAGAGATCCAGCGCATCCCCGGACGCGCGGGCGTTGAGCAGCAGCGTCGCGCCGCCAAAGACCGGCGACAGGCTGCGGAAGCGGAACCGGGCCGGGGCGGCGCCGCGCAGGTCGGCGGCATAGTGCGCCAGCAGCATCGCCTGCAGCGGCCCGTGCACCACAAGGCCGGGATAGCCTTCTTCGGCGGTGGTGTAGGGCGCATCGTAATGGATGCGGTGGCTGTTGAAGGTCAGCGCGGAGTAGCGGAAAAGCCGCGCGGGCGCGGTGTCGATGCGGCGCTGCTGCGCGCCCGCCGGGGCAGGCGGCGGCGGCGTGGCGGGGGCGGCCCCCGCCGGCGGCTCGTCGCGATAGACGATGTCCTGCCGTTCGGTCAGCATGTCGCGCCCGCCGCTGCTGAAATGATGGGTCACCGTCACGAAACAGAGCCGCCCCGACCGGCCCTGTTTCAGCGTCACATCCTCCACCACCGAGCGCCGGGTCACGGTTTCGCCGATCCGGGGGGCGGTGCGGAAGGTGAAGGCGCCGCCCGCCCACATGCGCCGGGGCAGCGGCACCGGCGGCAGGAAGCCGCCGCGCTGCGGATGCCCGTCCGGGCCAAGTGCGGCGGTGGGGGCGGTCGGCTGGCACAGGCAGTGATGGACCAGCAGCGGCGCCTCGGCACCCTCCCCGGTGGGGCCCTCGCGGTCGAGCGTGGCGTAAAGCCGCGCGACCAGATTGGGCGTCAGCGGTTCGGAGGCATGCTCTTCGCGGCCAATCCAGCCGCGCAGATGGTCAAGATCGAAATCCGGTGTGGCGGGCATGGTCAGCTCTCCAGCGGGTTCAGGGCAGGAACGGCGCCATAGGCGCGGGGTGCGTCGTCCCAGACCGGGGCGGGCGCGGGATAGGAGACGGGGCCGTTCGGGGTATCGACCGTGATGCGCCGCAGATGCGGGTGGGCGGCAAGCCCCGCCATGTCATTGACGAGGGCCAGCGCGACATCGGCGCGCAGCAGCGTCTCCACCGCCTCGGCGCCGCTGCGGCGGGCAAAGGCCGCCGCGACCAGCGCATCGGTTTCGGCCCGGTGTTCCACCCGCAGCACGTTGCTGCAGAAGCGCGGATCGTCGGCCAGATCCGCATCGCCCAGAAACAGCGCGCAGAGCTTGCGCCATTCCCGGTCGCTTTGCACCGACAGCAGAACCTGCGCGCCGTCCTTCGCGGTGAAGACGCCATAGGGGGCGATGGAGGGATGCGCGAGCCCGGCCCGTTTCGGGCTTTTGCCGCCCTCGTGGTTGAGCAGCGGCACGGTCAGCCAGTCGGCCATCACGTCGAACATGGAAATCGCGATGCTGGCGCCCTGACCGGTCTTGCCGCGCCGGATCAGCGCTTCGAGGATGGCCGACTGCGCGGTGGCGCCGGTGGCGATGTCGACCAGCGAAATGCCGACGCGGGCGGGTTCCGACGGGCCGCCGGTGATGGAGCAGAGCCCGGATTCCGCCTGCACCAGCAGGTCATAGGCCTTGCGGTCGGCCATCGGCCCGCCTTCGCCATAGCCCGAGATCGCGCAGGTGATCAGCTGCGGGAAGTCGCGCGCCAGCCGGTCGGCGCCAAAGCCAAGCCGGGCCAGCGCCCCGCGCTTGAGGTTCTGCACCAGCACGTCGGCGCTGGCGAGAAGCTGCGCCAGATCCTCCTGCCCGGAGGCGGAGGCGAGGTCGAGCGTGCGCGACTGCTTGCCCCGGTTGAGCCAGACGAAATAGCTCGACTGGCCCTTGGCCACATCGTCATAGCCGCGGGCGAAATCGCCTTCGGGGCGTTCGATCTTGATCACCTCGGCCCCGGCATCCGCAAGGCGCGAGGTGCAGAACGGCGCCGCCACCGCCTGTTCGATGGCGACGACCCTGATCCCTTCGAGGGGCCGCATCAGAAGCTCCGGGGCAGGCCGAGCACATGTTCGGCGATGTAGGAAAGGATGAGGTTGGTGGAGATCGGCGCCACCTGATAGAGCCGCGTTTCCCGGAACTTGCGTTCGATGTCATATTCGCAGGCGAAGCCGAAGCCGCCATGGAACTGGATGCAGGCATTCGCCGCCTCCCAGCTGGCCTTGGCGGCGAGGTATTTGGCCATGTTCGCCTCGGCGCCGCAGGGCTGGCCCGCGTCATACAGGCGGCAGGCTTTCTGGCGCATGAGATTGGCGGCCTCGATCTCGATATAGGCCTCGGCGATGGGGAACTGCACGCCCTGGTTCTGGCCGATGGCGCGGCCAAAGACCTGCCGTTCGGAGACATAGCGCACCACGCGGTCGGTGAACCAGTAGCCGTCCCCGATACATTCCGCCGCGATCAGCGCGCGTTCGGCATTGAGCCCGGTGAGGATATATTTGAAGCCCTTGCCCTCTTCGCCGATCAGGTTTTCCACCGGAATCTCGAGATTGTCGAAGAACAGCTCGTTGGTCTCGTGGTTGACCATGTTGGGGATCGGGCGCACCTCCATGCCGGAGGCCATCGCCTGCCTGATGTCGACAAGGAAGATCGACAGGCCTTCGGATTTCTTCTTCACCTCCGACAGCGGCGTGGTCCGGGCGAGCAGGATCATCAGATCCGAATGCTGCACGCGGCTGATCCAGACCTTCTGGCCGTTGATCACATAGCGGTCGCCCTTCCGCACGGCGGTGGTCTTGAGCTGGGTGGTGTCGGTGCCGGTGGTGGGTTCGGTCACGCCCATGGACTGCAGGCGCAGCTCGCCGCTGGCAAGCCTGGGCAGGATGCGCTGGCGCTGCTCCTCGGATCCGTGCCGCACCAGCGTGGTCATGTTGTACATCTGCCCGTGGCAGGCGCCGGAATTGCCGCCGGCGCGGTTGATCTCTTCCATGATCACCGCCGCCTCGGTGAGCCCGAGCCCCGAGCCGCCATAGTCTTCGGGGATCAGCGCGGCCATCCACCCGGCCTTGGTCAGGGCATCGACGAACTCTTCGGGATAGCCGCGGGCCGCGTCGATCCGGCGGTGATATTCGTCGGGAAAACTGGCGCAGAGCGCGCGCACCGCGTCGCGGATGTCCTGATGGTCGTCGCTGATCTGGTCGTACACCTGTGCCTCCTTCGGGTCTCGGGACATGGGGTTCCCCCCGTGTTTTCCCGATCATCCACCCCGGCAAGCCATAAATCAAATATCTGAATGGACTTGCTGAAATGCCGAAAAGGCATGAATGGCGCGGCGCGCGGGGCGGCATGGAAAAGGCGGCCCGACCAGAGCCGGGCCGCCCCTGCGCGGCTGGAGTGGTGCAGGCCCCGGGGTCAGACCGGATCCCAGCAGAACACGTCCGCCGAGACGTCAAGCGGCACGTAGCTTGCGCGCAGCGCCGGGATGGCATGGCTCGCGACGCTGTCGAGCGACCAGCCCTCGCTGCGCTGCACCGAGCGGACCGGGCGCGGCTGCGAGATGAGGAAAATCTCGTTGTTGCGCACAGCAAAGACCTGCCCGGTGGTGTCGGCGCCCGCGTCCGAGGCAAGATACAGCGCGACGGGCGCGATCTTTTCCGGCGACATCTCCTTCATGCGGTTCACCCGCTCTTCCTGTTCGGGGCTGTCGACCTTGATCGAGGAGGTCATGCGGCTCCATGCGAAGGGCGCGATGCAGTTGGAGCGGATGTTCCAGCGCTGCAGGTCAAGTGCCAGCGATTTCGACAGGGCGGTGATCCCCAGCTTGGCGGCAGAGTAATTGGCCTGCGCAAGATTGCCGATCAGCCCGGAGGTCGAGGTCATGTGGATCAGGCTGCCCGATCCCTGATCGCGCATCACGTCGGCGGCGGCGCGGCTTACGTTGAACGTGCCATAAAGATGGACCTTCACCACCGCGTCGAAATTTTCATAGGTCATCTTGTGGAAGAAGCTGTCGCGCAGGATGCCCGCGTTGTTCACCACCGCATCCAGCCGACCGAAGGCGTCGGTCGCCTGCCGCACCATCGCCTGCGCCCCGGCAGGGTCGGTGACGTCATCGCCATTGGCGACGGCGCGCCCGCCCGCCCTGGTGATCTCGGCGACCGTATCCTGCGCGGCGGCGCTGGAGGAGCGCTGGCCGTCCAGCGAGGCGCCGATGTCATTGACCACCACCGCCGCCCCGGCTTTCGCCGCCTCCATCGCGATGGCGCGACCGATGCCGCCGCCCGCGCCGGTCACCAGCATGACCTTCCCGTCAAGGGGTTTCATTTCAGACATGTCTCCTCCGTCTTGTCTTGAACCTTAGGTGTCAGGGTCTGCGGGGCGGCCGAACAGGCAGCGTTCGATCTGGGCTGCGGCCCCGGCAAGGGCTGTGGCGATGGCGGCAAGGCTTTCATCGGTCTGCTGCCCCGCGATGGTGATGCTGCTCATGCCCAGCCGGGGCACGCCGCCTGCGTCGCGCGCCAGCGACGCAACGATGTCGAGCCCGCGGAACAGCTGGCTGCGGTCGCAGGCGGTGCGGGTGTGGCGCGCCTTCAGCACATCGGCCCAGTAGCTTTCGAAACTCGGCGCGTCCTGCCAGCGCACGGTGGCGAAACCCTTGCGGGTCTGGGCCTCGGTCAGGCCTTTGGTGGCGGCGTAGCAGCGCCCGATCGCGCCGGAAAACACCGGCAGGCGGCTGTTCTGGGCCAGCACCGCATGCAGGATGTTGGGCGCGGTGAAGCGGTCGGTCAGCACGATGCGGTCGGTCGGGGTGATCTGCCAGAGCGCGATCATGGTCTGGTGGTCCTGCGCGATGGCGGTCAGCGCCGGGCGGATCACGTCGGCAGGGTTGGCCCCCAGCAGCGGCACCGCAAATTCCAGCAGCCCCATGCCCATGCGGTAGGTCTTGGCCGCGGGGTCGAAGCTCAGCAGCCCTTCATGGCTCAGCGTCCTGAGGATGTTGAAGGCGGAGGAGACGTTCAGCCCGGTTTCCCGCGCGATCTGGGTGGCGCCCATGGGGCGGCCCTGCGCGGCGACCAGACGCAGGATGCTCATGGCGTTCTGCACCGCGGGGACGAGTTTCTGTCCGGTATCGTCGACCATTCCATTCCTCATGTAGAATTGCATTTACTATACAGAATGATCTTGCTAGATCAAGGCCAGAACGGAATTGTGCCGAGGGAGGAAGGAACGATGCCGGCAGGTGTGGATCGTGATGTATTTGAACAGCTTGTGGACAGCGTGGAGAGATTCGCCCGCGAGCGGCTGATCCCGGCGGAGCGCCGCGTCGAGGAAGAGGACGCCATCCCCGAAGAGATCGTGGCGGAGATGAAGGAGATGGGCCTGTTCGGCCTGTCCACGCCCGAGGAATTTGGCGGCATCGGGCTCAACGTGCCGCAGGAGGCGCGGCTGATCGAGACGCTGTGTTATGCCTCGCTGACCTTCCGCTCGCTGATCGGCACCAATGTCGGCATCGGCTCGCAGGGCATCGTGATGGACGGCACGCAGGCGCAGAAGGAACGCTGGTTGCCCGGCGTGGCCAGCGGCGATGTCATCGCCTCCTTCGCGCTGACCGAACCCGACAACGGGTCCGATGCGGGCGGCATCCGCACCTCGGCGCGGCGCGATGGCGGCGATTTCGTGATCAACGGCACCAAGCGCTACATCACCAACGCGGTGCGCGCCGGGGTCTTCACGGTGTTTGCCCGCACCGATCCCGAAAAGGACGGCGCCGATGGCGTGTCGGCCTTCATCGTGCCGGCGGACACGCCGGGCATCACGGTGGCCAAGCCCGACCGCAAGCTGGGCCAGCGCGGCACCAAAACCTCTGACGTGATCTTTGATGATGTGCGCGTGCCGGAAAGCGCCATTCTTGGCGGGCCGGACCGGCTCCATCAGGGGTTCCGCACCGCGATGAAGGTGCTCGACCGCGGGCGCATCCATGTGGGCGCGATGGCCGTGGGCCAGAGCCAGCGCATGCTCGACATTGCCACCGATTACGCGCTGGAGCGCAAACAGTTCGGCAAGCCCATCGGCGAGCATCAGCTGGTGCAGGGCATGCTGGCGGACTGTCAGGCAGAGCTGCACGCGGCGCGCGCGCTGGTCCGGGCCAGCGCCGACACCTTCGACCGCGAGGGCAAGGCGATCATCGAGGCGGCCTGCACCAAGTATTTCTGCACCGAGGCGGCGGGCCGCATCGCCGACCGCGCGCTGCAGATCCATGGCGGCGCGGGCTATATGGCCGACTACGATATCGAACGGCTTTACCGCGACATCCGCCTGCTGCGCATCTACGAGGGCACCAGCCAGATCCAGCAGCTGGTCATCGCCCGGCGCTCGCTGGCGCAGCGGGCCGTCTGAGCGATGGCGGCGCAAAGGCCGCGCAGCCTTGCCGACATGCCGCCGCAGTCGAAGTTCTCGATCCTTCTGGGGATCGAGATCCTCCGCTGCACGCCGGAGGAGGTGGTCTGCACGATGACGGTGACCGAGGACATGTCGAACCGCAACGGGGTGCTGCATGGCGGCGCGCTAATGACGCTGTCGGATACTGCGGCGGGGACCGCGTCGTTCATCTGCAGCCCGGCAGAGATCTCCAACACCACGGTGGAGGCAAAGACCAATTTCATCCGCCCGGTCAAGCTGGGCGACACGGTGACCGCGCGCTGCGTGCCGGTCCATGTGGGCCGGGCGACCTCGGTGCTGCAGGTCACCATGACGCGCGGCGACGGCAAGGTCGTTGGCGTGACCAGCCAGACCCACCTGTATCTGGGCTGGAAAGACTGAAAAAGCGCGAAAGGGGAGGAGCGATGACGGAGATCACGACAGGCAAGGCCGGGCCGCAGGCCACCTATGAGGCCTATCTTGCAGCGGGGCGGTTCATGATCCAGCGCGCCGACAGCACCGGCGAATACGTGTTCTGGCCGCGCGTGCTGGCGCCTTCGGGGGCGACCGATCTGCGCTGGGTCGAGGCGAAGGGCACCGGCACGGTCTATGCCATCACGGTGAACCGGTCGCGCGGCGGGTCGTGGAACGTGGCGCTGGTGGATCTGGATGAGGGCGTGCGCCTGATGTCGACGCTTCCGGCGGTGGAGACCGCGAGCATCGGCGCCCGGGTGAAGGCGCGGATCGAGACCACCGAGGACGGCCCGCGCGTGGTCTTTGACCTGATCGAGGAGGGCGCGGCATGAGCGACCGGACCCTGCGGGGCAAAACCGCCATCGTCGGCATGGCCACGGCGGGTGTCGGCGAGGCGCCCGGCTTTTCGGCAATGGAACTTCTGGGGCAGGCTGCCGTGGCGGCGGTGGCCGAGGCCGGGCTGAAGATGCAGGACATCGACGGCGTCTTCGCCGCGACCAGCAGCCATGCCTTCCCCACCATGAGCGTCGTGGAATATCTTGGCCTGAAGCCGAAGTTTTTCGACGGCACCAATGTCGGCGGCTCGAGCTTCGAGATGCATCTGCTGCAGGCGACGCTGGCGCTGGATGCCGGGCTCTGCGATGCGGCGCTGGTCTGCTACGGGTCGAACCAGCGCACCGCAGGCGGGCGGCTCGTGTCGATGAGCGAACCGCAATGGCACGAAACCCCCTACAGGCCGCGCCATCCGATCACCGCCTATGCGCTGGCGACCAGCCGGCACATGGCCGAATACGGCACCACGCGCGACCATCTGGCCGATGTGGCGCTGGCGGCGCGGGACTGGGCCAATCTCAACCCCGAGGCTTTTGCGCGCGGCCCGCTGACACGGGACGACATCCTGTCGGCGCGGATGATCTCTGACCCGCTGACCAAGGCCGACTGCTGTCTTGTGACCGATGGGGCTGCGGCCTGCGTGCTGGTGCGGGCGGATCGCGCGAAGGATCTGCCGGGCAAGCCGGTCTATTTCCTTGGCGCGGGGGCGGCGAACCACCACCGTTCCATCGTGGCGATGCCGGATCTGACCACCACCGCCGCCGCCGAAAGCGGCCCCCGCGCCATGGACATGGCCGGGGTGCGGCAGGCGGATCTGGATCTGGTGATGGTCTATGACGCCTTCACCATCAACACGATCCTCTTTCTGGAGGATCTGGGTTTCTGCCCCAAGGGCGAGGGCGGGCGCTTCGTTGCGGACGGGCGCATCGCGCCCGGCGGCGACCTGGCGGTCAACACCAATGGCGGCGGGCTGTCCTGCGTGCATCCGGGCATGTACGGGCTTTTCCTCATCGCCGAGGCGGTGGCGCAGATCCGCGGCGTGGCGGGGGCACGGCAGATCGCGGACTGCAGCCTTGCGCTCTGTCACGGCAATGGTGGCACGCTGTCCAGCCAGTGCACGGCCATTCTTGGATCGGAGGCGGCGCTATGAGCGATCTTTCCCATATCGACGGGCTGATCGCCCCGCGCTCCGTGGCAGTGATCGGGGCGTCGGACGATGTCACCCGGATCGGCGGGCGCCCCATCGCGGCGATGCTGCGCGCAGGCTTCGCGGGCCGCATCCTGCCGGTCAATCCCAAACGCGACAGGGTGCAGGGCCTGCCCTGTTACGCCAGCGTCGACGACCTGCCCGAAACGCCCGATGCCGCGCTGATCGCGGTGCCCGCGAAGCTGGTGCCCGAAACGATCGAGGCGCTTGGCCGCAGGGGCTGCAAGGCGGCAACGCTGTTTTCGGCAGGCTTCGCCGAGACCGGGGCAGAGGGCGAGGCGGCGCAGCGCGCGCTGGTCGCCCGGGCCCGGCACCATGGCATGCGCCTGCTCGGGCCGAACACGCTGGGTGTCTACAATGTCGGGATCGGCTATTACGGCACCTTCTCCTCCTCGCTTGATACCGGGATGCCGCGCCCGGGCAATATCGGCATCGCCAGCCAGTCCGGGGCCTTTGGCGCGCATCTTGGCGCGCTGGCGCGGGATCAGGGGCTGGGCTGTTCGGTGCTCATCACCACCGGCAACGAGGCCGACATCACCGTGGCCGACGCGATCCGCTGGATGGCCGAAAGCGACAGCACCGACGTGATCTGCACCTATATGGAGGCGATCAATGACGCGCCCGCGCTGCTGGCGGCGCTGGACGCGGCGCGCGCGGCGGGCAAGCCGGTGCTGGCGCTCAAGTCCGGCCGTTCGGCGGTCGGTGCCCGTGCGGCGGCCTCGCATACCGCCTCGCTGACCGGGGATGCGGTGGTTGCGGATGCGGTGCTGTCCGATCATGGCGCGATCATCCTGCGCGACCCCGAGACGATGATGGACATCGCCTATGCCGCCTCCAAGAAGGTGTTTCCGGCGCGGCATTCGCTGGGGGTCGTCACGGTCAGCGGCGGCGCGGGCATCGTGGCCAGCGACGAGGCGGAACGGGTCGGCCTGCCGATGCCCGCGATGCCAGAGGCGGCGCAGGCGGTGCTGAAAGCGGCGCTGCCCTATGCCTCGCCGGTCAATCCGCTCGACTGCACCGCGCAGGCGCTGAACGATCCCTCGCTGCTGGACCTCTTCACCCGCAGCGGGCTGGAAGAGGGCGGGTACGGGGCGGTGCTGTGTTTCCTGACCTATGTCGCGGGCAGCCGGGCCATGTCTGAC
The DNA here is from genome assembly GCF_035481585.1 of Salipiger marinus. NCBI lineage: Bacteria > Pseudomonadati > Pseudomonadota > Alphaproteobacteria > Rhodobacterales > Roseobacteraceae > Salipiger > Salipiger marinus. Next base: position 166,517 of record NZ_JAYKSL010000010.1, on the reverse strand, counting down.
GTGATCCTGGAGGCGATGGCGCCGCTGCGCGCGGCCTATCCCGACCGGATCATCGCCTTCTGCGCCTTGGGAGAGCGCGAGGTGCTGCAGCGCTATGACGATGCGGGCATTCTGGTCTTCAACGATCCCTGCCGCGCGGTGCGGGCGCTGGACGCGATCCTGCGGCTTGGCGCCGGGCGGGCGCGCGGACCGGGGCCCGCCCTGCCGGAGGTGGTGCCGGTCACGCTGCCCGAGGGCCCGCCGGACGAGGCGCAGGCCAAGGCGCTGCTTGCCGGGGCCGGGATCGCCGCCGCCCCCGAACGCGCGGTGCAGAGCGCGGAAGACGCCGTGGCGGCGGCGGAGTCCTTCGGCTTTCCGGTGGTGATGAAGATCCTGTCGCCGGACATCCTGCACAAATCCGACATCGGGGCGGTCAAGCTGAACATCGGCACCGCCGAGGCGGTGCGCGCCGCCCATGCCGAGATCCTGTCGGCGGCGGCCACCCATGCGCCCGGCGCGGTGGTGACCGGCGTGCTGGTGGCCAAGCAGCTGTCGGGCGGGGTGGAATGCCTGATGGGGATCAGCCGCGATCCGACCTTCGGGCCGGTCGCCGTGTTCGGGCTTGGCGGCATTTTCGTCGAACTGCTCAACGATGTGGCGCTGCGCGCCTGTCCCTTCGGGCCGGAAACCGCGCGGGAGATGATCCTGTCGATCCGCGCCGCCGCGATCCTGCAGGGCGCGCGCGGGCAGCCCCCGGCGGATATCGACGCGCTGGCGCAGATGCTGTCGCGCCTGTCGGTGTTTGCGGCGGGGGCGGGCGCGCGGCTGGTGTCGATCGACCTCAACCCGGTGCTGGCGATGCCCGAAGGGCAGGGGGCCTTTGCGCTTGACGCCGTCATCGAACTCCACGGGCAGGAGGAGGCGGCGCATGGCCATTGACTATGACCACCTGAGGGCCTTCGACATTCCCGAGGTGCGGCAGAGCTATGGCCCGGCGCAGGTCGCGCAGTATGCGCTGAGCATCGGCATGGGGCAGGATCCGATGGATCTGCGGCAGCTGGCCTATGTCGGGGCGCTGGCCGAGGACCGGCGCGCCATGCCCGCCATGGTCAACATCCTTGGCCATCCCGGGTTCTGGCTGGGCCGTCCGGAGACCGGGGTCGACGCGCTTCGGCTGGTGCATGGCGAACAGGGCATGACGCTGCACCAGACCCTGCCCCCCGAGGGCACGGTGATCGCCAAGACCCGCGTGACCGGCCTTGTCGACAAGGGCGAAGGACGCGGCGCGCTGCTGTATTCGGAAAAGCAGATCCGCGAGGCGGAGACCGGCACGCTGCTGGCGACCTGCCGCGGCACCACCTTCCTGCGCGGCGATGGCGGCTTTGGCGGGCCGGACGGGCCGGTGAAACCGCCGCACCCGCTGCCCGACACTGCGCCCGATCATGTGTTCGACACGCCGACCCGGCCCGAGCAGGCGCTGCATTACCGCTGGAATGCCGATCCGAACCCGCTGCATCTGGATCCGCGTGTGGCGGCCAAGGCCGGGTTCGACCGTCCGATCCTGCACGGGCTCTGCAGCTTCGGCTGTGCCGCCCATGCGCTGCTTGCGGTGCTGTGCGATTACGACGCGGACCGGTTCGGCGCGATGGACGGGCGGTTCACCGCCGTCGTCTATCCCGGCGAGACGCTGCGGACGGAGATCTGGCGGGACGGCTCGTTCCGCACGCGGGTGCTGGAGCGCGACAAGATCGCCATCGGCAACGGGCTATTCAGGCAGAGGGAGACGGCATGAGCATCGAGACGCAGAGGGGCGAGGACGGGCTGCTTGTCCTTACGCTGAACGAACCGGAGCGGCGCAACCCGGTCGGCCATAAGGCACGGCAGGCGCTGTCGGCGGCGCTGTCCGGGGCGGCGGGGGACGATGCGGTGCGCGCCGTGGTCATCACCGGCGCGGGCGGGCATTTTTCCGGCGGGGGCGACATCCGCGATCAGGGCGAACGCAGCCTTGGCGCGCATCGCGAGCGGTTCGCGGTGATCAGCGACGTCATCACCCGCATGGCGCGCTTTCCGAAACCGCTGGTCGCCGCGGTCGAGGGCTGGGCGGCGGGCGGCGGCTTTGCGCTGGCGCTGGCCTGTCCGACCATCGTCGCCTCGCGCGAGGCGCGGTTCGTCGCGAGCTTCACCAAGATCGCGCTGATGCCCGACATGGGGCTGCTGAGCACGCTGCCCGCCCGGATCGGGCCCGCGCGGGCGCGGCGGCTTATCCTGACCAACCGCGTGGTGGGCGCGCCCGAGGCCGAGGCGCTGGGGATCGTTGACGCGCTGGCGGAACCGGGCGAGGCGCTGCGCGTCGCCTCTGCCCTTGCGCTGGCCGAGGCGGAGGGCGCGGTGCTGCCCCGGCAGTTCATCCTCGACTGGTTCGCGCGCGATCTTGCCGAGGCGCTTGAATACGAGCAGACGCTGCAGCCCCTGCTGCTCAACAGCGCGGATGCGGCGGAAGGGCGGGCGGCCTTTGCCGAGAAAAGACCGCCGCGCTTCCGGGGATGCTGAGCCTCCGGGGGCCGCTGTCCCCCGGACCGGCGGCGGCCCCCGCGCCGCTGCCCGTGACCCTGCGCCGGATCGCCATGGCCGTGGTCATGGTGGCGGCGCTGCTGCTGATCTTCATCGACTCGCGCGCGCTTACCGCTCTGGCGGCGGGTGCGCTGGTGCTGTTCCTGCTGCTGGCGTGGCGGCAGTTCCGCACCGGCACATGGGTGCCGCTGCTGCTGTCGCTGGCGGTTCTGGCGCTGGCGCTCTGGCGGGGCGTTCCCGCCGGGGTGCTCTGGCAGGCCGCCGACCGGATGATCTTTCTTGCCGCGCTTATCGCCATGCTGGGCACGCTGCGGTCGGCGGCGGCCATCGCCCCCGAGGTGCTGCAGGCGGGGGCCTATGTCACCAGTCAGCCCGCCTCACGCCGCTACCTTGCCATGACCTTCGGCGGGCATCTGTTTGGCGTGCTGATCAATTTTGGCGGGCTCGCGCTGCTGCTCGACCTTGCCAAGCGCTCGATGACCGCCGAGACGGCGGCGCGTCTGCCCGAAGAGGCGGTCGAGGCGCGGCTGCGGCGCATGACGCTTGCGGTGGTGCGGGGGTTTTCGATGATCTCGCTCTGGTCGCCCTTCGGCTTTGCCACCAATGCGATCCTGATCGCGCTGCCGGGCGCGTCCTACATGGATTTTGGCCCGGCTGGCCTTGCCATGTCCTTTGTCTTTGTCGCCATCGGCTGGGGCTTCGACCGGCGCGACGGGCGCCGGTTCCGGCGGCTTGGCCTGCCGCGCCCAAGCCCGCCACCGGGCAGCTGGCGCGGGGCTGCGGCGCTGGTGGCGCATGTGCTGGCCTTGGGCGCCGCCGTCTTTGCGGCCCATGCGCTGACACCGCTGAGTTTCCAGCAGGGCCTGATCTGCGCCGTGCCGGTCTATGCGCTGCTTTGGGCCGCCTCCGCCGGGCGGCGCGGCATGGGGCGGGCCCGGGCCGGGCTGGGTGCCGCCGCGCGCGCAACATGGGCGCGGCTTTCCGATCTGGGGGCCGAGGTGGGGGTGTTTGCCGCTGCGGGCTTCCTGCCGGTGCTGCTGCTGGCGCTGCTGCCGACAGAGGCTCTGCGGGCGGCGATCCTTGGGCTGGGGCTGGGCCCCATCGTGCTGGCGCTGGGGCTCTGCCTGCTGACGGTGGTTCTGGCGCTCTGCGGCGTGAACCCGATCGTGACGGCGTCGGTCTTTGGCGCGATTGCCGCACAGCTGGCGATGCCGGGGCTGAGCAATACCGCGATCGCCCTGGCGATCACCGGCGGCTGGACGGCGGTGATCGGTCTTTCGCCCTTCATCACGACGCTGGTGGTCGCCGCCGCGATCATGGGGCGCAGCACCGCCCGGATCGGGCTGGTCTGGAACGGCCCCTACTGCCTTGCCATCCTGCTGGTCTGGCTGCTGTTTCTGGCGGGTCTGATGGCGGGCGGCCTGATCTGACCTGCCATGCCGGGCATGGCTGACCTCTCCGGCATGCCGGAGGGGCATGATAGCCGTGTCAGAGCGTCGTTCCGGGCCATTGCCCGGTGGCCACCATCGCATGCACCTCTGCGGTCAGGAATTCCGCAAAGCTGCTGGCCAGCCGGGATCCGGGCCGGTTGAGCGGCGTCATCAGCACCAGCGTCCGGTCGATGGTGCGCTGCACGATGGGCCGCGCGATCAGCCGCCCGTCGCGCACGTGATCGATCACGCTCACCAGCGGCAGGATGGTGCTGCCAAGCCCGCGTTCGACAAAGGCAAGCATGGTCGACAGGATGTCGATTTCCAGCACCACGTCGAGCGCGATCTGCTCTTCCTGCGAGATCGCCTCGACCCGTCCGCGCAGGCCGTGTTCGGGGTTGGGCAGGATCAGCGGTTTGCCAAGCGCGTCGCGCACCGGGATGGGCACGCCGTCGCGCCCGCCTTCGGTCTGTGCCGACTGGATCAGGAAAAGCTGTTCGATGATAATGGGTTGTGCCCGGATCGACGGGGATTTCTGCCCTTCATAGCCCACGCCCAGATCGATCTTGCCGCGCAGCAGCCAGTCCTGCACATGGCCGCTGAACCCCGAGATGACGCGCAGCTTCACGTCCGGAAACCGCGTCATCGTGCGTTCGATCATGTGGGTCGCCAGAATCTCGGCCACCGTGGGCGGCAGCCCCAGCGTCACCGTGCCCGACAGCGGCGCGCTGTTGCCGGAGATGTCGCCCGCCATGTCCTCCACCTCTTCGAGGATGGCCTTGGCGCGCCGGGCCAGCCGGATGCCTTCTTCGGTGGGCATGACGCCGCGCCCGTGGCGGCGCAGCAGCGACACGTTCAGTTCATCCTCCAGCGCCTTGACCTGACGGCTGAGGGCGGGCTGGGCGATGTTCAGACGTTCGGCGGCGGCGGTGATGCTGCTCAGCTCGACCACCTGGATGAAGTTGCGCAGCTGACGGAAATCCATTCATGCCTCATGGGTATCTCTGATATATGTATAATGCATTTGAATCATGGCTGCCAGTTCGCCAAGCTTGAACCCGGAGGAAGACGTAAATCCCGCAAGGCATGCCACGCGCATCCCCGGGAGGCAGGTCACAGGAGGAGTGACCCGCCCACGTTTTCGGATGCACAGGGAGGAAAGCATGAAAACCGGATTCAAACTCGGGGCCGCTGCGGGCGGCCTGATGGCACTGAGCGCCTTTGGCGCGGCGGCACAGGATCTGCCCGATACGATGGTCTGGACATCCTATGACGTGGGATCGGCCGGATATGCCGAAGCCTCGGCCATCGCTGACGCCTTTGGCAAGGAATTCGGCACCCGCGTGCGGATCCAGCCTTCGGGCAGCGGCATCGGCCGCCTGCAGCCGCTGCTGCAGGGGCGGGCCGATTACGCCTTCCTTGCGACCGAGGCGTTCTTCGTCTCCGAAGGTGCGTTCGATTTCGCCACGCCCGACTGGGGCCCGCGCGCGCTGCGCGCCGTGGCCGGTCGTCCGGCGGGGATCACGCTGATCGCGGCGGGCGATGCCGGGATCGACACGGTGGCCGATGCCCGTGGCAAGCGCATCGCCTTTGTGGCGGGCAACCCGTCGGTGAACGTGAAATGCGAGGCGATCCTCGCCTTTGGCGGGCTGACGCTTGACGATGTCGAGGTCATCACCTTCCCGACCTATGCGGCGGCGATGTCGTCCATGACCCGCAACGAGTCCGATGCCACCTGCACCACGCCGACCACCAGCCAGCTTTATGAACTGGCGGAAAGCCCGCGCGGCATCCATTACGCCCCGCTGGAGGCGGAGAACGCGGCGGGCTGGGAGGGCCTGCTGAAGGTGCTGCCGATCATGGGGCCCTCCGACGAGGATGTGGCCGCCGGTCTGGCCGAGGGCGAGATCGCCAAGATGGCCGCCTACCGCTACCCGGTGATCACCACCACGACCGAGCAGACGGCGGACGAGGTCTATGCCTTCATCAAGGCGCTCGACGAAAGCTATGATCTTTACAAGGACGGCACCGCCACCATGTCGCGCTGGTCGCTCGACATTTCCGGCAGGCCCGCGATCGACGTGCCCTTCCATGACGGCGCCATCCGCTACCTCAAGGAAAAGGGCATCTGGACCGAAGAGGATGACGCATGGAACGCCAAGCGGACCGAGCGCATGGACGCGCTGCTGGCCGCTTGGGAGGAGTTCAAGCCGCAGAATGACGGGCTGTCCGAGGACGAGTTCGCCGAGGCATGGATGGCCCGGCGCGCCGAGGTTGTCGCGGGCCTGAACTGACCCGCAGGCCGCTGAATCTCCCCGGCGCGGTCCGCGCCGGGGCACGTCCTGCCTTGGATCGGGAAGAGACCATGGTTTCCGAAAAGACCACAGATGCCGCATTGCCCGAGGGGCAGGGCGCAGGGGCCCGCCCCATCCTTGCCGACCAGACAGCCCGCCGGGTGATCGTCATGGGGCTGGGAGCGCTCGGGATCGTCATGGCGATCAACCAGCAGTTCCTGCTGAACCTTTTCGGGTTCCAGCCTCTGGGCAACGCCTATCTTTATTACCTCATCGGCATCTTTCTGGCCGTCGCCTTCCTGACCCTGCCCGCCAGCACCCTGCATCCGCGCCGCCTCCGCTGGCTTGATCCGGGGCTTGCGGTCGCGGCGCTGGTCAGTGCCGGATGGCTGGGGCTGCACGGGCTCGACATCATCCAGAAGGGCTGGGAATACGACGCGCCACCCATGGCCGATCTCATGGCCTCGGTGCTGATCGTGCTGGTGCTTGAAGGGGTGCGGCGCGCGGGCGGGACGATCCTGCTGGTGACCGCGCTGCTGTTCGGCACCTATCCGCTTTACGCCGATTACATGCCCGGCTTCCTGTGGGGCACCGAATATTCGCTGATCGGCACCGTCCGGGCGCATGTGCTGGGGGTCGAGTCGATCATCGGCATTCCGATGCAGGTCGTCGCGGAACTGGTGATCGGCTTCGTGATCTTCGGCTCGGTGCTGGTCGCGACCAAGGGCAGCGATTTCTTCATGGAACTGGCCTCGGCGCTGCTCGGGCACAGCCGCGGCGGCCCTGCCAAGGTGGCGGTGATGGGCTCGGGCATCCTGGGCTCGCTGTCGGGCAGCGTGATCTCCAACATCCTGACCTCGGGCCCGTTCTCGATCCCGACGATGCGGCGGGTCGGCTATCCCGCGCATTACGCCGCCGCGGTCGAGGCCTGCGCCTCCACCGGCGCCACGCTGATGCCGCCGGTGATGGGCACCGTGGCCTTCGTCATGGCCTCGTTCCTTGGGGTGCAGTATTCCAGCATCGTGGTCGCCGCGGTCATCCCGGCGCTGATGTTCTACGTGGCGCTGCTGTTTCAGGTCGACATGTACGCGGCCCGCCGCGGGCTGAAGGGCCTGCCGCGCAGCGAGATGCCCGCGCTCTGGCCGGTGCTGAAATCCGGCTGGCCCTATCTGCTGAGCCTTGCGGTGCTGATCTTCGTGCTGATGGGCCTGCGCATGGAAGCGCGCTCCCCCTACTATGCCTCGGTGGTGATGCTGGTGGCGACGGCGTTCAACAAGGACACCCGCCTGACGCTGGCCCGGGCCAAGGCGCTGCTGCTTGACACCTCGGCGAATGTCGCAAACCTTGTCGCCGTGCTGGCGGGCATCGGTCTGGTGGTCGGCGGCCTGTCCTATACCGGCGTGGCGGGCGCGTTTTCCCGCGAACTGCTGCTGTATGCGGGCGGCAACACCGCGCTGATGCTGATTGCTGGGGCGGTGACCAGCTTCGTGCTGGGCATGGGGATGACGGTCACCGCCTGCTACATCTTCCTGTCGATCCTGCTGGCCCCGGCGCTGGTGCAGGCCGGGCTCAACCCGATCGCGAGCCATCTGTTCATCCTTTACTGGGGCATGCTGTCCTACATCACGCCGCCGGTCGCGCTGGCCGCGATCACCGCCGCGAATGTCGCGGGATCAAAGCCGATGCAGACCGGGCTTCACGCCATGCGCCTTGGCATGCCGCTTTTTGTGCTGCCCTTCATCTTCGTCTACGATCCGGCGCTGATCATGGAAGGCACATGGCCGCAGATCCTCGAACGGGTGGCGCTGACGCTTGTGGCGATCTGGGCGATCACCTCCGGGTTCGAGGCATGGATCTACAAGGTCGGTCGCATCGGCGTGCTGAGCCGCATCGCCTTCGCGCTTGGCGGCGTGCTGATCCTCGTGCCCGAACTGACCACAAGCCTTGGCGGGGCCGGGGTGCTGGTGGCGGTGATCGTGGTGAATCTCGGGCTCGGGCGCCGCAGAAGCGCCGCCAAGGCGTGATCCAGACAACGGGAGACCTGCAGATGGACAAAACTGTGACGGACCTTGAAAGCGCGGTGGCCCCGATCCCCGACGGCGCTTCGGTCATGATCGGAGGCTTCGGATCCTCGGGCATCCCCTTCGGGCTGATCGACGCGCTGCTGGCGCAGGGGGCGACGGGGCTTACGGTGATTTCCAACAACGCGGGCGCCGGAGAGACCGGCATCGCCAAGCTGCTGAAGGCGGGGCGGGTGGCCAAGGTCATCTGTTCCTACCCGCGCTCGCCGGGGTCGATCTGGTTCGAAAAGCGCTACGAGGCGGGCGAGGTCGCGCTGGAGGTGGTGCCGCAGGGCACGCTGGCCGAACGCATCCGCGCCGCCGGGGCGGGGCTGGGCGGCTTCCTGACGCCAACGGGTTACGGCACGCTTCTGGCCGAGGGCAAGGAGACCCGGATCATCGACGGGCGCGGCTATGTGCTGGAGGCGCCGCTGCCTGCGGATTTTGCGTTGCTGCGGGCCGACCGTGGCGACCGCTGGGGCAATCTCAGCTTCCACGCCACGGCGCGCAACTTCAACCCGGTGATGGCCATGGCGTCGAAACATGCGGTGGCCGAGGTGCGGCAGCTGTCCGACACGCCGCTTGATCCGGAACGGGTGGTGACACCGGGCATCTTTGTCCAGAGCGTGGTGGAATACGGGGTGCGGCCATGACGACCGTCTTGAACCTGAACGGCGCGCGGCTGACCGCGCTGGAGGATGCCGAACTTGCCGCCCGCGTGGCGCAGGACATCCCCGATGGCGCCTATGTGAACCTTGGAATCGGCAAACCCACCCATGTCTCGGCCTATGTGCCCGAGGGCCGCGAGGTGATCTATCATTCCGAAAACGGGATCCTCGGCGTGGGCCCGACCCCGCCCGAGGGCGAAGAGGATCTGGAACTGATCGACGCCAGCAAGCGCTATGTCACCGCAGCACCGGGGGCCGCCTATTTCGAGCATTCCGACAGTTTCGCGATGATGCGCGGCGGCCATATCGATATCGCCGTGCTTGGCGCCTATCAGGTGGCCGAAACCGGCGATCTGGCGAACTGGGCGACGCTGGACGAAAAATTCCCCCCCGCGGTTGGCGGCGCGATGGATCTGGTGGTGGGGGTGCCGCGGATCCTCGTGATGATGCGCCACGTCAACCGCGACGGCACGCCCAAGCTGCTGAAACGCTGCACCTATCCGCTGACCGGGCTTGGCGTCGTCAGCCGCGTCTACACCGATCTGGCCGTGCTCGACGTGACCCCCGGCGGCTTCCGGGTCGTCGAACTGACCAAGGGCAACAGCCTTGAGGACGTGCAGGCGGTGACCGAAGCGAAACTTCTGACCTGAAGGAAAGACCATGCCCAAACGCAAGGACAAGCTGACCTCGGACATCGGCTGGAGCACGCCCGACCAGATCACCGTGCGCGGGTTCGACCTGCCGAGCGAGATCCTTGGCGAGATGAATCTTGGCGATCTGGCCTTTCTGCTGACCGCGCATCGCAAGCCCACGCCGGAGGAATCGAAGGTGTTCAACGCCATCGTCATCACGCTGGTGGAACACGGCATCACACCTTCGGCCATGGTCGCCCGCCTGACCTATATGGGCGCGCCGGAATCGCTGCAGGCGGCGGTGGCGGCGGGGCTGAACGGGCTTGGCACGGTGCTTGTCGGATCCATGGAGGGTGCCGCGCGGCTGCTTTACGAGGCGCTGCCCGCCGAGAGGCTGGGCACCGGCGCGGATCTGGAGGCAATCGCGACAAAGGTGGTGGCCGATCATGCCGCGCGCGGGCAGATCCTGCCGGGGCTTGGCCATCCGCTGCACAAGCCGGTTGATCCGCGCACGCCGCGCCTGTTCGAGATCGCGGCGCAGAACGGGCTGTCGGGGGAATATGTCGCGCTGATGCAGTGCCTTCAGCGCGAGGCGGAGGCGGCGCGCGGCAAGGCGCTGCCGATCAATGCCACGGGCGCCATCGGCGCGATCTGCTGCGAATTCGGCTTTCCCTGGCAGATCGTGCGCGGCTTCGGGGTCATGGCGCGGTCCATCGGGCTTGTCGGGCATATCCTTGAAGAACGCAGCGATCCCATCGCCTTTGAACTGTGGCAGCGGACCGAGGAGGAGATCCTGCGCAATTCCGGCCCGCAGTCCCGCTGATTTCGGCGCCACCGCATCTGCCGGACCCACGGGAGCCCCCTCATGGACATGACCCGCCTCAGCGACCAGACCCCGAGCTTTCCGCTGTTCGTGTCCGCGGCGCGGCCCGACAGCTTTGCCGCGGCCTGTGCGGCGGGGTCGGACATGGTGGTGATCGATCTGGAGGATTCGGTCGCCCCCGACAGCAAGGCGGCGGTGCGGCGCATCCCGCAGCGCGCGCTGCCGCAGGACCGGTCGGTGGTGCTTTACCTGCGGGTGAACGGCGCGGGCACGCTGTGGCACCGCGATGACCTTGCCTTTGCGCGCATGGCCGGGGTGGACGGGATCGTGCTGCCCAAAAGCGACAGCGCCGAGCAGATCGCGGCGGTGCGCGGCGCGCTGCGTCCGGGCCAGAAGATCATCGCGCAGATCGAAACGGTGCGCGGCCTGTCGCGGGTCGAACAGATCGCCGAACTGGCGGACCGGCTTGCCTTCGGGTCGATCGACCTTTCCGAGGATCTGGGCTGCGCGCATACCCGGCTTGCCCTGCTGCCGCTGCGCAGCCGTCTTGTGCAGGCGGCCCGGCTGGCGGGGGCTCCGCCGCCGCTGGACGGGGTGACGGTCAGCGTCACCGATGCGGCGGCGATTGCGGATGACGCGCGGCATGCGAGCGAGCTGGGGTTCGGCGGCAAATGCCTGATCCATCCCCGGCAGCTGGCCCCGGCGCGCGCGGGCTTCCGCACCACGCCGCAGGATCTGGACTGGGCGCGCCATGCGCTGGCGGCGGAAGAGGACGCGCTGCCCGATGCCGAGGCAGAGATGCTGCGCTCTCCGGTCGTGGCGCGGGCCCGGCGGCTGTTGCTGCGCGGTCAGGCGCAGATGGCGCCCGCCGCCGGACCCGCCGCCCCGGCCCCCCGCAGGCCATCAGGCCCGACCCCATCAGGAAAGTGAGGATCGCATGACCCAGCAACGCCACACCGCGCCGAAGCACCGCCTTGCCGGGCTGCGGGCCGGGCTGAAACTGCCGCTGATCGGGGCGCCGATGTTCCTTGTCTCCGGGGTGGATCTGGTGGTGGCGCAGTGCAAGGCGGGCATCATCGGCACCTTTCCGGCGCTGAACGCGCGCCCCGCCGACCAGCTTGACCTCTGGCTGACCCAGATCCGGACCCGGCTTGACGCGCACCGTCAGGACACCGGCGAAACCCCGGCGCCGTTCGGGGTCAACCTGATCGTGCATGACTACAACACCCGGCTGGAGGAGGATCTGGCCACGCTCGTGCGCCACGAGGTGCCGCTGGTCATCACCTCGCTTTCGGCGCCCGACAGGGTGGTGGCGGCGGTGCATGGCTATGGCGGGCTGGTCTTTCATGACGTGGTCAAGGCGCGCCATGCCCGCCGCGCCGTGGCGGCGGGGGTGGACGGGCTGATCCTTGTCTGTGCCGGGGCCGGGGGCCATGCGGGCACGCTGAGCCCCTTTGCGCTGGTCGAGGAGGTGCGCGCCTTCCATGACGGGCCGCTGGTGCTGTCGGGGGCCATCGCGAATGGCCGCGCGATCCTCGCCGCCGAAGTGCTGGGCTGCGATTTCGCCTATGCCGGCACGGTCTTCATCCCCGCCGAGGAGGCGATCGCGCCAGAGGGCCACAAGCAGATGATCGTCGCGGCGGCGTCGGACCAGATCCTGTATACGCCGCTGTTTTCGGGCACCCCGGCCAATTACCTTGTCCCCAGCATCGAGGCGGCGGGCGTCGATCTGGAGGAGGCGTGGCTGGCGCAGCCGCGCCGCATGGGGGCGAAGTCCGATCCCGACAGGCCGCGCGCGTGGTCGCAGGTCTGGAGCGCGGGACAGGCGGTGGCGCAGTCGCAGGCGGTTGAACCTGCGGCCCGGATCGTGGCGCGGCTTGACCGCGAGTACCGCGCCGCCAAGGCGGCGCTCTGCGGCTGAGGGGGGGCGCATCATGACCAGACCCAGCGCAGGCCCCGTTCCCGACAGCCGGGGCATGAACGCCTATCACGCCGATCCGGCCTTTGCGGCCCTGCTGTCGGTCTATCTGCCCCCCGACCTGCACCCGGTGCTGGAGCCGCAGCTGGCGCGCATGGGCGCGCTGGTCGGGGACCGGCTGGAGCAGCTGGCCCTTGCCGCCGACAGGAACCCGCCCGTGCTGGTGCTGCGCGACCGGACCGGCACGCCGGTGCAGCGCATCGACAAGCATCCCGCCTATGAGGCGCTTGAACGCCATGCCTTCGGCGAATTCGGCCTTGCCGCCATGTCGCATCGGGGCGGGGTGTTCGGGCAGGCGGAGCCGCTGCCGCCCATGGCGAAATATGCGCTGGTCTACCTGTTCGTGCAGGCGGAATTCGGGCTCTGCTGTCCGCTCAGCATGACGGAGTCGCTGACGCGCACCCTGCGCAGGTTCGGATCGGAAGACCTGATCGCGCGCTATCTTGACCGGCTCACCAGTCAGGACATGGACCGGCTGTTTCAGGGCGCGATGTTCATGACCGAACAGGCGGCGGGGTCGGATGTGGGCGCGGTGGAGACCGTGGCGCGCCCGCAGGACGGCGGCTGGAGGCTTTACGGCGACAAGTGGTTCTGCTCCAACCCCGATGCCGCGCTGGCCATGGTGCTGGCGCGGCCCGAAGGCGCCGAAAGCGGCACCCGCGGCCTGTCGCTGTTCCTGCTGCCCCGGCACCTGCCGGACGGGCGGCTCAACCACTACCGGATCATCCGGCTGAAGGACAAGCTGGGCACGCGGTCGATGGCCTCGGGCGAGATCGTGCTGGACGGGGCAGAGGCCTATCTGGTCGGCGCGGCGGGGCAGGGTTTCAAGCAGATGACCGACATGATCAACATGTCGCGGCTTGCCAATGGCGTGCGCAGCGCCGGGCTGATGCGGCGCGCGGTCGGCGAGGCGCTGCACATCTCGCGGCACCGCCGGGCCTTTGGGGCGCGGCTGATCGACATGCCGCTGATGCGGCGGCAGCTGGCCAAGATGCTGCTTGCCGCCGAGCAGGGGCGCAGCATGGTGTTCCACACCGCCCGCGTGCTGGAGGCGGCGGACCGGGGCGATGCCGATATGGCCCGGGTGCTGCGCATCCTCACGCCGCTGGTGAAATTCCGCGCCTGCCGCGATGCCCGCCGGGTGACGGGGGACGCGATGGAGGTGCGCGGCGGCTGCGGCTATATCGAGGAATGGTCCGATGCCCGCGTGCTGCGCGATGCGCATCTGGGCTCGATCTGGGAAGGCACGAGCAACATCGTGGCGCTGGACGTGCTGCGCGCGGCGCGGCGCGAGGGCGCATTCGACGCGCTTGCGGCGCATCTGCGCACCTGCCTTGCCGAGGTCGAGGCGCCGCTGGCGGAGCGGCTTGGCGCGACGCTGGACCGGGTGGCGGCGCTGCTGCGCGCGGTCTCGGGTCAGGACGGCCCTGCCGAAACCGCAGAGACGCGGCGCGCGGCGAGTGCGGCCTATCACATCGCCTCGGCGGTTTTCCTTGCATGGGAGGGTGCCCGGCTTGCGGGCAGCCATGCCGCCATCGCCACCGACCGCCAGCGCCTTGCCGGGCTGGTGCTGACGGAAAAGCTGGGCCCCCGCGATCCGCTGGCGCCCGCAGAGCCTGAACCCGACTGGCTGCCGGATCTGCTGGCCCGGGCCGGGCGCGACACCGAACCCCCCCAGACAGCCACGGAATGAAAGACGCCATGACCCTTGCACAGACCCTTGCCCGTTTTGCCGCGGGCCCCGCCACCGGGGACGCGCGGATGCGCAGTTTCGTGCGGCTGTCGCTGTTTGACTGGGCGACGGTCGGCCTTGCGGGCAGGCAGGAACCGGTGGCCCGTGCCGCCCGCGCCATGGCCCGCGACAGTGCCGCCGCTGCCGGGGGGGCCACGCTGATCGGCGGCGGGCGCGCCCCTGCCGCCGCCGCTGCGCTGGCCAACGGGGCGGTGAGCCACGCGCTGGATTACGACGACACGCATTTTGGCCATATCGGCCATCCCAGCGTCGCGGTCATTCCCGCAGCGCTCGCCGCCGCAGAGACGGCGCAGGCGGGGGCGGCGGAGTTTCTGGATGCGGTGGCGGTGGGTCTGGAAACCGCCTGCCGGATCGGCGCGTGGCTGGGGCGGCCGCATTACGAGGCGGGGTTTCACCAGACCGGCACCTCTGGCGCGTTCGGGGCCACGGCTGCTGCCGCGCGGATCTGGGGCCTTGATGCCGCGACCATGGCAGAGGCGCTGTGCCTGACCGCAACCCGGGCGGCGGGGCTGAAAAGCCAGTTCGGCACCATGGGCAAACCGCTCAACGCGGGCTTCGCCGCCGAGGTGGGGGTGACTTCGGCGCTGCTGGCGCGGGCGGGGGCGACATCGGCACCGGACGCGATCGAAGGCGCGCAGGGCTTCGGGCCCACCCATGCGGGCAGCGCGGAAGGCGCGGCGCTTGACGGTCTTGGCACGGACTGGGTGTTTCCGCGCATTTCCTACAAGTTCCATGCCTGCTGTCACGGCCTGCACGCGATGCTTGAGGCCCTGCGGATCCTGCGCGCAGAGGGGCTGCGCCCGGAGGAGGTCACGCAGCTGACCATCCGCACCCATCCCCGCTGGCTGGCGGTCTGCAACCTGCCCGAACCCGCCACCGGGCTGCAGGCCAAGTTCAGCTACCGGCTTGCCGCCGCGATGATGCTGGCCGGGGTCGATACCGCCGCGCTGGACGTCTATAGCGAGGAAACCTGCGCCCGCGCCGATCTTTGTGCGCTGCGCGACCGGGTGGTGGTGGCGCCGGACAGCAGCCTGAGCGACAGCGAGGCCCGGGTGTCGGTGACCACGCGCGACGGGATCCGCGAGGCGCATCACGACATCCTTGCCGCAGGGGATCCCGAAAGCCTTGCGCCACGGCTGCGCGCCAAATCGGCCACGCTGCTTGGCGCCGGTCCTGCCGAGGATCTGTGGTCGGTGGTCGCAGCCCTTGGGGAGGGAGAGCCGACGCTCGCCGCGCTGGTGCAGCGGATGGGCGGTGGTCCGGAGCGGCGCTGACAGCGGGCTGACGCCGTGCCATGCGCGCGCGGGCTATATTACATAATTCGCATTATGGGCATAACCCCTGCCGCCGCGCCCGGCGGTCGGGGCCAGCCTTGCCAGTCCGGTCCCCGTGCGGCACGGGTCTGGCGCGGCCCGGGTGCCGGGGCCGCGCCGTCTGCGGAAACGGGCCGCTCAGCCCTTCCAGGTCTCGCCCGCCGGATCCTGCGTGCCACGGATGCGGTAAAGCCCCGCCTCGCCGGACATGCTGGGCTCAATCGTCACCGGCAGGTTTTCCGGCACGCTCATCGTGTCGCCCGGCGCAAGGATGGTGCTGCCGCCCTCCCAGACCACGCGCCAATGCCCGAAAACCGGCATCAGCACCGAGGGCCGCGCGTCAGCCACGGGCGTGGTCAGGGCAGAGCCGCGCGTCACCAGTTCAACCTCGAATCCGGGGCGGTCGGGCAGGCGCCCGGTCTCGCCAATCACGGTGACTGGCGTCTTGGCCGCCATCGCCGAAAGATCGAGGTAGCGCGCCACATGGCGCGGCAGCACCTCCAGCGCGCTGGGTTCGGGGAAGGCTTTCAGCTCTGCCTCGCTGAGCACCGGCATGGGGGCGATGCCGTCGGGCAGGGTCTGGCCCTTCTTGCTGTCGTAAAGCTTGCCGTTCTCGCCAAGCACCAGCCCGTGATCGCGCGCGTCCTCGATCACCTGCGGCGCCCAGATCACCCCGCCGCCCGCATCGTCGCCCCCAAGCACGGCCATGATCATCCCGTAATCGGTGCCGACATTTTCGAAGCCGCGGAAGATGCCGGTGGGGATGTTGATGATGTCGCCGGGTTCAAGGATCACCTCGCCCGCCGTGCCCCAGCGGCCCCAGAAAAAGCGCCAGCGCCCGGACAGGACAAAGAACACTTCGGCGGTGCGGTGCGAATGCAGCGAGTTGCGGCAATGCGGCGGCTGCCCGGCGGCGCCGATGTTGAACCCGTGCGGCAGGCTGATATGCACATGCTGGTCGGCGCTTTCCGACACGCCGCCGCCGATGATGGTAAAGTTTTCCTTCTGGTTCGAGCCGGGCGTATGCGCGTCGATGAAGGCGGTGCGGCAGGGCTGCAACTCGCCGTAGCGCACGATGCGCGCGGTCATGTCCATGGCGGGGGTCATTCAGATCTCCTGTAGTGGTTCGGGTTCGGGGGGCTCCAGCCCTCGGGGATGCGGGCGGATCCGCGCAGCACCAGCGGCGCGGGCATGCGGATCGGCTCCGAAGAGGCCTCGGCGGGGGTCTCGATCTGCGCAAGCAGACGCTCGACGGTGCGCGCCACCATGGTTTCGGCATCCTGCCGCACCGTGGTCAGGTCATAGGCGGGCCATGCGGCGGGGGGCACATCGTCGAACCCCACCACCGAGACATCGCCGGGCACCTTCAGGCCAAGCTCGAAACGCAGCACGTCCATGACGACGAAGGCCATGTGATCGTTGGCGACAAAGACCGCATCGGGCCGCTCCGCCTCGGACTTGCCGGCAAAAAGCTGGCGTGCCGCCGCCTTGGCCGCCGCCGCCTCGTAATTGCCGACGGCGCGGGCAAACAGCACCTGCCCGGCCTCGGCCAGCCCCTGCAGGAAGCCCGCCTCGCGGTCGCGCTGGGTCGAGGCCTGTTCCCACCCCGCCACATAGGCGATGCGGCGATGCCCGGCGGCGGTGAACAGCCGCGCCACCTGCCGCCCGCCATCGGCATTGTCGGAGGTGACGCAGGTCACGCCCTTGCCATCCTGCGCGCGGTTGAACAGCACCACCGGCACGCCAAGTGCCGCGCAGCGGGTGGAGAGTTCGGAGGACAGCGACACCGAGGCTGTCACCAGCCCCGCCACCTGATAGTCGAGGATTTCCTGAATGACGTCGTCCACCGTCTCCGACCCCTGCGAGGACATGAAGACCAGCACATGATAGCCGCGTTCCTGCAGCGCCTTCGACAGCTTCTCCAGCACCTCGGGGTAGAAGTAGTTTTCGAGATAGGCGATCACGAGCCCGATGATCCGGCTCTGCCCGGTGATCAGCGACCGCGCGAGGATGTTGGGGCGGAACCCCAGCGCCTCGGCGGCAAGCCGGACCTTCTCGGCGGTCTTTTTCGACACGGAGGCCCCCGGCGTGAAGTATCTGCTGACTGCGGACCGGCTCACGCCGGCCTTTGCGGCCACTTCCGCCATCGTCACCTTCTCGATTGTCATGCTGCGCGCCTCTTGCGTGTCGTCCAAGGTCACGCCGCCCCGGCCACAGGTCCGGGACAGCCCGCGCATCATAGGCGCGGGCGTGCCGATTGTCCCGTGGGCGGAAGGGGTTATCTGACGACGCAAGGTCACTCTGTCCTCTCTTGCAGCACTGGCGCGACGGGGCCGGGTCAGCCGCCATAGTCCAGAAAGATCCGCGGCAGGCCGAGCGACAGCCCCGGAAGGAAGGAGATGATCAGCAGCGCCACGATCATGGCCAGCACCCAGGGCAGGATGCGCCGCGCGATGGCATCGAACGGGATCCGCCCCACCTGCGCGGCCATGAACAGGTTCGCGCCAAGCGGCGGGGTGACAAAGCCGATGGCCAGCGCCACGATCATGATGATGCCGAAATGCACCGGATCGACGCCCAGCTTCACCATCACCGGCAGCAGCACCGGGGTCAGGATCACGATGGCCGCCAGCGTTTCAAGAAAGGTGCCGACGATCAGCAGCAGCGCCAGCGCCGCCAGCAGCACGAGCACCTTCGACTGGGTGAGCGACAGCACCAGCGCGGACAGCGCCTGCGGGATCTGTTCCAGCGCGATGATCCGGCCAAACGCGACCGAGGCACCGATGATGACCAGCACGGTCGAGACCAGCAGCGCGCTTTCCAGCATCATCCCCGGCAGGGCGCGCAGCGGCAGTTCGCGGTAGACGCAGACCGACACCACCAGCGCATAGACCACGGCCACCGCCGAGCTTTCGGTGGGGGTCACCAGCCCGCCATAGATGCCGCCCAGCACCACGGCGGGCATCAGCAGCGCCAGCTTCGCCTCGTTCAGCGCGGCCAGCAGCGCGCCGCGCGACGGCGGCTCCACCACCACCGGTGCGACCTTGCGGCGGTTCAGCCAGTTGTAGACGATGAGCGTTGCCGCGATCACGAGGCCGGGCACGATCCCGGCCATGAACAGTGCCGTGACCGAAACCCCCGCCTGCACCGCATAGACGATCATCACCACCGAAGGCGGGATCATCACGCCAAGCCCGCCCGCCGAGGCGACCATGGCCCCGGCATAGGCCCGGTCATAGCCGCGCGCGACCAAGGCCGGGATCATCGCAAGCCCGATGGCCGCGACGGTGGCCGACCCGGTGCCGGAGATCGCCGCGAAGAAGAGGCAGGCCATGATGGTGACGGTGCCCAGATCGCCGGGTGCGCGCCCGAAGGCAAGATCGGCGACCCGCACCAGCCGGTTCGAGATGCCGCCCTGGCTCATGATGTTGCCGGCAAGGGTGAACAGCACGACCGCGATCAGGGTGAAGCTGTCGATCCCCGACACCAGCCCCAGCGCGTAAAGGTCGAAGTTGAGGAAGGGGATATAGGCGATGGCGATCAGCGAGGCCGCGCCAAGTGCGATGCCGATCGGCACGCCGATGGCGAGCAGCAGGAAGAAGCTGCCGAAAAGCAGGGCCGAGGTCATGTCAGACGTCCATCTGCGGAGAAAGCTGCGCGTCGCCCGTCACGGCGATGCGCCAGATCTGCTGGCAGAGCCGCAGCACCGACAGCGCGCCGGTCACCGCGATCACGCCGTAAAGCACGGCGGTGGGCCATTCGGTGGCCGACAGGATCTTGCCGCGCGCCGCCGCGTTCTGGGTGATGACGACCCCCAGCCAGCAGACCGCGAGGGAATAGACCAGAAACACCGCCTCGGCCAGCAGCAGCAGCCAGCGGCGCAGCCGGGGCGGCGCCATGTCCACCAGAACCGTGACCCGCATGTGCCGCCGGTCGCGGATCGCGTAACTGACCCCGAAATAGATCATGTAGACGAAGGCCAGCCGCGCCACTTCTCCCGCCCATGCGATGGAGGTGGAAAAGGCGAACCGCGCCACCACGTCGGCGAAGACGAGGAGGATCACCACGGCCAGCGCCGTGACGATCACCACCGGCTCGGCCCATTTCTCGAGCTTTGCGAGCATGGCCTCCCCCGTTACTGCAGCGCGGACATGAACTGGTCGTAGACGGCGTCGCCGACCTTGCCGCGGATGTCTGCCTCGATGGCGGCATTCATCATCGCGCCCATTTCGGCGCGGTCCTCGGCGGGCAGTTCGTTGACGGCAAGCCCGGCCTCTTCCAGCTTGGCCAGCGTCGCGGCATTGGCCTCGGCGGTCAGTTCGCGCTGCAGGGTCACGGTCTCCTGCGCGGCGGTGTCGATGATCTCGCGCTCCGCCTCTGACAGCCCGGCATACCAGTCGGCATTCGCCATCCAGAGTTCCGGCCAGTAGATATGCCCGGTCAGCGAGACATACTCCTGCACCTCGAAGAAGCGTTCGACGATCATGGAGGAAAGTGCGGATTCCTGCCCGTCGATCAGCCCCTGCTGCAGCGAGGAATAGATCTCGCCCCATGCCAGCGGCACCGGCACCGCGCCGATGGCACGCCATGCCTTGATCTGCACCGGGTTGTCGGCGGAGCGCATCCGCAGCCCCTCGAAGGCGGCGAGGCTGTCGAGCGGGGCGCGCGAATTGGTGAAGGAGCGGAAGCCCAGTTCCATGAACCCGACCAGATGCAGGTCGCGGCTTTCCATCGCCGCGCCAAGCGCGTCGCCCGCCGGGCCGTCCAGCACCGTGCGGGCATGGGTTTCGTCGTCAAACAGCAGGAACTGGTCGAGCACGCCAAGCTCCGGCACGGTGGCGGACAGATGCACCGAGGCGCCGGTGGTCATGGTGATGTTGCCGGACTGGACCAGCTCCACCATCTCCTGCACCGATCCGATCTGGCCACCGGGGAAGATCTCCACCGTGATGTCGCCTTCGGAGCGGTCTTCCACGGTCTGCTTGAACTGCAGCAGCGCCTTGTGGATCGGGGAATCCTCGGGGGTGGCATGGCCGATGCGGATGGTCTCGGCCATCGCGGGCATGGTGACGGCGCAGAGGGCTGCCGCCATGGTGGTGATGAACTTCATGTCTCTCCTCCCTGCCCTGACGGGCTATTCCTGTCGGAGCGCGCAGCAGACCGGGGCGGGCTTCCGCCCGGATCTGGCCGTGGTGATGGGATCGCTGCGGTCCTGCCGTCTCGAGCAGGCGCCTCCTCCGGCACCCTTTGCACTCGATTGCAAAATGGGTAGCGCGGGAGTCACCTTTGCGCAAGAGATTTTTGCAAGCGAGTGCAATTTTGGATTATGCGAGGTCTGTCAGGGGCTTGATGGTCAAAGCCGCCCCTGCCCCGTCCCGGACAGGACGCGGCGGGCGCTGGGGCGCCGGGGGATCAGGCCGGATTTGGGCGGTCGAATCGCGGCGCGGGCCTAGCGCCGGGGGCTGGCCTGCTGCCGGTCAAGGCGCAGCTGCGCCGCGCGGCGGTGCCCTTCAAGCGTTTCCGACGCGGCCTGCCGCGCGGCGGGCGGCGCCACCTGCCGCACGCCCTCTTCGGTCAGCCACTGATGCGTGACGGTCTTGATATAGGTGCCGACCCAGAGCCCGCCGGTATAGCGCGCCGCGCCCATGGTGGGCAGCGTATGGTTGGTGCCCGAACATTTGTCGCTATAGACCACCGAGGAGTTGGTGCCGATGAACAGCGAGCCATAGTGCCGCAGCCGCCGCGACAGCCCGTGCGCATCTTCGGTATGCACCTGCAGATGCTCTGCCGCGACGATGTCGGAATAGGCGATCATCGTCGCCTCGTCGGGGCAAAGCGCGATTTCGCCATAGTCGCGCCATGCCTGCCCGGCGGTTTCGGCGGTGGAGAGGCTGGCAAGCTGGTGCTCCACCTCCGCCAGCACGGCATGGGCCAGCGCGGCATCGGTGGTGATCAGCCCGACCCGGGTGCGGATGTCATGTTCGGCCTGCGCCAGCAGATCCGTGGCCAGCATTTCCGGATCGCCGGTGTGATCCGCAAGGATGAAAATCTCTGACGGCCCCGCCAGCTGGTCGATGCCGACCGGGCCGAAGACCTGCCGCTTGGCCTCGTTCACGAAGGCATTGCCGGGGCCCACGATCTTGTCCACCGGCGGCACCGTCTCGGTGCCAAAGGCCATGGCGGCGATGGCCTGCGCGCCGCCGATGCGGAAGATGCGGTGCGCCCCGGACAGATGGCAGCCCGCGATCATCGCCTCGTGTGCGGTGGGGGGCAGGCAGGCGATCACCTCCTCGCAGCCCGCGACCGCGGCGGGCACCAGCGTCATGACCGGGGCCGACAGCAGCGGATAGCGCCCGCCGGGCACATAGCAGCCGACCCGCTGCAGCGGGATGTTTCGATGCCCCAGATGCACGCCGGGGCGCAGTTCCACCTCGATTTCCGACAGCGCGCCAAGCTGCGCCTCGGCAAAGGCGCGGACATTGGCGATGGCGAATTCGGTATCGGCGCGGGTCTGCGGATCAAGTGCGGCAACCGCCGCCTCGCGCTCTGCGGTGCTGACCTCGACCCGGTCGGGCGTGACCCCGTCGAACCGCGCCGTATAGTCCCGCACGGCGGCATCGCCCTCTGCCCTGACCCGCGCGAGGATTTCGGCCACCAGCCCGGCCACGGCACCGGTATCGGCCCCGGCATCGCGCCCCGGCGCCTTGATGAAACGGAGGGTCTCGGGCAGGGGCAGGCGGGTCATGGCGTCCTCGTCAGGTGCGGGCTTTCTCGAAGGCGGTCCAGGTGGCCTCGAACTTGGCGAAATCGAACCCCGGCGCGCGCGCGGCGTCGAGCACAATCGCCTCTGTCGCCTGCATTTTGCCAATCGCGGCGGGAAGTTCGGCCAGATGCGAGGCAGGAATGACCAGCGCGCCGTGACGGTCGGCATGGATCCAGTCATCCGGACGCACGGTCAGGCCAAAGACCGTGACCGCACCGCCAACCTCGGTAACATGCACGAACCCGTGCGAGGGGCCGATGCCGCCCGCCAGCACCGGAAAGCCGGGGGCAAGATCACCCAGATCGCGCATCACGCCATTGGTCAGCGCCCCGGCAAGGCCGAAGCCCTTGTGCACCGCCGTGTTCAGCTCGCCCCAGAAGGCGCCGATGGCCGCCTCCCCGTCCACATCCTCGACCACGGCAAGGCGCGGCCCCTGCCCCGTGGCCATGTGGCGGTAATAGTCCATCCGCCGGGCGCGCACGGTCTCCGGCGCCTCGGGCGAGGGGGCCAGCGCGCTGATCTTTGCGGTGCGCGCCTGCCCGACGATCACCCCGGCGGGATCGCTGGCCAGCAGCGTGCCGCGGGTAAAGGCGTCAAAGCCGCGCCTGCCGTCGATCACCTCGATCGCGTTGCAGACGGTGGGGGTGTCGACGCGGCGCAACAGCGCCAGAAGATCGGTCAGCTCAGCCATTGGCGCAGCGCCTCCGTAACGGTTTGGGGGGTTTCCAGCGTGGGCAGATGCCCCGCGCCTGCAATCACGTGCAGGGCGGCATGGGGCATCAGGTCGTGCATCAGCCTGTGGCGCGCGACGGGGCAGAGCCGGTCCTCGGCGCCGCAGAGGATCAGCGCGGGCCCGTCATAGCCGCGCAGGGTGGCGCATTGG
This sequence comes from Salipiger marinus, assembly GCF_035481585.1. Classification (NCBI taxonomy): domain Bacteria; kingdom Pseudomonadati; phylum Pseudomonadota; class Alphaproteobacteria; order Rhodobacterales; family Roseobacteraceae; genus Salipiger; species Salipiger marinus. Next base: position 143,370 of record NZ_JAYKSL010000010.1, on the reverse strand, counting down.
TCGGGCCGGTCGCGCAGGGCACGGCTTTGCCGGGCAAAGACCTGCGGCCCCAGATCACGGGCCATGGCGTGGCAGGTGGCCTCGATGCCGGGATCGGGCGTGGCAAGGTAGCGCGGGATGAAGGTGTCCGCCATCATCTGCGCCAGCTCGCCGCGCGCGGCGCGGTCGATCTGTCCGGCCCGCCCCGCCTGCACCTCCGGCGTTTCGGCCAGCGGATTGGTGTCAAGCAGGGCCAGCCGCGCCACCCGGTCCGGCGCCTGCCGCAGCAGTTCCATCGCAAGGATGCCGCCCATCGACAGCCCGGCCAGCGCGAAGCGGCGCGGCGCGTCGGCCAGAACCATGGCGGCCAGATCCGCCATGCTGTCGGCCCGGGACAGATCGGCGCAGATCAGGCTGCGACCGGCGGAAAGGGCCGCGATCTGGGGCGCAAACAGCCGGGCATCGCACATCATGCCGGGCAGAAGGACCAGCGGCAGGGTCATGGCCTGCCCCGCCTCTGGCCGCGCGCTGTGATCCGGTGACGCATGTGACCCTCCCTTGCCGCCTGCTGCCGTTGCACTCGATTGCAACAGCGATAGCGGCAGGCCGCGCGCGGTGCAAGAGCCTGGGCGCCCCGGGTCTAGCTCAGGGCAGCCGCGCCAGCGCCTCGACCTCCACCAGAAATTCGGGCCGGGTGAAGCCGCTGACGATCATCAGCGTGGAGGCGGGCAAAACGGGCAGATGTGCCACCCGCGCATCCCGCACCGCCATATAGGCCGCCATATCCTCGCGCCGGGTCACGAAGGCGGAAAAGCGCAGCACATGGGAGAAATCCGCGCCCGCTTCGGCAAGAATGGCGGCGATATGGTCGAAACACAGTTCGGCCTGCGCCTGCACGCCCTCCGGAATGGCGCCATCGGCGGCCAGCGCCAGCTGTCCCGAGGTTGTAATCAGGCCGCCTGACTCGACGCCATGGGAATAGGCGCCAAAGGGGCGCGGCAGGGAATTGGGAATAAGGGCTTTCATGAGGCGCGCTCCGTGTCGCTCAGGCCGCAGCGCAGCAGAAACAGCTGGATCGCCTCTTCGGAGATTCGCGCGGCATCCAGCGGCGCGTCAGTGCCGGTGCCCATCAGCATCCGCGCCTGCATTTCGTAATCGGCGTAATGCTGCGCCACGGCCCAGATGTTGATCTGGAACAGCAGCGGATCCACGGGGGCAATCTTGCCCTCGGCGATCCAGCCGCGGATCACCTCGGCGGCTTCGTCCACCGCCGCGCGGAGTCCGGGCCAGTGCTTGGCCATTTCCGGAGCCCCCCGCGCCATTTCCCGCGCAAACAGCCGCGAGATTTCGGGATGGTCCAGGGCCTGCTGGATCTTGCGCTGGATATAGGTGCGGATCGCCGTCCTTGGATCGTCGCGGTTGGAGGAAAGCAGGAAAATCTCGCGCCATTCGGCAAGGATATGGCCCAGCACCTCCTGATACAGATCCTCCTTGCTGGAGATGTAATAATGCAGCTGCGCCTTGGAAATACCGGCGGCATCGGCAATCGCCTGCGTCGAGGTGCCGGAGAGGCCGTTGCGGGCAAATTCCCGAATGGCCGCGTCGCGGATGGTTTCCCGCATCCGCGTGCGTTTTGTCTCTACGATGGTCATCGGTCTCCGCATCCCCTCCCGCGCCTGCATTGGGCGACCCCCGCAAGGGTCGGCCCCGGTCTTATCCGTGCCCTTCGCCCGTGGCGACGGTCAGTCCGCGGTCAGCGCGGCCTTGATGTCAAGCCCGTGACCCTTGTTGACGAAGCTGGTATCGGCCACCTTGGACAGATCGACCGAGCCTTCCTCGATGATGCCCGAGGCAATGGCGAGATCGTAAAACGCCTTGACCCGCTCATCGGTCAGCGCGCCAATCCCAAGCGTTTCGGCATCGCCCACATCGATGATGCCCAGCTTTTCGAACTGCGCCACTTCCTTGTCGAGCTTTTCCACCGTCATTTCCGGATTGGCGGCCATGATCGCCTCATAGGCAGCGGTCCGGTCGCCATAAAGGAAGTTGTTCCAGCCCTCGATGGAGGCATTCACGAAACGCTGCACCAGATCCGGGTTTTCCTCCACCAGCTCCTGACGGGTTTCAAGCGTGGCGGCATAGGTGCTCCAGCCGTGATCGGCCAGCAGGAAGGTGTCGACCTCGGCGCCCTGATCGGCGGCATAGATCGGCTCCGCCGTGCCATAGGCCTGCTGCACCACCGCCTCGTCGCTCAGGAACTGCGCCAGATTGAAGCCGTAGGGGCGCAGCTGTTCGTCGCGGAAGCCGTGGTCATCGACCAGCCACTGCCAGAAGCTGAACTGCCCGTCCTTGGAAATCAGCACCGTCGGCGCCTCGGTCAGAGCCGCGAAGCTGTCATATTGCCCGGCATGGGTCATCAGGGTCTGCGGGTCTTTCTGGTAAAAGGCCGCGACGACCGTGGTGGGAATGCCGTTGCGCACATTGTCGAAAGACAGCAGCAGATTGCCCGCCATCAGGAAATCGAGCCGCCCGGCCGACAGCATGGGGCGGTTGTTGACCTGCGGACCGCCGGGCTGGATTTCCACATCCAGCCCGTATTTTTCATAAGTGCCGTCGACCAGCGCCTGATAAAAGCCGCCATGCCCGCCCTGTGCCAGCCAGTTGGTGCCAAACACCACCGGATCGGCGGCCCATACAGCACCTGCCGCCCATATCGCGCCAAAGGCGCCAAGGACCGTTGTCTTTGCAAACATTCGATTTCTCCGTGTTGGGGTATCAGTCGCCGCGCGCCATGTCGGCGGTCCAGCCCCGGGTTTTTCCCGGGTTCATTAGGCCATAGGGATCGGCCAGTTTCTTGAAGGCGATCTGGCTGTCGTCGATTTCCTTCATGCCGCCATCCTCGATGGTGACGACATGGGGATCAAAGATCGTGCAGCCGTCCTTTTCCTCCAGCTCCGCGATCAGGTCATACATCGCGTCCTTGCCGCGATAGCGCACCAGCGGCAGCGCGAAGATCTGAATCTCGCCATCCATGCGCGCCATTTCGTGATGCCAGAACAGATCCTCGCCATGGCGCTGCATCTGCCGCATCACCAGATCGGGATCAAAGGGCCGGGGATAGGCGACCTGAAGATAGGTCCAGCCCTTGTCGACCTTCAGCGCCTGCAGCGTGGTGTGATTCCAGCCGCATTCATAAGCGGGCTGCAGCCCGGCCTCCTGAATTTCGGTCTTGGTCATGGCAAAGGACACCCGCCCGCCCTTGGCCTCGGCATCGGCGCGGAACCGGTCCATTTCCTCGGGCGCCACCATGGCGAAGATCGCGTCGCGATCCGCCGGGAAATAATCGCCGAACTTGCGGTAATAGGGCGCAAAGCGCCGCTCCACCGCCGACAGCAGATAACAGTCAAGCCCGTCCTGCTGCACGTCGATGGCGAAATCCAGCGCCCGGTCATATCCGTCAAACAGCGCTGCGGTGTGAATCCAGTCGGTCGCCTTGGTCAGCGCCAGCCCGATTTCCACGACAATGCCATTGGTGCCATAGGCGTGCTGCACTTTCTGGATCTCGTCGCCATGCAGTTCGATGACCTGCGGCTCCGGCTCCACCGTCACCACCTTTACATAGGAGATATTGCCGGGATCGCGCAGCATCCCGTGCCGCAGCGAGCCGATGCCGCCGGATCCGCCCGCCAGAAAGCCGCCGATCGTCGCCATCTGCCGGGTGGAGGGATACATCAGCAGTTCCTGCCCGGTCTCCCGCGCCGCATCGTCAAGCCGCGAGATCCGCGCCCCCGCCTGCACCCGGGCATGGCCGGGCGTGATCTCGATCACCTCGCTCAGCCGGGTCAGATCCATGATGACCCCGCCCTCCAGCGGCACGCATTGCCCGTAATTGCCGGTGCCGCCGCCACGCAGGGTCAGGGGCACCCGGTGCCGCGCCACCAGCGAGGCGACATGTTTCACCTCCTCCACGGTCTGCGGCATCACCAGCAGTTCGCCGCGCAGATCCTTCAGCTGGTCGTTCAGGATGGGGCTGTACCAGAAATAGTCATGCGACCGCGCCGCGAGGTATTTCTCGTCGGCATGGACGCGGATCTCGCCCAGTTCGGCGGTAAAGGCGGCCTGATTCCAGGTCTTCGTCATGCGTGCTCTCCTTGAATTCCCGGCATCCGCCTGCCGTCCCGCCAGATCTCGCGCGCCGCGCTCGCCCGGCTCACCGCATCCACAGGGCCGCTGGCCGCAATGCGGATGAACGAGGCGGGACCGCCCTCGCGCAGGCTCAGATCGCGGCCCATCCAGCGGGCCGGCGTGGCGCTGATCGCGTCGAGCCACGTTTCGGGATCGAGATGCCCGGTCAGGACCGCCAGCCGGTAGACATCCCACAGGTCATAATCGCCATAGGGGAAGAACCCGTCGCGGACATTGTCCGACCCCAGCATCACCGGCACCCCGGCATGGCGCGCCTCCTGCAGCGGGGCAAGGCCGCGCAGGCGCGGCGTGCGGCCTGCGCTGGCATCCTGCAGATAGCTGTTGGCGCCGGGCAGCACGGTCAGCCCCACCCCCGCCGCAGCCGCCCGGTCCAGCAGCCGCTGCACCTCTGCGGCATCGCGCACCGACAGCGCGCAGCCATGCCCGCAAAGCACGCGCCCCGCCATGCCGCGCCGCGCCGTCTCTGCGATGATGGCGTCGATGCCCTGCGCTTCGGGGTCGAGCCCTTCGTCCACGTGGAAATCCAGATCAAGCCCGTGCCGTTCCGCCAGATCGAAGACCGTGGCCAGCTTGGCGGGCAGATCGTCGTTGCGATAGACAAAGGCGCCCATCACGCCGCCTTCGGCTTGCAAGGTCTGCGCCACGGCGGGGCCGATGTCCTGCAGCGCATCAAGCGGCGTGAGCGAGGCGAGCTGCAGGTCGATCCGGTCGCCCCAGTCCTGCGCCAGTTCCCGCAGGACGTGCCATGCCAAGGGCGGGGTCGCCTCGTGCCAGTCGACATGGCTGCGCATCGCCTGCGTGCCATGGGCGGCGGCGCGCGCCAGCCCGGACCGTGCCCGCTGCCGCAGATCGGCTTCGGTCCATGTTTCGGCATCCGCCGACATCATGTCGATGGCATCAAACAGCGAGGCGGCGCGGTGCGGCATCCGCTCGGCGGTGAAGGTCTTGTCGAGATGGACGTGAATGTCCGCAAGCGGCGGCATCACGAAGCCGCCGCCGCTGCTGGCAGAGGGGCGGAGCGCGGTGATCCGGCCCTCGCGATGGGTCAGATCCCAGTGCCCGGCGCGGCCTGCCAGCGTAAGGCCGGTCAGGGTGGCGCCGGATCCGTCGGGCGTGGTCATTTGGGTCATCCTTCGCGCTTGATCTCGCTCTCGTGCCAGTGGCCGAGAACGGCGCGGGACAGCCACGAGGTCGCGAGGAAAATGATGACGCCCAGCACCGACACAAGGAACAGCGCCGCGAACATGCGCGGGATTTCATTGCGGAAGCTCGATTCCAGAATGCGCGAGGCGAGCCCGGTATTCTGCCCCGCCGTGCCCGCGACAAATTCGGCCACCACCGCGCCGATCAGCGCCAGCCCGCCCGCGATCTTCAGCGCGGCCATGAAATAGGGCAGCGCCGAGGGGATCAGCAGATAACGCAGCCGCTGCCACGGCGTCGCCTGATAGAGCCGGAACATGTCGCGCAGGTTGTGATCGGCGCTGCGCAGGCCGATGGCGGTGTTGGACAGGATCGGAAAGAAGGCGACGATCCACGCGCAGATCAGCAGGGCCGCGAAGGTGTTGCTGACATAGATCAGGATCAGCGGCGCGATGGCGACCACCGGCGTCACCTGCAGGATCACGGCGAAGGGAAAGAGACTCATCTCGATCGGGCGGGACAGGGCAAAGACCATGCCCAGCGACACGCCGCCGATGATGGCCAGCGCCAGCGACAGCAGGGTGAGCTTGACGGTAAACAGCGCGCTCTGCATCAGCGACGCGCCGTCGGTGACCAGCGTCTTGGCGATCAGGCTGGGGGCCGGGATCAGGTAATGCGGCACCTCGTGATACCAGACCAGAAATTCCCAGAGCCCGATCGCGCAGCCAAGTGCGGCCACCGGCAGGATCAGCTGCAGCCGCCGCTCCCGCCGTTCGCGCAGCAGGCGCGGGTCGGGCACGTGGCTGTCGACGGCAAGGCCGGTTTCGGGGTCAATGGTTGAGATCGACATGGGTCATGGTCCCTTCCAAGGCGGTGCTGACCTGTTTGCAGGTCTCGGCATAGGTGGTGGACATGCGGTAATCGGCGGTGCGCGGAATGTCGGTGGTAAGCGGGATGTCATGCACCACGCGCCCGGGCCGGGCCGCCATCACCACGACGCGGCTGGACAGGTAGACGGATTCAAACACCGAATGCGTGACGAAGATCACCGTCAGCCCATGCGATTTCCAAAGCGCCAGCACCTCGTCATTCAGCTTGGACCGGGTCATTTCGTCCAGCGCCGCGAAGGGCTCGTCCATCAGCAGAAGCTTGGGCCGGGTCACCATCGCCCGCGCGATGGACACCCGCATCCGCATGCCGCCCGAAAGCTCGCGCGGATAGGAGGTGGCGAAGTTCGACAGCCCGACCATGGCCAGCGCCTCGTCGACCCGTTCGCGGGCTTCGGCCTTGCTCAGCCCGTGCAGCTTCAGCGGCAGGTGGACATTGTCGAAGACCGTGGCCCATGGCATCAGCGTCGCCTCCTGAAAGACGAAGCCGATATCGCTGCCGTCGCGGCTTTGCCCGGCGGGATGGCCGTTGACGGTGATGGCGCCCTTGGAGACGGACAGCAGCCCCGCGATCATCTTCAGCGCCGTGCTTTTGCCGCAGCCCGACGGGCCCAGAAAGCTGACGAATTCGCCCTGCCTGATGCTCAGCGACATGCCGCGCAGGGCGATGGTGCCGTTGCTGAACACCTTGTCGACATCGCGCATGTCGATCAGATCGGGCGCGGTGGACCCGTGCGGAAGCGTGCTCATCGCTCAGATCTCCGGTTTGCGGTCAAGCCAGGACAGCGGCAGGCTGTCGATCTCCGCCATGGCGGCGACCAGCTTTGTCACGGCATGGGCAAGCGTGGCCTCGCCCTTTTCGGCGCTGGCCAGATGCGCCTCGCCACAGGCGCCGCTGGTGCTCAGATCCTGCGTTTTCCAGCCGGGTTTGACGGCGCGGCCCAGACCCAGATGCTGCGTCTGTTCCGCCAGATCCTGCCCGCGCGAGCGGAAATCGCGGGCAAGGCTCATGTCCACATTGGCAGGATCCAGCGCCAGCATGACCGAGGTTTCCATGTCGCCCGCATGGATGCCATGGCCAAGCTCGGTGGCGGAATAGATCCCCTCCGGCATGCCGAAGCCGAACCAGTTCGCGGAAAACGCCATCATGCCATGGCGGATGCGCAGATCCCGCGCGGCCATGTCCATGGCGGGGATATTGCCGCCATGCCCGTTGAGAAAGACCAGCTTGCGCACCCCGGCCCGGGCCACGCTGGCGCCGATCTCGCGCAGGACATGGCCGAAGGTTTCGCCGGTCAGGGTCAGCGTGCCGGGAAAATCGATGTGTTCGTCGCTTTTGCAGATCGCCTGCGTGGGCAGGATCAGCACCGGGCTGGTGTCGGGCAGCGCCGCCGCCAGCCGCTGCGCCACGTTATGCACGGTGCAGGCATCCACCGACATCGGCAGATGCGGGCCATGCTGTTCGATGGCGCCGATGGGCAGCACCGCGATCAGGCGGTCATGGTCCAGTTCCGCAAAGGCCTGTCTGGAATAATCGGCCCAGAACCGCTTCATCGGGCCCGCCCTGCGGCAGGGGGTGTCTGGTTGGTCTTGGTCATTCTGGTCTCCCTCGGGGAAACAGTAGAAAAAAAGATAGCAAATGGTCAAACTAATTGGTCAGTTTTTCGGGCAGGTGCAGGCGGCTGCATGTTTTTCGGGCAGTTGCCCCGGAAGCGCGCGACCAGCTTGGGGTAAAAACCGCTTGCACGACTCAAATTGGTCTGACCTATTACCAATATGACCGATCCAGCCGCCCCCCCTGACCCCGTGTCCGAAGATCTGGCCGCCCTGCCGCCGCTTGGCCGCAGCCGCCAGATCATGGATGCGCTGGCGCGCTACATCAAAACGCGCAACCTGCAGCCCGGCGACCGGCTGCCGCCCGAACGCGAACTGACCGCAGCGCTCAAGGTCGGGCGCTCCAGCATCCGCGAGGTGGTGAGCCAGCTTTCCGCCCTTGGCATCGTCGAGGCGCGGATCGGCTCCGGCACCTATCTGCTGCGCCAGATTTCAGCCGAAACCATCTACATGCCGCTCAGCCTGTCGGCGGACGGTCTGGCCGAGGCGCTGCTGATGACGCTGGAGGTGCGGCGTGGCATCGAGATCGAGGCCTCCATCGCCGCCGCGCGCCGCCGCACGCCCGAAGACATCGCGCGGATGCAGGAGGCGCTGGAAGAGATGGAGCGCACCCATCACCGCGAAGGCGGCAGCGGCAAGGCGGATTTCGCCTTTCACATGACCGTCTATGACGCGGCGCACAATCCGCTGTTCCGCCAGCTTCTGGAACAGATGCGCGATATCTTCGAACGGTTCTGGGAGCGGCCTTTTGACCGGCCCGATTTTGCCGCCCGCTCCTTTCCCTATCACCGCACCCTCTTCAACGCGATCTGCGCCGGAGACACGGCGGCTGCGGCAGAAGAAACCCGCAAGATCCTCGACGTGGTCGAGGAGGACATCAGGAACATGCGTCCATGACCGACCTCTACGAGGCCTCCCGCCTGATCGTGGCCCACGATGCCGAAAGCCTGCTTGGCGCCGTGGTGCCGCCCATCGTGCAGACCTCGCTGTTTACCTTCGACAGCTATGACGAGATGATCGCGGCCTATCGCGGCGAGATCACCCGCCCCATCTACAGCCGCGGCCTCAACCCCACCGTGCGCGCCTTCGAGGTGAAGCTGGCCGAGCTGGAACAGGCCGAAGACGCGCTCGCCTTCGCCTCTGGCATGGCGGCAATCTCGGCCTCGGTGCTGGCCAATGTGGCGCCGGGCGACCGGATCGTGGCGGTGCGCAACGTCTATCCCGATGCGTTCCGGCTGTTCGGCACCCATCTGCAGCGCATGAAGATCACCGTGGATTATGTGGACGGCACCGATCCGCAGGCGGTGGAACGGGCCCTGCCCGGCGCCAAGCTGCTGTATCTGGAAAGCCCGACAAGCTGGGTGATGGAGGCGCTCGACGTGGGCGCGCTGGCGGCGGCGGCACAGCGGCATGGCGTGTTTTCGGTCATCGACAACAGCTGGGCCACGCCGGTGTTTCAGAACCCGCTGACGCTGGGGGTCGATCTGGTGGTGCATTCCGCCTCCAAATATATCGGCGGGCACAGCGATGTGGTGGCGGGCGTCATCGCCGGATCCAAGGCGAATGTCGACCGGGTGCGGGCAGAGATTTACCCCTATCTGGGCGGGCGTATCGCGCCGATGGATGCGTGGCTGCTGCTGCGCGGGCTGCGCACGCTGCCGCTGCGGGTCGCCGCCCATCAGGACAGCGCGCTGGAGATCGCGCGCCGCCTGCAGCAGCTCGACTGTGTAGACCGCGTGCTGCATCCGGGCCTTGTGCCGCTGCCGCCGGGGCTGCGCGGCACCACCGGCCTGTTCTCATTCCTTTTCCACGATGGCATCGACCTGCGCCGCTTCTGCGACGCGCTGCGGCTTTTCAAGCTGGGCGTCAGCTGGGGCGGGCATGAAAGCCTCGTGGTGCCCGGAGATGTCGTGCTCGAACAGAAGGCCAGACCCAACTCGGCCCATGAATTCGGCATCTCCGCCCGCTCGGTCCGGCTGCATGTCGGGCTGGAGGGGACAGAGGCCCTTTGGGCCGATCTGACTGCGGCCATCGCTGCCGCGCGGTGACGGCCCATCCCGGGCCGACACGCACCGACCGCCGTTCAACAGGGAGAGAAGACCATGAAAAACCTTATCAGCGCCAGCACGCTCGCGCTTCTGGCGGCCAGCGGGGCGGCCAGCGCCGACACCACGCTGCGCCTTGTCGAGGTGATCACCAGCCCGGCCCGCACCGAAACGCTCCGCCAGATCGTCGCCACCTTCGAGGAGGCCAATCCCGGCACCACGGTCGAGATCATCTCGCTGCCATGGGGCGAAGCCTTCCAGAAATTCGCCACCATGGTTTCGGCGGGCGATCTGCCCGACGTGGTGGAAATGCCGGACACATGGCTGTCGCTTTATGCCAATAACGGCCTGCTCGAAAGCCTTGAACCCTATCTTGCGGACTGGGACACCACCGCCGATCTTACCGACCGCGCGCTGGAACTGGGCCGCGATGTCGATGACACCGCCTATATGCTGCCCTATGGCTTCTATCTGCGGGCGCTGTTCTACAACAAGGATCTGCTGGCCGAAGCCGGGGTGGAGCCGCCGACCACGCTCGCCGAATTCCGCAGCGCGTCGGAAGCGATTTCCGACCTGCCCGGCAAATCGGGCTACTGCATGCGCGGCGGGCCGGGCGGGCTTAACGGCTGGATGATGGCCGCCGCGACCATGGCGGGCGACAACCGCTATTTCACCGAAGACGGCACCTCCACCATGGACAGCGAAGGCTGGGCCAAAGGGATCGAGTGGTATGTGAACCTTTACAAGGACGGGCTCGCCCCCCGGGACAGCGTGAACTGGGGCTTCAACGAAATCGTCGCGGGCTTCTATTCGGGCACCTGCGCCTTTCTGGATCAGGATCCCGACGCGCTTATCGCCATCGCCGAACGCATGACCGAAGACCAGTATGGCGTGATCCCGATGCCGAAAGGCCCGGATGGCAAGTCCTTCCCGACCATCGGCTATGCGGGCTGGTCGATGATGGCCGCGTCCGAACACAAGGATCTGGCATGGAATCTGATCGCCACGCTGGAAGGCCCCGAAGGCAACATCGCGTGGAACAAGACCATTGGCGCGCTGCCGGTGCTGAAATCCGCCGAAGAGGATGAATTCTACGCCGCCCCCGCCTTCGAGGGCTGGTTCGACGCGCTGGCGGACGAGGACGTGGTGCCGACCACCATGCCGACCTATCTGGAAGAATTCGCCTATTTCAAGGACTCGCTCTCCATCGCCTCCGGGCAGCGGGCGCTGCTGGGAGAGATCACGCCGCAGGAGCTTGCCTCTGAATGGGCGGCCTATCTGACCAAGGCGCAGCAGAACTTCCTCGCCGACTGATCCGAGGCCGGGGCCGGGCGTGCGCGTCCGGCCCTGCCCCCTTTCCGGAGGACCGATGACCGCCACGCCCATCCCCATCCCGACCCGGCGCCCGCTGCGCCAGCGCGTCGCCCTGACGCTGGAGCCATGGCTTTACTGCGCGCCGGTGCTGATCCTGATCACCGCCGTGATGCTGGTGCCGCTGATCCTTGGCATTTCCTACGCCTTCCGCGACATCCAGCTGCTCAACCCGTTTTCGGGCGGCTTTGTCGGGCTCGACCATTTTCAGGCGCTGGGGCAGGACGCGGCCTTCCTGCGGGCGCTGCGCAACACCCTGTGGTGGACCGGCGCCAGCGTCTTTTTGCAGCTGAGCTTCGGGTTGATCCTCGCGCTGCTGCTCAACGTGCCCTTTGCCGGGCGCGGCATCGCGCAGTCGCTGGTGTTCCTGCCATGGGCGGTGCCGACCTTTCTGGCCGGGCTCAACTGGGCGTGGCTGTTCAACCCGGTGATCGGGCCGATCCCGCACTGGCTGACCGCGATGGGGCTGATGGAGGAGCCGTCCAACATCCTGTCCGATCCGCAGATCGCCATGTGGGGGCCCATCGTCGCCGCGACATGGTGGGGCATCCCCTTCTTTGCCATCACCCTGCTGGCCGCGCTGCAGTCCATCCCCAAGGATCTGTATGAGGCCGCGTCCATCGACGGCGCCTCGCCGATCCAGCGCTTCTTCTCCATCACCCTGCCCTATCTGGCGCCGGTCATCGCCATCACCGTGCTGCTGCGCACGGTCTGGGTCGCCAATTTCGCCGACCTCATCATCGTGATGACCAATGGCGGACCGGCGGACCGCACGCAGACCGTGGCCAGCTACATCTTCACGCAGGCGTTCCGGCGGCTGGATTTCGGCTATGCCTCCGCCGTGGCGCTGGTGCTGCTTGCGCTGCTGCTGGCCTATTCCATGGTCATCCTCGTCTTCCGCCAGAAGCTTTCCAACAGGGACAGGTGACATGACCGCGACCCGCATCTTCGGCACGCTGGCGCATCGCGCCGCCATCCTTGCCTTCATCACCTTCGCGCTGTTTCCGCTGTTCTGGCTGCTCAAGGTCTCGGTGACGCCCAACGACCTGCTCTATTCCGAAGGCGTGCGGCTCTGGCCTTCGGCCACGACGCTGGACCATTTCCGCTTCGTGCTGGCCAACAGCGAATTTCCCCGCTTCTTCGCCAACAGCCTCATCGTCTCGGGCACCACCGCGCTGGTCTCCACCGTGCTGGCAGCCCTCATGGGCTATGCGCTGTCGCGCTTCCGGTTCCGGGGCAAGATGTGGCTGGCGGGGCTGCTGCTGGTGACGCAGATGTTCCCGCTGGTCATGCTGGTGGCGCCGATCTTCAAGATCCTGTCGCCGCTGGGGCTGACCAACAGCCTGACCGGGCTGATCCTTGTCTATACCGCCTTCAACGTGCCCTTCGCGTCCTTCCTGATGCAGGGCTTTTTCGACGGCATCCCGCCGGATCTGGAACAGGCGGCGATGATCGACGGCGCCGACCGCTTCACCGCCTTTCGTCAGATCATCCTGCCGCTGGCGCTGCCGGGGGTGGCGGCGACGCTGGGCTTTGTCTTCACCGCCGCATGGTCCGAGATGATCTTTGCGCTGATGCTGATCTCTGGCAGCGAAAAGGCCACCTTCCCGGTGGGACTGCTGACCTTCGTGTCGAAATTCTCCGTCGATTACGGGCAGATGATGGCGGCGGGCGTGCTGGCGCTGATCCCCGCCTGTCTCTTCTTCCTGCTCATCCAACGCTATCTGGTGCAGGGCATGACCGCCGGCGCCGTGAAAGGATAACCCCATGGCCACGATGGAAATCCGCTCCGTCAGCAAGAATTACGGCACGATCCGCGTTCTGGACGACATCAACCTGCAGATCGGCGACGGCGAATTCATCGTGCTGGTCGGGCCTTCGGGCTGCGGAAAATCGACGCTGCTGCGCATGATCGCGGGGCTGGAAGAGATCACCGGCGGCGAAATCCGCATCGATGACCGGGTGATGAACACGCTGCCGCCCAAGGCNGATCGCGGGGCTGGAAGAGATCACCGGCGGCGAAATCCGCATCGATGACCGGGTGATGAACACGCTGCCGCCCAAGGCGCGCGACATCGCCATGGTGTTCCAGAGCTACGCGCTTTACCCGCATATGAGTGTGGCCGACAACATGAGCTATTCGCTGCGGCTGCGGAAGACCGACAAGCCCACCATCACCCAGAAGGTGCGCGCGGCCTCGGTCAAGCTGGGCCTCGACGCGCTGCTGGAGCGCAAGCCGAAGGCGCTGTCGGGCGGGCAGCGGCAGCGGGTCGCCATGGGCCGGGCCATCGTGCGCCAGCCCAAGGCGTTCCTGTTCGACGAACCGCTGTCCAACCTTGATGCCCGGCTGCGCGAACAGATGCGGGCCGAAATCCGCAAGCTGCACCGCGAACTTGGCGCCACCTCGATCTATGTCACCCACGATCAGGTAGAGGCGATGACCCTTGCCGACCGCATCGTTGCCATGCATGGCGGCCATATCCAGCAGGTCGGCACGCCGCTTGATCTGTATGACCGGCCCGCGAACCTGTTCGTGGCGGGGTTCATCGGCTCGCCGGGGATGAATTTTCTGGCCGGGGACGTGGCGGGCGGGGTGCTGCGGCTCGCCGACGGGCGGCAGGTGGCGCTGCCCGAGACGATGCCCGCCGCCATGGGCGGGGCGACGCTGGGCATCCGGCCCGAACATGTGCAGCCCGCTCCCGCCGGGCAGGGCGCACTGGATGCGACCGTGGATCTGGTGGAACCCACCGGGCATGGCATCATCCTGCATCTCACGCTGGCGGGTGCCGTGTTCAAGGTGCTGACCCATGACCGGCGCTGGCTGTCGCCGGGCCCGGCCATCGCGGTCAGCTTCCCGCCCGAGGCGCTGCATCTGTTCAATGCCGAAGGGCTGCGGGTCTGATCCCGCGCCCGCCCCCCGGCTCAGATGATCGCCTGCCGCACCCGCGACGACACCCATTCGCTCAGCACCACGGTGCCAAGGATCAGCAGCAGGATCACCGACACCTGACTCCATGCCAGCGTGTTGAGCGAGCCCTGCAGCTTCAGCCCGATGCCGCCCGCGCCGACCAGACCAAGGATGGTGCTTTCGCGGATGTTGATGTCCCAGCGGAAGACGGTGATGCCCCAGAAGGCGGGCATGATCTGCGGCACGATGCCATAGCTCAGCACCTGCGCGGCGCTGGCGCCGGTCGCCTCGATCGCCTCGATCTGGCGGGCATCGGTCTCTTCGATCGCCTCATAGAGCAGCTTGCCCACAAAGCCGATGGAGCGCAGCGCGATGGCCACGATCCCGGCCAGCAGGCCCGGCCCGATGATCGCCACCAGCAGCAGCGCCCAGATCAGCGAATTGATCGACCGCGACGCCACGATGATGAACAGCGCGACGGGCCGCAGCAGCGTGACCGACGGCGTGGTGTTGCGCGCGGCAAAAAACGCCACCGGCACCGCCATGATGACCCCGCCCAGCGTGCCCAGCGTCGCGATGTTGAGCGTGTCCCAGAGCGGCTGCATCAGTTCGGGCAGGTAGGACCAGCGCGGCGGCAGCATCCGCCCGCCGATATCGGCGGCCTGCTGCGGCGCGTCGGCGACGAAGAACCAGATCGTGTCCTGCGTCATCACCTGCCAGCACCAGACGAACAGCGCCACCAGCGCCAGCCAGCCCGCCCACAGCAGCAGCCGCGCGCGCGGGGTGCGGTGCGACCAGATCTGGCGGTAATGAGAGATCTCGGTCATTGCAGGAACTTCCGCAGATAGCTGGAGCTGTATTCGGCGATCATGACGATTCCGATGATGATGAGCAGGATGGCTCCGGCGCTGTCATATTCGTAGCGGTCGATGGCGGTGTTGAGCGTGGCGCCGATCCCGCCCGCCCCCACGATGCCGATCACCGCGCTTTCGCGGAAGTTGATGTCCAGCCGGTAGAGCGACAGCCCGATCAGCCGGGGCATCACCTGCGGCTGCACCGCGTAATTCACCAGCTGCGCCCATGAGGCGCCGGTGGCGCGCACCGCCTCCACCTGTGCCTCGTCGATCTCCTCGATGTCATCGGCCACCAGCTTGGCGATGAAGCCGATGGTGGCGAAGGACAGCGTCAGGAAGCCCGCGAAGGGGCCAAAGCCGAACATCGCCACGAAAAAGATCGCGATGATCACCTCCTGCAGCGCGCGGCTGACCGCGATGATGGCGCGGCAGACGTAATAGACCCCGCGCGGCGCAAGATTGCGGGCCGCCCCGATGCCGATGGGCACGGAAATCGCGACGCCGATCACGGTGGAGGTCAGCGTCATGGTCAGGCTTTCCACCAGACCCTGACTGATGTCGCGCCAGCGGCTGGTGAAATCGGGCTGCAGGAAGCCCATGACAAAGCGCTGGCCGCGTTCCAGCCCGTCATAGACGCGGGACCAGTTCACCTCGACCGTGCCGATGGCAAGGAAAAGATAGACCACGATGCCGATCTGGATCGCGATGCGCCAGCGCCGGTCCTTGAGGATCTGCGGCGGGCGGCGCCATGTGGTGGGATAGCGCTGCGTGGTCATCGGGCCAGCGCCGCCATGCGGTCGCGCGCCTCTGCCTCGGCCTGCGACTGTTCGTCATCGCCCTGCCGCATCGCGTTCCAGTCCTCTTCGCCATAGATCGCGGTCAGCGCGTCATGGGTCAGCTGGTCGGGGGCGCCGTCGAACACCACGCGGCCCGCGCGCAGCCCGACGATGCGCTGCATGAACTGCTGGGCCAGCGGCACGTCATGGATGTTGACGATGGCGGGCAGGCCGCGTTCGGCGCAGATCTCGGTCAGCAGGCGCATGATCTGGCGGCTGGTCTTGGGATCAAGGCTGGCGGTGGGTTCGTCCACCAGCAGCAGTTCGGGATCCTGCGCCAGCGCCCGTGCGATGCCGACCCTCTGCCGCTGCCCGCCGGACAGCGCATCGGCGCGCTTGTCGGCATGGTCGATCAGCCCGACCCGGTCGAGCAGCTGATAGGCGCGCTGGATGTCGGGGCCGGGATAGCGGCGCAGGAAGCTGCGCCAGAACGGCACATAGCCCAGACGGCCCGACAGCACGTTTTCCATCACCGTCAGCCGTTCGACCAGCGCATATTCCTGAAAGATCATGCCGATGCGGCGGCGCTGGCGGCGCAGGTCGGCCTTGCCCAGCCGGACCAGATCCACATCGCCCAGCAGGATCCGCCCCGCGGTGGGATCGACCAGCCGGTTGATGCAGCGGATCAGCGTCGACTTGCCCGCGCCGGACGGCCCGATCAGCCCCATGATCTGGCCCTTGGGCACGCTGAGCGACACCTCGGTCAGCGCGGCGTCGCCGGTCTTGTAGGTCTTGGACAGACCTTCGAGGGTCAGCATCTTGGGCACTCCGCAAAAAAAGTCATGGGCAGCAGAGTGCCGCCCATGAGCATTCAGGACTGTCGGGGGATTATTCGCAAGCGTAGACGACGCCGGTGGCCTCGTCGATCGTGCGGATCACGGCCCAGTCTTCCTGGAAGGTGATCGGGATGAACGTCTCTTCGCCCGACTTGCTGAACTCTTCGGCCAGCGCGGAGCCTTCCCAGTCAAAGCTGAAGAAGGCTTCCTGAATGGACTCCTGCAGCTCCGGGGTCAGGTTGTAGGCGGTGCCGTAGCCGGTCGTCGGGAAGGTTTCCGAGGTATAAAGTGTCACGAGCTGGTCGGGGGTGACCACCTCACGCTCGATCATGCGGGCCTTGACCGAATTGGCGATGGCGGCGGCGGGGTAATCCTTGTTGGCGACGCCAAGGATCGAATTGTCATGCGCGCCCGAGAAGACCGGTTCGAAATCCGCGCCGGCGCTCATGCCGAATTCGGCGGACAGGATCGCGGAAGGTGCCTTGAAGCCCGAATTCGAGGTTTCGGAGGTGAAGGCCATCTGCTTGCCCTTGATCGCCTCGATGCTGTCGATGCCCGAGTCGGGGTAGGTGATGATTTCCATCTCATAGCCGAAAGAGCCGTCTTCGGCGGCCATCATGGCAAAGGGGCGGAAGCCCGCGCAGGCCACGGCGAGCGGGTTCGACCCGGTGTTGAACCCCGCCACATGCAGGCGCCCGGCCCGCATCGCCTCGATCTGGGCGGCGTTCGACTGGACCGGGAAGAACTGCACGTCCTTGCCGGTGACTTCGGCCATGTGGTCAAGGAACCCCTGCCAGACCTCGGCATAGACCGCCGGATCCTCGACGGGGGTATAGGCGAAGATCAGCGTGTCAGGATCGACCTGCTGGGCCGCATCGCTGGGAATATCGGCGATCAGATCGCCATCGGCATCGGTGAACCGGCTGTCGAGCGCGAATTCGGCATGGGCCGGGATTGCGAGTGCGAGCGTGGCGGCAGCCGTCAGAGTGCAGAGAGCTTTCATGTTTTTCCCCATATTTTGCGTTTGGCCCGGGGGTAACGGGCTTTGGTGACAGTCCTGTGACGTTGCGGAACAAAGATACGGCACCTGCGGCCATTCCCCCAAACGCTTCGGCCGCAGGCGGCGGACAGTCCTTTGTGGGGGTTTTCTGCGCGAAAGCGGGCTGCTTTCAGGTGCTCCGCCTCTGCTGCCAGTCGTGCCCCCCATCCCAAACGTGGCCCCGGACCCCGTTTTCCGCACCGTGCCCTTCCATCAGGTCAGGCCGGGAGGTTCCGGTGAAATCTTGTCCCGGACCACATCGAAGGCGCATCAGTCCCGTGATGCGCTTTTCCGCCCCATCAGGCCAAGGCTCTGCCCGGTCTCGCCCCTGGGCGCGTAACAGTGGGCGCGTCACAGGACCAGCGCGGGATCGACATTGAGGTTTTCAGCCGCAAGCTGGCACGCGGCCTGAACGCGCGGTGGGGGATGAACCTTGCGGATGCGGTCGAAAACCTGTGGGCTGGCGTGGACGCCACGCCCGAACCTCCAGCTTCCAAAGATTCAGGATCAACAGGCGGGGCAGGTTGCCCCCTGTGCCCCTGCGCCCCTGCGGCCCAAAATCCATGGAGATGGCGCAGCTGTCACGGCCCGACCCGGCGCCGCAGTGCCCGAGGCTGCCTGCAGGGGATTCTGCCATGGCCAAGAAAGGTCGAACCTTGTTACAAAACTGTCACCAATAATTTGCATAAGGATTACCGAATCCACTTAGCGGTCGGACCGAGGTCAATGACTGGCCGCAACCGTTGCAACAGGAGCATCCACATGCAATCCGTCAAACTCGCAGTCTCGGCTCTGGCGCTCGCCGCAGCATCGGCCACCGCTGCCGCTGCCCGTGACAACGTTCAGGTCGCCGGTTCGTCGACCGTTCTGCCTTACGCCTCGATCGTGGCAGAAGCTTTCGGCGAAAACTTCGACTTCCCGACCCCGGTGATCGAATCCGGCGGCTCCTCCTCGGGTCTGAAGCGTTTCTGCGAAGGCGTGGGCGAAAACACCATCGACATCGCCAACGCATCGCGCGCCATCCGTGACAGCGAAGTCGAAGCCTGCGCCGCCAACGGCGTGACCGACATCATGGAAGTCCGCATCGGCTATGACGGCATCGTCTTCGCCAGCCAGAAGACCGGCCCGGACTTCACCGCGTTCGAGCCCGCCGACTGGTTCAACGCTCTGGCCCCCAAGGTCATGGTTGACGGCGAACTGGTCGACAACCCCCACACCATGTGGTCGGATTTCAACGCCGATCTGCCGGAAGTCGAAATCGCCGCCTTCATCCCGGGCACCAAGCACGGCACCCGTGAAGTGTTCGAAGAGAAGGTTCTGGCAGCTGGCTGCGAAGAAACCGGCGCGATGGAAGCCATGATCGCGGGCGGCATGTCCGAAGACGACGCCGAAGGCGCCTGCCTGCAGGTCCGCACCGATGGCCGTTCGGTCGACATCGACGGCGACTACACCGAGACCCTGGCCCGTATCGACAGCAACACCAACGGTGTGGGCGTGTTCGGTCTGGCGTTCTACGAGAACAACACCGACAAGCTGAAGGTTGCGACCATGTCCGGCGTCGCCCCCTCCACCGACACCATCTCCACCGGTGAATACCCGGTGTCGCGCCCGCTGTTCTTCTACGTGAAGAAAGCCCATATCGGCGTGATCCCCGGCCTGAAGGAATATGCCGAGTTCTTCGTCTCTGACGAGATCGCCGGCCCCTCCGGCCCGCTGTCCAACTATGGCCTCGTGGCCGACCCCGAGCTGGGCGACACCCAGCAGAAGGTCGCCGACGAAGTGACCATGGGCGAAAGCATGTAATCGGAAATTTTCCGATGACCGGAGGGCGGCACGCTGCCGCCCTCCGGTTGCGTTTGGTGATTGTCACCGAGACCTGACCTGGGGGCCCAATGCCTGTTCTCTGGCTGATCCTGATCATATTCGCGCTGGCCGTGGCGGGATATTTCGCCGGACGTGTCCGCGCGATCTCCTCCGTCGGCGGCAACAGCCGCAACCTGCATTCCCTGCCCAATTATTATGGGTGGAACGTGGCCATGAAGGTGATGACCCCGGCCCTGCTGGCGCTGGTCATCTGGCTGCTGGCGCAGCCTTTCGTGGTCAACAACCAGGCCGCACAGCAGCTTCCCCAGACCGCAATTCCCGAAGGCTCCACGCTGGGGCTGGTGATGTCGGACGTGCGCCGGGTGGCGGACGGGCTCGATCTTGCCGTGTCGCGCGGCCTGATGGGGCAGGAGCAGGCCTCCTCGCTGCGCACCGAATTCACCGATGTGCGCGAACGGCTGGCGGAAGCAGGCATCGCGCTTGGCTCCAATGTCAGTCCAGACCTGCTGCGCGCCGCGCAGACCTACCGCTCTGTGAACGCCACCGGCGGGCTGCTGATGACCGTGGTGGTTCTGGCGCTGGCCGCAGGCGGGCTCGCGCTGGGGGTCCGGGAATCCCAAGGGGAGTTCCGCGCCCGCAATGCCGTGGAAAAGGGCGTCCGCGCCCTGCTGCTGGCCGCCGCCTCCATCGCGGTGCTGACCACCATCGGCATCGTGCTGTCGCTGATCTTCAACACGGTCGAATTCTTCCGCGTCTATCCGGCCGCGAAATTCTTCGGCTCCTTCACATGGTCGCCCTCGTTCGGCGGCGGGTCCGAGCTGGGCATCTGGCCGCTGCTCTGGGGCACCTTCTACATCTCGCTGATCGCGCTGCTGGTGTCGGTGCCGATCGGGCTTTTTGCGGCGGTCTACCTGTCGGAATATGCCGGGCCGAAGCTGCGGGCATGGGCCAAGCCGCTGCTGGAACTGCTGGCAGGCATCCCCACCATCGTCTACGGTCTGTTCGCGCTGCTGACCGTGGGGCCGCTGCTGCTTGAGGTGTTCGGGCGCGAGGGTCTGGGCTGGATGCAGTCGGGCACCGCCGTGATGACCGCAGGGCTCGTCATGGGCATCATGCTGATCCCCTTCGTTTCCTCGCTGTCGGATGACATCATCAACTCGGTGCCGCAGTCGCTGCGCGACGGCTCTTACGGGCTGGGCGCCACCAAGTCGGAAACCATCCGCGAAGTGATCCTGCCCGCCGCCCTGCCGGGCATCGTGGGCGCCGTGCTGCTGGCCGCCTCGCGCGCCATCGGCGAGACGATGATCGTGGTGCTGGGCGCGGGTGCCGCCGCGCGGCTGTCGCTGAACCCCTTCGACGCCATGACCACCGTCACCGCCAAGATCGTGAGCCAGCTGACCGGGGATGCCGATTTCTCCAGCCCCGAGGCTCTGGTGGCCTTCGCCCTTGGCATGACGCTGTTCGTCATGACGCTGGGGCTCAACGTCTTCGCGCTTTATATCGTGCGCAAATACCGGGAGCAGTACGACTGATGACCGACGCAACCCATTCCGGTGCCGCAGCGCCCGCCACGGGGCTGCTGGCCACCGATGCCCGCACCCGCCGCCGCAACGCCGCCGAAAAACGCTTCCGCGCCTATGGTCTGGCCGCCATCGGCACCGGCCTGTTCTTCCTTGTCGTGCTGCTGGGGTCGATCCTTTACAACGGGGTCGGCGCCTTCCAGCAGACCTTCATCAACGTCCCGGTCTATCTGGACCCGGAACGGCTGGACAAGACCGGCACCGGCGACATCGCGGAAATCCAGAAAGTGTCGACCTTCGGCTATACGCCGCTGGTGCAGGAAGGTCTCTGGGCCGTCGTGCAGGAGCAGGGCATCACCACAGAGCTTGCCGATGCCAATGACATGAAGGCGCTGCTGTCGCCCGCCGGTCCCGCCGAAATCCGCGACTTCGTGCTCGCCAATCCCGACCGCATCGGCGAGACGGTGGAATTCCGGCTGCTCGCCTCCTCGCGGGTGGACGGCTATCTCAAGGGCCGGGTCAGCCGCGAAGGCATCGCCGATGACCGCAGCATCGCGGTGGAGCATCTGGACCTGACCGACGCGCTGCGCGACGCGGGCGTGGTGCACAAGGGCTTCAACTCTGCCTTCATCTTCGGCGCCGACGCTTCGGAAAGCCGGGCAGAGCAGGCCGGGCTTGGCGTGTCGATGATCGGCTCGTTCTTCATGATGCTGACCGTGCTGCTGCTGGCGCTGCCCATCGGTGTCGCCGCCTCCATCTATCTGGAGGAATTCGCGCCGCAGAACCGCATCACCGACATCATCGAGGTGAACATCTCCAACCTCGCGGCGGTGCCGTCGATCGTGTTCGGGATCCTTGGCCTTGCCGCCTTCATCCAGTTCGCGCATCTGCCGCAATCCGCGCCGCTGGTCGGCGGTCTGGTGCTGACCCTGATGACGCTGCCGACCATCATCATCTCCACCCGCGCCTCGCTGAAGGCGGTGCCGCCCTCGATCCGGGACGCGGCGCTGGGGGTCGGGGCCTCGAAGATGCAGTCGGTGTTCCACCATGTGCTGCCGCTGGCCATGCCCGGCATCCTGACCGGCACCATCATCGGTCTGGCGCAGGCGCTTGGCGAAACCGCCCCGCTTCTGCTGATCGGGATGGTGGGCTATATTGCCACCAACTACCCCGACGGGATCGCGGCCGGCTTCATGTCGCCCAACTCCGCCATGCCCGCCCAGATCTACGAATGGGCAAAGCGCGCGGATCCCGCCTATTACGAACGCGCCTGGGGCGGGATCATCATTCTGCTGGTGTTCCTGCTCGCCATGAACGTGATCGCCATCGTCCTGCGCCGCAAGTTCGAGCGCCGCTGGTAACCCGGGTAAAGGACAAGACACATGTATGACTCCCCATTGAGGAAGACCGAAGTGGAAGCCACGGACACCAAGATTGTCGCCAAGGACGTGCAGGTCTATTACGGCGAAACCCACGCCATCAAGGATGTGAACATCAGCATCCTCGACAAGACCGTCACCGCCTTCATCGGACCGTCGGGCTGCGGCAAGTCCACCTTCCTGCGCTGCCTGAACCGGATGAACGACACCATCGACATCTGCCGCGTGCAGGGTCTGATCGCGATCGACGGGCAGGACATCTATGACAAGCGGGTGGACCCGGTCCAGCTGCGCGCCAAGGTGGGCATGGTGTTCCAGAAGCCGAACCCCTTCCCCAAGTCGATCTATGACAACGTGGCCTACGGGCCGCGCATCCACGGCATGGCCAAGAACAAGGCCGAACTGGACGAGATCGTGGAAAAGGCGCTGCGCCGCGGCGCCATCTGGAACGAGGTCAAGGACCGCCTGCAGTCGCCGGGCACCGGGCTTTCCGGCGGGCAGCAGCAGCGTCTGTGCATCGCCCGCGCCGTGGCCACCGAACCCGAAGTGCTGCTGATGGACGAGCCCTGTTCGGCGCTTGACCCCATCGCCACGGCACAGGTCGAGGAGCTGATCGACGAGCTGCGCACCAACTATTCGGTGGTGATCGTCACCCACTCCATGCAGCAGGCCGCCCGCGTCAGCCAGAAGACCGCGTTCTTCCATCTGGGCAATCTGGTGGAATACGGCGAGACCAGCAAGATCTTCACCAACCCTGTGGACCCGCGCACGGAATCCTACATCACCGGACGGATCGGATAAGCCATGAGCGACCTCAAACAACACATCGCCTCTGCCTTCGACCGGGATCTGGAGGGGATTCAGGCCCAGATCCTCAAGATGGGCGGTCTGGTCGAGGTGGCGATCCACGACGCCGCCAAGTCGCTGGAAACCCGCGACGAGGAGCTGGCCGAACAGGTGCGCTCCGGCGACAAGGCCATCGACGTTCTCGAAGAGATGCTGAACGACGAGGCGGCGCGGGTGATCGCGCTGCGCGCCCCCACCGCAGGCGACCTGCGGGTGGTGCTGTCGGTCATGCGCATGTCCGCCAACCTTGAACGGATCGGCGATCTGGCCAAGAACATGGCCAAGCGCACCAGCGTTCTGGCGCAGCTGCAGCCCATCGGCAGCTCGACCTCGGCGCTGCGCCGCATGGCCCGCGACGTGGAGCACATGCTGAAAGACGCGCTCGACGCCTATATCAAGCGCGACGAGGCGCTGGCCCGCGACGTGATCGACCGCGACAGCGACGTGGACCAGATGTACAACACGCTGTTCCGCGAATTCCTGACCTTCATGCTGGAGGATCCGCGCAACATCACCTCCTGCATGCATCTGCATTTCATCGCCAAGAACATCGAACGCATGGGGGATCACGTCACCTCCATCGCGGAACAGGTGGTGTTCCTGACCTCCGGCGCGCTTCCCGTGGAGGACCGCGTCAAGGGCGACCGCACCTCGTCGGATCCGAAGCTGTCGACCGATTTCGAACTGGAGTAAGACATGCCCGCCGATCAACCGACGGTGCTGGTGGTCGAGGACGAGGCGGCGCAGCGCGAAGTGCTGCGCTACAACCTCGAGGCGGAGGGATTTCGTGTCGCCTCCGCCGGCAATGGCGAAGAAGCCATGGTCCTGCTGGATGAGGAAAATCCAGACGTCATCGTGCTGGACTGGATGCTGCCGAACCTGTCGGGCATCGAGGTCTGCCGCCAGATCAAGACCCGCCCCGAGACCCGGGGCGTGCCGGTCATCATGCTGTCGGCCCGGTCCGAAGAAGTGGACCGGGTGCGCGGGCTGGAAACCGGCGCCGATGACTATGTGGTCAAACCCTATTCCCTGCGCGAACTGATGGCGCGGGTGAAGGCGCAGCTGCGCCGGGCCCGTCCCGCCGCCGCCGGGCTGCGGCTGGAATTCGAAGACATCGTGCTGGATGCCGAAACCCATCGCGTGACGCGCGGCGGGCAGGAGCTGAAGCTGGGGCCGACCGAATTCCGCCTGCTGTCCACCTTCATGGAAAAACCGGGCCGGGTCTGGTCGCGCGAACAGCTGCTGGACCGGGTCTGGGGGCGCGACATCTATGTCGACACCCGCACGGTCGACGTGCATATCGGTCGGTTGCGCAAGGCGCTTGGCGTGCATGGCGGCGAGGATCTTCTGCGCACCGTGCGTGGAGCAGGGTATGCACTGGGATGACCCCGGTCTCATCCTCGCCCCTCTGACCACGGACAGGACGGGCGGCGCCCTGATCCTGTCCGCCGACGCGACAGTGCCCGGGGCGGTGGCCTCGGCGCTGGTGCTGGCCGGATTCCGCCCCGGCTTTGAACGCGATCCCGACCGGGCGCTGGCCCGGATCGCCACCGAAAAACCCGATCTGGTGCTGTGCGTCATGGCGGATCTGGGCCGCGATCCGCGCGAACTTGCCGCCCAGATCGACGCCGCGCGCGCAACCGAAACCCTGCCGCTGCTGGCCCTGACCACGGACGCGGTCAGCTGCGCGCGCATGGCCCGGCTTGATCCCGCCTGCACCGAGGCGGAGGCCTTTCTCAACATCCGCGCGCTGGTCCGCCGGGAACGCCCCGCCTCGCTGCGCGGCACCCGGCAGTCTGGCCGGTTCGAACTGGACGAGGGCCGGTTCCGGATCAGCTATGACGGGCGGGTCGGCAGCCTGACCAAGATGGCGCTGTGCCTGCTGGGGCCGTTCTTTGACGTGCCCGACGCGGTCTTCGACCGTGCCACGCTGGAAAAGCTGGCCTTTGGCACCCGCAGCTGGGAAGAGGGCGCGCGCAACATCGACGCCTATGTCAGCCGCGTGCGCCGGGCCATCCGGTCGCAGCTGGGGCATGACCCGATCCGGTCGGTGCGCGGCATCGGCTACCGGCTGAACCACGATCCGGCGCCGGGGCTCTGACCCGCGCCGCCCGCGTCAGGCGCTGACCGACAGCGCGACCGCCCGGTCGATCTGACGGCGCAGCATCACCAGCGCCAGCACCCCCGCCAGCGCCACGGCCAGGGCTGCGCAGATCGCGGCCTGCGCCCCAAGCTGCGCCATGGCCCATGCAAACAGGAACGGCGCCGAAGCCCCCAGCACGCTGCGGATCGCGGCAAGCCGTCCCAGCCGCTGCCCCAGCCCCGTCACCCCGAAAAGCGCCACCGGCACCGATCCGCGCACGATGCTGGACAGGCCCTGCCCGGCCCCGAAACACAGCGCAAAGGCAAAGGCCAGGAGCGCCGCAGGGCCCGGCACCAGCAGCAGCGCCAGCGCCACCGGGATCGCCGCCGCCGACACCACCGCCACCTGCAGCGGGTGCAGATGCCGCCACAGCGTCGCGTCCACCACCCGGATCAGCACCTGCGCCGGGCCCATGACCATGGCGGCCAGATAGGCGGTTTCTCCCAGTCCCCGCGCCAGCAGGACGGGCACCAGATGCACGCCAAGCGCCGAAATCGCCATGCCGGTCAGCGCAAAGCTGAGCCCCAGCAGCACGAAGGCCTGCCGCGCCGCCGCACCGGTCAGCGGCGGCGGCAGCGCCAGCGGCGGTTTGACGACGGGCTGCAGGGCGGCCTGCCGGCGGGGACGGGCAGCGAGCGCCAGATGCAGCGGCACCGCGATCCCCAGATGCAGCGCGGCAAAGATGCCCTGCGCGCCGCGCCAGCCCAGATGGTCGACCAGCCAGCCGGTCAGCGGCCAGAACAGGGTCGAGGCAAAGCCCGCGATCAGCGTCAGCCGGGTGATGGCGCGGCGGGTGTCCTGCGGCTGGCGCTGCGCCAGCGTGGCAAAGGCCGCGTCATAAAGCACGGTAAAGCTTAGAAGTTCGATCAGCAGCAGCAGCGCGCCATAAACCGGCAGCGACGGCGCCAGCGCCAGCGCCGCACTCAGCCCCGCCATCAGCAGACTGCCCGCCG
This sequence comes from Salipiger marinus, assembly GCF_035481585.1. Taxonomy (NCBI): domain Bacteria; kingdom Pseudomonadati; phylum Pseudomonadota; class Alphaproteobacteria; order Rhodobacterales; family Roseobacteraceae; genus Salipiger; species Salipiger marinus. The sequence continues at coordinate 117,050 of NZ_JAYKSL010000010.1, read as the reverse complement.
CCATGACCCGGGGCGCGCCCATCCGGTCCAGAAGCCCGCCCAGCCGGGGCGCCGCCAGCCCGCCCAGAAGCAGCCCCGCCGACAGCAGGCCAAAGAGCAGCGGCTCGCTGACGCCAAATTCCTGCGCCACGGCAGGGGCCATGATCGGAAAGGCATAATAGAGCGAGCCGTAGCCGATGATCTGCGTGACCCCCAGCGCCGCGATCATCGCCAGCGGCGATCTCATGCCCCGCCCCCCGCATCGACGCAGCATTCCGCCGCCAGATCCGCCAGCAGCCCCTGCATCACCGGGTAATTGGCGCGGCACAGCACGGTGGTGCCCTGCCGCTCCTGCAGGATCAGCGCCACCTGCACCAGCGTGCGGCAGTGATGGCTGAGCGTGGAGCCGGGGATGCCCAGCTTGTCCTGCAGCTGCCCCATGCTCAGGCCCGGATCGCCCGCGCGCACCAGCAGGCGGTAAATCCGCAGCCTTGTGGCATTGCCAAGCGCGCCCAGCCGGGCGGCGGTCAGGTCGAAATCCATGGGCGGCGCTCCTGTTTCGGTATTTCTAGCAATATCGAAACAGGGCGCAAGCCCGCATCTCAGCCGTCGAGCACGGCGCGCAGGAATTCCTGCGTGCGCGGCTGCTGCGGCGCGGTGAACAGATCCTCCGGCGCGCCCTCTTCATGCACCGAGCCCTTGTCGATGAAACACACCCGGTCCGAGATTTCACGCGCGAAGCGCATCTCGTGGGTCACCAGCAGCATGGTCAGGTCATGTTCATAGGCCAGCTTGCGGATCACCTCCTGCACCTCGCCCACCAGTTCCGGATCAAGCGCGGAGGTCGGTTCGTCAAACAGCAGGATGTCGGGGCGCATGGCCAGCGCGCGGGCGATGGCGACGCGCTGCTGCTGCCCGCCCGACATCTGGTGCGGGTATTTTTCGGCGTGATCGGACAGCCCCACCATGTCCAGCAGACCCATGGCGCGGTCCTTGGCCTCGGGCTTGGACAGGCCCAGCACCTGCACCGGGGCTTCGGTGATGTTGCGCAGCACGGTCATGTGCGGGAACAGGTTGAAGCTTTGGAACACCATGCCCAGCTTGCCGCGCATCTTGTGCAGATGCGCCTCTGAGGCCGGTTTCAGCGTGCCCTCCCCGGCTTTTTCGTGCCAGAGCGGTTCGCCATCCACCCAGACCGTGCCGTCGGAAATATCCTCCAGCGTCATCAGGATGCGCAGGATGGTGGATTTGCCCGACCCCGAAGGGCCGATAATGGTGACTTTCTCGCCGCGGCTGACGGTGAAATCCAGCCCGTCCAGCACGGAGATGTCGCCAAACCGCTTGGCCACCTTGTCAAATCGGATGATGGGGTCGGTCATTTCAGCGGGATTCCCGTCTTTGGCAGCGCCCGGTCCAGACGCCGCACGCCCTGCGCCGCAACCAGCGTCAGGATCAGATACAGGCCGCCCACCATGGAGAGCGGCACGAGATAGTTGAAGGTCCGGTCGCCGATGATCTTGGCGACGTTCAGCATCTCCAGCACGGTGACCACCGACAGCACCGGCACGTCCTTCATGATGGAGACAAGGTAATTGCCCATGGCGGGCACGATGCGCGGGATGGCCTGCGGCACCACGATGCGGCTGAAGGTCCGGCGCGGCGCAAGGTTGAGCGCGCGCGCGGCCTCGTGCTGGCCACGCGGCACCGCCTCGATCCCGGCGCGGTACACCTCTGACAGATAGGCCGAATATTGCAGCCCCAGCGCCACCGCCCCGGTCAGGAAGGCAGGCAGGATGATGCCGAATTCCGGCAGAACGTAATAGAGGAAGAAAAGCTGGATCAGCAGCGGCGTGTCGCGCAGGAATTCCGAAACCCCGCGCGCGGGCCATGACACCAGCCGGGAGGGCGCGGCCTTCAGCGCGGCCAGCACCAGCCCCAGCACCATGGCGATGGCAAAGCCCAAGACGGTGGCCTGCAGCGTGACCCAAAGCCCGCGCATCAGGATCGGCAGGATCGACACCGCCAGCGTCCAGCCGTTGGTCGTGTCCCATTCAAAGCCAAAAAGCATGTGTTACCTCTGTGCGGGGCGCCAGCGGCCCACCATCGACGACAGCCCGCGCATGAAGGCGGTCAGCACCAGCGCCATGCCGAAATACATCAGCAGAACAAGCGTGTAGATGGTGGTGCTGTCTTGGGTGTAATTGCGCAGCTGTTCCGCCCGCATCGCCAGATCGGCGAGCGAGATCAGCGACACCAGCGCCGTGTCCTTCAGGTTCTGGATGGCCAGATTGTCGAAGGGCGGCATCATCTCGGGGATGGCCTGCGGCAGCGCGATGCGGAACAGGGTCTGGCGCGGGGTGAAATTCAGCGCGCGGGCGGCCTCGTATTGCTGGCGTGTCACGGCCTGCACGGCGCCGCGCACCACTTCGGCGCCATAAGCCCCGATGTTCAGCGACAGCGCCAGAATGCCCGCCGTGACCGGCGGCAGCCGCAGGTTGATGCCGATGGCCTGCCCCACCAGCGGCAGGGCGAAATACAGCCAGAACAGCTGCACCAGCAGCGAGGTGCCCCGGAAAATCTCGATATAGGCGACGGAAAGCCCGCGAACGGCGGCGTTGCGCGCGAGCTTCCCCAAGCCTGCGGCAAAGGCAAGAAGCGCGCCAAAAAGCGTGGACCAGACGGTCAGCTGAACGGTCACCCAGGCGCCCTGCCCCAGCACGGGCAGGTAATCCAGCCAGGTCATCTCATCCATAAAGGCATATCCTCAAAAGTCGTCCGGGCCGGCGCGGGGCCGGCCCGGCGCTGGCTTACATGGCCTCGGCGGCGCACAGATCCTCGGTGGCGCGGGTGCCGGATCCCTGCACATCCGCGTCGGAGAAGCCGTAGGAGGTCAGGATTTCCGCCCATTCCTCGGTTTCCTTGAACGCGGTCAGCTCTTCGTTCACCGCATCCCGCAGCGATTCGGAGCCTTCGGCAAAGGTGAAGGCGCCCCAGCTGCGCACCGGCTCGCCGCCGATGACGGGGTCGGTGAACTCTGCCGCGCCTTCCACCTGATCGGATTTGTCGGCAAGGCTCGCCACGGTCAGGCTGGTGGCGGCATAGGCGTCCGCGCGGCCCGTCGACACGTTGGAAATCGCGTCGGAATTGGCGGCCAGCGTCACCATGCGGTCCTCGGGCACACCCAGTTCCTGCAACATTTCCAGCTGGTCGGCACCCGCCATGATGGCGACGGTCAGGTCGTCATTCTCCGCAAAATCGGAAAAGGCGTGGATGTCCTTGGGGTTGCCCGCCGCGACCAGCAGGCCCTCGCCATAGGAGGTGTTGGGCTCGGAAAACAGAACGCTTTCACAGCGTTGCGGCAGCACGGCCATCTCTGCGGCGACCATGTCGAACCGGTCAGCCTGCAGGCCGGGGATCAGCGAGGAGAAATCGGTGGTCACCCATTCGATGTTCTCGACGCCCAGTTCTTCCATGATGTGCTTGGCCACGTCCGGACCCGCACCCTGGGCGTTGCCCATGGGATCGACAAAGCCATAGGGGATCTCGTTGGCGACCGCGATGCGGATGGTGCCGCTGTCCTGAATTTCCTCCAGCGTGGCGGCGGACAGCGCGGTGGTTCCCAGCAGGACAGACCCGGCAGCGAGGGTGGCAAGACGTTTGATGGTCAAAGCATTTTCTCCCAGATTGTTTGTTTTCATGCTGAATAACCTATAGTGTATCTAAGCAATGTCAAAGCGGACCCCGGATTTTTACCCGGCGCCCCTTGCGACAGGGGCCGGATTTGGCGTCCGGGGACCGACTTTGGACAGCGCGGGCAGGCCCAAGGGCCGCCCGGCGCGCCCTGTCAAGAAGGAGGAAAACCCATGAACGTCACAACCGGACCCGCGCAGTTCACCGATCCCGACGCCTACCCCACCCGCCTGCCCGATGCAGAGCGGATGACGGCCCGGCGCGACCCGGTGCTGTGGTCCGACTGGACGGACAAGGCCCCCGTCTCCCGCGAGGAGGCGGAGTTTTACGCCGAAAAAGGCTATCTGGTGCGGCGTGACCTGTTCACGCCCGAAGAGGTGCGGCTGCTGATCGACACCTCGGCGAAGCTGCGCGCCAATGGCCAGCAGATCCGGTCAGAGGATCTGGTGACCGAACCCGGATCGGACGCGGTGCGCACCGTGTTCCGGCTTGACGAACACGACGCGCTGTTCGCGCGGCTGGCGGCGGACAGCCGTGTGGCCAATGTGGCGCGGTTCCTGCTGGGGGATGAGGTCTATCTTCACCAGAGCCGCCTGAACTACAAGCCGGGCTTCACCGGCAAGGAATTCTACTGGCATTCCGATTTCGAGACATGGCACGCCGAGGATGGCATGCCCCGGATGCGCGCGGTGTCGGCCTCTGTGCTGCTGACCGACAATTCGGCGCTGAACGGGCCGTTGATGCTGATCCCCGGCTCGCATGGCCGGTTCATCGCCTGTCAGGGCGAGACGCCGGAGGCGAACCACGAATCCAGCCTGAAGAAGCAGGAGGTCGGCGTGCCCTCGCAGGCGGTGCTGGAACAGCTTGCCGCAGAGGCGGGCATCGATGCCGCGACCGGCCCGGCGGGCACGGTCATCTTCTTTGAATGCAACACGCTTCATGCGTCCAACGGCAATGTCACGCCGTTTCCACGCTCGAATGCGTTCTTTGTCTATAATGCGGTGTCGAACCAGCCGAAGGCCCCGTTTGCGGCAAGCGCGCCGCGTCCGGCCTTTCTGGCGCATCGGGGGGAAGCGTCACCCCTCCGCGTGGTCAGCGGCGATCTCTGTCGCGGCTGACGGTGGGGACGGATGGTGGGGGCCTGTCCCCTGCCCCTGCCTGCGGCCTGCAGCGCCCCTGGGGCGCGGGCCGCAAGGCCTCAGCAGTCTTGGTCGTTCTGGTTGCGGCGCGAGAAATAGTCCTGAGCAAACTCGACAGCGGCAGCAACGGCGATCAGGGCAACAAGGATTTCAATGTAACCAGTCATTTGCGTCTTCCTCTTAATCAGTGTCGTCTTCTGAGGATGAATATAGACAGGCCCCCTGTCTTGGGCGAGCGGGCGGAGGGATCGTTTCTAAACCCGGTGGAATAATCCCCTACCCCAAAGGATAGGGTCCGCACCCCTTCCGCCCAATTAACTGCGTCAAATCAGGCAGATAGTCAGATCCACAGCCCCAGAAACGCCACAATCATGCCACAAATGATCAGGCCCACGCGCACCGGCCACGGCCTGCGCCCGATCAGCCCGTGCGACAGCAGCGCCAGACCCAGCGCCAGCCGGGCAAAGGCGAACAGGGCCAGCGCGGGATGGCTGGTCAGCTCCAGCACATGGGGGTTGGCGATCATCCCCAGCGGAATGATGTAAAGCCCGACGCCAAGCGCCATGGCGGTCAGCGCCACCTTGACCCAGCTTTCCCCGATCATCCCCGCCGCGATGAACACCGCGCCGCAGACCGGCGGCGTGATGGTCGACAGCAGCGCGAACCAGAACACGAACAGATGCGCCTGCAGCGGCTCCAGCCCCAGCTGCGTCAGCGCGGGCCCCGCCACCGACACGCAGATCACATAGGCGGCGGTGGTCGGCACCTCCATGCCCAGCACCAGACAGGCGAGCGCGGTCAGCAGCAGCGACGGCCAGAGCAGCCCGCCCGAGCCCGACAGGATCAGCGAGGTGATCTTGACCCCCAGCCCCGTGACCCCCAGCACCCCGATCACGATCGACGCACACAGGATGATGGCCGCGATCATCGACACCTGCCGCGCCGAGGCAAGCAGCGCCAGAACCAGCCGCCTGCGGGTTTCGGCGGCATCGAATCCCAGCCGGGCATTGGTCAGCAGCAGCACCGCCCCGGCGAGGATCGCGAGACAGGCGGCATATTGCGGGGTGTATCCGGCGGCGAACATGCCCAGCATCAGCACGGTGAAGGGCACAAGGAAGAACAGCGAGGTGATGACCACGTCGCGCCGCGCGGGCTGGTCGCCCGCCTCGATCCCGCGCAGGGGATAGCGCGAGGCATAGGCGTTGATGCCGACCCAGACCGCCCAGAAGTACAGGATGGCAGGCAGGATCGCCGCCGCCATGATCTGCGTATAGGGCGTGCCGGTCAGTTCGACCATGACGAAGGCGCCCGCCCCCATCAGCGGCGGCATGATCTGCCCGCCGCTGGAGGCCACCGCCTCGACCCCCGCCGCCAGCCGCTTGGGATAGCCGAGCCGGGTCATGGCGGGCAGGGTGATGGCGCCGGTGGAGGCGACATTGGCGCTGGCCGAGCCGGAGATGGAGCCGAAAAGCGCCGAGGAGATGACAGAGACCTTGGCCGCCCCGCCGGTCAGCCGCCCCGCCGCGGCGGCGGCAACATTCATGAAGCCCTGCCCGGCCTCGCCCGCGTTCAGCACCGCGCCGAAGATCACGAAGATCGACACCACCCCCACCGACACGGCGGTGAGCGAGCCCCAGATGCCGCCTTCGGCAATGGTCATGGTGCCAAGGAACGAGGCCATGGGCAGCCCGGCATGGCCGAATTCGCCCGGAATATGCTGGCCCCAGACCGCATAGGCCAGCGCCGTCACCGCCACGATGGGCAGCGGCCAGCCGATGGCCCGCCGCGCCGCCTCGATCACCGTGGCGAGCAGCACCACGGCGACGCCGATCTGGAACGGGCTTTCCAGAAACCCGTACTGATCGCCCAGCATGTCATGGTTCAGCGCCACCCACAGCGCCGCCGCCATGCCGAAGCCGGTCAGCACCGCGCCCGTGACCAGCGACAGACCGCGCGCCCCGAACAGGAAGATCCACGGCAGCACCACCGCCAGATGCAGCGGGCGGCTGACGAGGTTGGGCACCAGACCCCAGAAGATCAGCCCGATATGGTAGATCACCAGCAGCGCCGCCGCCCCGATCCAGAGCCCGCGCCCCAGCGGGCTGCGCGGCAGATCCTGTTCAGGCCCCATGCCCGTTCCTTTCGCAATAAAGGAGGGGCCGGACAGATGCCCGGCCCCCTGTTTCCCTCCGCGCCGCGCTTACTTCTGCGCGTCGGCGACCGGCATCCCGGCCTCTTCGTAATAGCGCACGGCACCCGGATGCAGCTTGCCGCGGACATTCTCCAGCAGCTGCGGGTTGACGCTGGTCCACCATGCGGACTCTGCGCCCATGCGTTCCTTTTCCTCCCAGAAGGTGCGGGTCATCTGATAGGCGGTGTCCTCGTCCATCTTGGTGGTGGCATAGGCGACCACGGGCAGCGAGGTGGTGACCACGTCGCTGTCCTGACCGGCATAGGTGCCCGCCGGAATGACCAGCTTGGCGCTGCCCGCCTTGGACAACTCCTCCTCGGTCATCGACAGCAGGGTGACGGGGACCGACGCGGCAGCCTCCACCACGTTCGGGGCGGGCCAGCTTCCGGCGGTCACGAAACCGTCGATCTGGCCGTTCTGCAGCGCGGGCACGGCGTTGGACAGTTCCACATCCGCGATCTCCACCTTGCCGTCCAGACCAAAGGCGGTGAGGTATTTCGCCCCTTCGCTGGCGCCAAAGCTGCCCTTGCCCAGAAGCAGGCTGTGACCTTCAAGCCCGGCATAATCGGTGACACCGCTGTCGGCGGACATCACGAAATGCATGGTCAGCGAGGGCAGCGGGAACAGGGCGCGGATCTCGTCAAAGGCGGGGTTGCCCTTGCCGTCAAAGGCACCGGTGCCGGACTGCGCGGCGGCCACCAGCGCGGGCGGGCTGGTGAAGACGTAATCGGCGCCGCGCGCGCGCACCTCCATCACGTTCTGCTGGCTGCCCTGGCTTTCCTCGACGGTGACGCTGATGGCGCCATCGGTGCCCGCCTTCATCGCCTCGGCCACCTGCACGCTCATCTGGTAATAGGACGACCCGGTCTTGGCCGCCTTGAACGTCACCCGCGTTTCCGCCTGCGCGGGCAGCGCCAGCACCAGACCCGCCGCCAGCGTGGCCTTGAAAAGATGTCGCATCCCCTGATCCTCCCTCGGAAATTCTGCGGCGGACTAGAACACCGCAGCCGCGCCGGGGTCAAGGCAAAGCCCCCGGCGCGGTGCGGGGCTCAGATGCGGCTTGCCGCCAGCCCTTCGGGGGTGGCGGTGTCGGGGGTGGCAGGGCGCGCACGCGGCACGCCCAGCATCAGCACGATGTTCTTGGCCACATAGATCGACGACCATGTGCCCACCACCACGCCGAAGGTGATGGCGAAGACAAAGGCGCGGATCACGTCGCCGCCCAGCACCAGCAGCGCCACCAGCGCGATCAGCGTGGTGAGCGAGGTCATCAGCGTGCGGCTGAGCGTTTCATTGGCCGAGAGGTTGAGCAGGTCGCGCAGCGGCATCACGCGGTATTTGCGCAGGTTCTCCCGCACCCGGTCAAAGACCACCACCGTATCGTTGATGGAATAGCCAAGGATGGTCAGCAGCGCCGCCACGATGGGCAGATCGAAGCGGATCTGGAACAGCGCGAAGACCCCCAGCGTCACCACCACGTCATGCACCAGCGCCGCCACCGCCCCCAGCGCGAACTGCCATTCGAACCGCGCCCAGACATAGATCAGGATGCCCAGGGTCGCCGCCCCCACCGCCAGCAGCGCCGTGGTCATCAGCTCCCCCGACACCTTGCCGCCCACGGTTTCCACCGAGGTGAAGCTGACCCCGGGATCGGCTGCGGCCAGCGCGGACTGGATCTGCGCCAGCGTCTGCGGCGGCAGCGCCTCGTCACCCGGCTGTGCCTCGATCCGCAGCGTGGCGACATGCTGGTCGGCGGCGAAGCCGGGGTCAAAGATCTGGGTGATGGTCACGTCGCCCAGATCCAGCGGCGCCAGCGCCTGCCGCCATGTGCCGATGTCCAGCTCCTGCGTGGTTTCGGCCCGGATCGCGGTGCCGCCCCTGAAATCGATCCCCAGATTGAGCCCCATGCTGAAGATCAGGAAGACCGACACCACCACCGCCAGCGCCGAGGCGCCGAAGCTTGCCCATTGCCAGCGGAAGAAGTTGAACGTGGTCTGCGCGGGCAGCCACGCCAGCACGCCCCTCAGATGCAGGGTGCGGGGGCGTCGCCATTCCAGCCAAGCCTGCAGGATCAGCCGGGTCAGCCAGACGGAGGTGAACATCGAGGTAAGGATCCCCAGCCCCAGCGTCACCGCAAAGCCCCGGATCGGCCCCGAGCCCAGCCAGAACATCAGCGCGGCGGTCAGAAGCCCGGTGACGTTGGAATCGAGGATGGCGGAAAAGGCGTTGCTGAACCCGCCCATCACGCCTTTCCATGGCGAGGCGCCCTGCCGCAGTTCCTCGCGGATGCGTTCAAAGATCAGCACATTGGCATCCACCGCCATGCCCATGGTCAGCACGATGCCCGCGATCCCCGGCAGGGTCAGCGTGGCCCCCACCAGCGACAGCAGCCCCACCAGCATACAGAGGTTGAGCACCAGCGCCGCCGTGGCCACCAGCCCGAAGCCGCCGTAACAGGCCAGCATCAGCGCGCAGACCGCGACAAAGCCGGTGATCGCGGCCAGCCCCCCGGCCTGAATGCTGTCCTGCCCCAGTTCCGGGCCAACGGTGCGTTCTTCCAGAAACTGCAGCTCCGCTGGCAGCGCGCCCGCGCGCAGCAGCGTGGCAAGCTCGGTCGACTGGTCGATGGTGAACTGGCCGGAGATGATGCCCGACCCGCCGGGAATATGGCTCTGGATCACCGGGGCGGAAATCACCTGATCGTCAAGCACGATGGCGAAGGGTTCGCCGATATGGGCGGCGGTGAAATCGCCAAAGGCCCGCGCGCCCGCGCTGTCAAAGCGGAAGGTCACGGCGGGGCTGCCGTTCTGGTCGAAGCTCGGCTTCGAATCCACCAGCTCTTCGCCGGTGACCACGGCGCGCGGATCGAGCGTGTAGCTGGTCTGCGGATCCTCCGCCGAAGGCAGGGTCAGGCTGTCCGGCGCCGCCTTCGGCAGCACGGGGTGAAAGGACAGATGCGCGGTGGTGCCGATCAGCGATTTCAGCGCTTCGGCACTGTCGAGCCCCGGCACCTCGATCAGGAGGCGGTCTTCGCCCTGCCGCAGGATGGTGGGTTCGCGGGTGCCCGCCTCGTCGATGCGGCGGCGCACGATTTCAAGGCTCTGCGCCATGACCCGGTCGGTCAGCGCGGCCAGCCCCGGTTCGGTGAAGGCGACGGTCAGCCGCCCGTCCTTGGCGCTGACGCTCAGCTCGCCGCTGCCGTCGCGCTGCACCAGATCGCGCGCCACCTGCAGCGCGGCCTCCATGCCCTCGGGCGCGGTGACGGCCACCGACAGCGTGCCCGCAGGCGCCTCAAGCCGGCGGACCGGGCCCAGCTGATCGCGCAGCGGGCGCAGCCCGTCGCGCAGTTCGGGCCAGAGCGCGTCCATCTGGCGGGCGGCGACGCTGGTCACGTCCACCTCCGCCAGCAGATGCGCGCCGCCGCGCAGATCAAGGCCAAGGTTCACCAGATCATCAGGCAGCCAGCCCGGCCAGATCTGGCTTTGGGTCTGGGCGTCATGTGACGCCTCGACCCGGGTGTAAAAGGCATTGGGCAGCGCCAGCCACAGGCACAGCGCGCAGACGCCCCAGAGACAGAGGCGTTTCCACAACAGGATACGGTGCATGAGTTCATCCTGAACGCGCCCCGTCCGCACGCGGCGGCGGGGCTATGACATGAGAATGACGCCCCTTGGGGCGCCGCAAAGGTCAGCGGTCAGGCGAAGGGGGCGGCGCGGGGCGGATGCGCGCGGGGCCGGGTGGCGGGGCGCGGCGCATCCTGCGGGGCCGCACCCTCGGGCCGCGTCAGGACAAGCGCCACCTCCTGCACCTTTGGCGCGGGCAGCAGCGCCAGCGGCCCGGGCTGGGGCCCCTTGGCAGGCGTTTCGGCGGAACGGGCGCGCAGGCCCGCCTCGCCCATGCCCGACAGGCTTTCCCCGGAAAGCAGCGTGGCAATGCGCGCCCCGTCGCGCGCGGCGTCAGGGCGGCTGTCCGACAGCAGCGCCAGCGCAAGCACCGCCAGCAGGGACAGGACTGTCCGCAAGGGCTGGGCAAGGGAGGCAAGGGCGCTGCGCATGTCGGATCATTTCCACGCCGCGCGGGCAAAGTCCATCACGCTCCGCAGGGTTCAAGCTGTCGTGATGCTTGACGGCGGATTTTCGCGGGTGAATACTGTATTTCGGATGCGAAAGGATGCGCGATGACCCCGCTTTATGACCGGATCGCGGGCGATGGCCCGATCCTGCTGAACGTGCCCCATGCCGGCACCGACCTGCCCGAGCCGCTGCGGCAGCGCCTGCGCCCCGACGCGCTGGTGCTGCGCGACACCGACTGGCACATGGACCAGATCGCCCGCGAGGTGCTGCCCGAGGGCGCAAGCCTGCTGGCCGCCCGGCCCTCGCGCTATGTGGTCGATCTGAACCGGCCCCGCGATGATGTGCCTTTGTATGCGGGGGCGACCACCGGGCTGATCTCCACCATCGATTTTGACGGGACACCGCTTTACCGCGACGGCGCCGAGCCGGACGAGGCCGACCGCGCGCAGCGGCTGGCCGAGGTCTGGGATCCCTATCACGCCGCCCTTGCCGCAGAGATCGCGCGCATTCGTGCCGCGCATGGCTACTGCCTGCTGCTGGACGTGCATTCGATCCGCGCCCATGTGCCGCGGCTGTTCGAAGGCCGGCTGCCCGACCTGAACCTTGGCACCAATTCCGGCGCCGCCTGCGCGCCCGCGCTGTCCGATGCCGCCTTTGCCGCGCTGACGCAAAGCGGGCTGTCGGCGGTGCGCGACGGGCGGTTCAAGGGCGGGTTCATCACCCGGCATTACGGCCAGCCGCAGCAGGGCGTGCACGCGCTGCAGATCGAGATCGCGCAGGACTGCTACATGGAGGAAAGCCCGCCATGGACCCTGCGGCCCGACCGGGCCGAGCATCTGCGCGGCGCGCTGCGCGGGCTGCTGGCGGCCATGGCGGGATTCACCCCGGAGGGCGCGGCATGACCCGTCTGGCCGGTGCCCATCTGAAACAGGCGCTGACCCCGCAGGGCTGGCAGCGCAACCTGTCGGCGGAGTTTGCCGCCGACGGCACCATCGCCACGCTGGTGCAGGATGACAACCCGCGCGGCCTGCCGGTCTATGACAACCCGGTGGTGCCCGGCATCACCAACCTGCACAGCCACGCCTTTCAATATGCCATGGCGGGCCTGTCGGAGGTGCGGCGCAACCCGGTGGACAGTTTCTGGTCGTGGCGCGACATCATGTATTTCTTCGCGCTGACCCTGTCGCCCGAGGACATGCGCGCCATCGCGGCGCGGCTTTATCTGGCGCTGCTCAAGGGCGGCTATACCGGGATCGTCGAATTTCACTATGTCCATAACGATCTGGACGGCAGCCCCTATGCCCGCCCCGAAGAGCTGTCGCTGGCGATCTTCGACGCGGGCGAGCAGACCGGGCTGGAGCTGACGCATCTGCCGGTCTTCTACGCCCATTCCAATTTTGGCGGCCTGCCCCCCACCGACGGGCAGCGGCGCTTCATCACCGATGCCGACCGCTATGCCGCGCTGCTGCAGGCGCTGGCGCCGCGTGCGGACCGGGCCGGGCACCGGCTGGGGATCGCGCCGCATTCGCTGCGCGCCGCCACGGCGGAGGACATCGCGCGGCTGATGGATCTGCGACGCAGCCTGCTGCCGGGCTGTCCCGTGCACATCCATGTCGCCGAACAGGTCAAGGAGGTGGAGGATGCGCTGGCCTTCGGGCAGCGCCGCCCGGTGGAGATGCTGTTCGATCACGCCCCCGTCGATGACGCATGGTGCCTGATCCATGCCACCCATCTGTCGGATGCCGAGGTGAGCCGGATCGCCCGGTCGGGCGCCGTGGTGGGGCTGTGCCCGATGACGGAATCCAATCTGGGCGACGGCATCTTCCGCGCGCCCGAGTATCTGGCGCAGGGCGGGCGGTTCGGCATCGGTTCGGATTCCAACATCGCCACCTCTGCCGCGCGGGAACTGGAACAGCTGGAATACAGCCAGCGCCTGCGCGACCGGCAGCGCAACGTGCTGGCCGCCGAGACGCAGCCGCATGTGGCCGCCAATCTCTGGACCCGCGCGGCGGCGGGCGGCGCGCAGGCGGCGGGGCGGCCCATGGGCGCGCTTGCCGTGGGCGGCATGGCAAGCTTTGTGGAACTGACCAGCCCCGAACCCGCCGCCATGGCGGTGGTGGGCCGCGACATGGCGCTGGATTACCACGTCTTTGCCGGGCGCGGGCTGCATGTGGGCGATGTGGTGGTGCGCGGGCGCCGCGTGCTGAGCGCGGGCCAGCACCCGGAGGAAGAAGCGATCCTGCAGGGCTATGCCGAGGCGATGGCCCGCATCGGCACGCGGCTGGACGCGCGCTGAGCCATGGCGCGCGAGGCAGACTATCGCGCCAATGCGCTGGTGCGGGGGCTGGCGATCCTGCAGGGCTTCACCCCGCGCCAGCCGGAACTGACCCTGTCAGAGATCGCGGCGGGACAGGGCATCACCAGCTCCGCCGCCTATCGCGTGGTGGTGACGCTGGAACAGGAAGGTTATCTGGCGCGGCAGGGCAACCGCTACCGGCTGGCGGCGCGGGTCATGGATCTGGGCTATCGCTATCTGGGCTCGCTCGATGTCTGGGATCTGGCGCGCGCCCCCGCCGAGGCGCTGCGCAACGCCACCGGGTTCACCGTGCATGTAGCGGTGCTGCAGGGGACCGAAGCCGTCTATATCCACCGCGCGCTGTCGGAGCGCGCCATGGTGTCGAACGTGCCGGTGGGATCGCGGCTGCCCGCCTGCCAGACCACCATGGGCCGGGTGCTGCTGTGTGATCTGCCCGGGGACGAGCTTGACGCGCGGTTCGCGGGATATGCGTTCGGCCCCACCCCCGACAGCCTTGCGACGCTGAAGGCATGGCTGGCCAAGGACCGCGCCCGGGGCCATGTGGCGCAGGCGTCGGATCTGGCGCCCGGCACCTTTGCCATCGCCGCCCCGGTCCGGTCGCGGCAGGGGCGGCATGTGGCGGCGATCAACCTGTCCGGCCATGTCTCGCAGCTGGGGGCGGAGCCTGCGCTGGTGGCGCAGGTGCGCGCGGCGGCGGACCAGATCTCGGGGCTGCTTTAACCGTCTTCGGGCAGCAGCGCCTGCAGATCCAGCCCGCGCTTCTGCCCGCTGTCGCGCACCGCCTGCCGCAGCTTGGGGCTGCGTTTCAGCAGCCGGACAAACCGCGTCTCGTCCAGTTCCAGCAGGGTCGAGGGCGCGATGGCCCGCACATGCGACTTGCGCGGCCGCGCCATCAGGATGGCCAGCTGCCCGCACATCTCGCCGCGTCCCAGCCGCCATGTCTGGCCTGCGGTTTCCTGTTCCAGCGCGCCGGAGGCGATGAACCACACGCTTTTGGGCGGGCTGTCGCGGCGGATGATGACATCGCCCGGCCCGACATAGCGCGCGCGCAGCACCCGCGACAGGCGGCGCAGCTCGCCCTCGTCCAGATCGGCGAACAGCGGAAACTGCCGCACCAGTTCGGTGCGCTGCACATCCAGATCCAGGGGCGGGCGCCGTTCGGCGCGGGTGCGGCGCGCGGCCAGATCCTGCGTCAGCGCGGTATAAAGCTCGGGCCCGATCAGCCCGTCCTCGCGCATGGTGGCATATTCGCGCTCCTCCAGCCGCAGGGCGGTGCGGCGGATGAAGCGGCGCTCCAGCTCTTCGGCGTAACCGGGATATTGCAGGCGCAGCGCGTCCAGTGCGGTCTCCGCCGCCTCCTGCCGCCGGGCCAGCAGGTCATGCAGCAGATCGGCGACGCGGCGGCCATGGATGCGGCGGATGCGCCCGTCGATGAACCCGTCCAGATCGCGCAGGATCAGCCGCTGCGACAGCAGCAGATCGAAACGGTCCGCCGTCATCCGCGCCAGCGGGCCAGAAAGCCGCAGCCGGTTATGCGCGAACAGCGCCGAGCGCAGCGCGGGGCCATAGGCCAGCGCCCGGCGCGCGGCGCGCTGATAGCCCAGCCTGCCGCCGCTGCGCGCGCCCTCGATCAGCCGGTCGCAGTCGCCAAGCGCGGTCTGCGCCAGCCGCAGCGACAGGGTGCGGTCGCGGATGCGCTGCGTGGTGGCATCGCGTTCCGCCCCCGCCAGCGCGATCAGCCCCAGCGTCACCCGGTCGCGGTCAAGGATTTCGCGGGCATCCTCCGCCGCCTCCACCGCCTTGTCGAGCCGGGCGGCAAACCGTTTCGCCTCGCCGCGCACGATGTCGCGGTCCAGCTCATAGGTTTCGGTGGTGCGCGCCACTTCCTCGCGCACGGTCTGCAGGGCCACGGCGATAACCTGATCGCTCAGCGCCTGATCCAGCGGCGCCAGCCGGTCCAGCCCCAGCCTGCCGATCACCCAGCGCAGCGAAGTGCCCTGCACGATCAGCGTGAACAGCGTGAACCCGGTGGCAAGGATGCCGACCACGCGCTTGATCTCCAAGGGCACGCGGAAACTTTCGGTGACCGCCAGCGCCAGCGCCAGCGTGACCGCACCGCGCAGCCCGCCCCACAGGATCGCGGCGCGGTAGGGCCGTTCCACCTCGGGCGACAGGCGCAGGCGGCAGAGCAGCGGCAGCAGTCCGAACAGCACCACGGCCCGCGCGGCGATGGCGGCGCCCACCACCACGCCGACCAGCAGCAGATCGTTCCAGCGCACGTCATCCAGCAGGCGCGGGATCAGCAGCGCGGCAAGGATGAAGATCAGCGCCCCGGCCCAATGCGCCAGCAGATCCCAGACCTCGTTAAGGTTGGTCCATGCGGCGGGCGGCATCCGCCCCGGCGCCACGAGGTTCAGCGTCAGCCCCGCCGTGACCACCGCGATCACCCCCGAGGCGCCGAAAAGCTGTTCCGACGCGACATAGGCCAGATAGGGCAGCGCCACCGACACGCTGATCTGCGCCCGTTCATATTGCGCCAGCCCCGACATGGCGATGACGCCCGCCTGCGCCATGACCCAGCCGGTCAGCGCCCCCGCCCCCAGCAGATAGGGGAACCGCGCCAGCGCGCTGCCCAGCGTCGGATCCGGCACGCCCATCATGACAAAGCCCATGAACAGCCCGAACAGCGCGATGGCGGCGGCATCGTTGAGCAGGCTTTCGCCTTCGATGATGCGGACCAGACGGCGCGGGGCCGCGATGGAGCGGAAGATGCCCACCACCGCCGAAGGATCGGTGGTCGACACGATGGCCCCGACCAGCAGGCAGGCCATCAGCGGCAGGGTGCTGGTATAGGCCAGCGCATAGCCCACCCCCAGCGTGGCCACCACCACCGCCACCACCGCCAGCACGAGGATCGGCACCCAGTCATCCAGCATCCGCCGCAGGTTCATGCCCAGCGTTGCCTGAAACAGCAGCGTCGGCAGGAAGACATAGAGGAAGACGTTGGACCGGATCGGCAGGTTGATGATGACCTCGGCCACCGGGTTCAGCGCGTCGGTGATCTCGGTCTGCAGGAAGAAGATGGCGCCGCCGCCGATGAGAATGCCCAGAAGCGCCAGAATCGCGCTGTAGGGCAGGCGCAATCGGGCCGCCAGCGGTTCCGCCGCCGCGATGACAAGAAACAGACAGGCAATGACAGCGGTGACAAGAACGACATCCATGCCGATCTGATACTGCGCCTTTGCGCCTCAGAGAACAGGGTTTTGCCGAATATTTCGTGATATGTCAGCGGGCTGGCGAAAGGGCGCGCAAGCGCGCGCGCCCCTGCCCGCTCAGGGGGCGGGAAAGCTCAGATCCAGCCGGGTTTCGGCGCGGTCGCCGGGGCGCAGCACCGGATCGGGCGCCCCCCAGTCGGCGGGCATGTTCACGGCATTGGGCCAGTGCTGCGGTTCCAGACAGATGGCATCGTGACGGCGCGGCGCGTGGCCCGCCTTGCCGGGCACGGATCCGTCCAGATAGTTGCCGGTATAGACCTGCAGCCCGGGCAGGTTGGTGTGCATCACCATGCGCCGCCCGCTGACCGGGTCGACAAGCTCGATCCGGTCGCCGTCAAGACACAGGCAATGGTCATAGCCCGACAGCGCCCCCGACCGCATCGCGGTCAGCGGCATCCGGCCCTCGCGGAAATCGAAGGGCGTGGCCCCGACCGAGGCAACCCCGGTGGGCAGGCTCAGATCATCCACCGGCAGATAGCGCGCGGCGGGCACGGTCAGCCGCATTTCCAGCGCGGAATTGGGCCGCGTCGCCAGCGTGGCGACGCCAGCCAGCGCAAAGAAGCTGTGATTGGTCAGCGACACCGGGCAGGGCGCGTCGCCTTCGGCCTGCAGCGTGATGCTCAGCCGGGGCGTGCCCTGCGGATCCTCGCGCAGCGCGTAATGCGCCGTCACCCGCAATTCGCCGGGAAAGCCCTGATCGCCCTCGGGGCTGACCAGCCCCATCACCACCTCATCCTCGCCCATCCCCAGCAGCGTCCAGTTGCGGCGGTCGAAGCCATCCGGTCCGCCATGCAGGGTGGTGCTGCCTTCGTTGGTCAGAAGCTGGTGGTCGGCCCCGTCCAGCGTGAAGCGCCCGCCCGCGATGCGGTTGGCGACCCGGCCCACCGTCGCGCCGTAAAAGCGGCGATGCGCCAGATAGGGGGCAAAGTCGTCATGGCCCAGCACCACATCCTGCACGTCGCCGTTGCGGTCGGGCAGATCCAGCGACTGCAGCGCCGCGCCATAGGTCATCACCCGCGCCGTCACGGCCCCCGCCCGCAGCGTGATGCGGGTGACCGGGCTGCCATCGGGCATATGGCCAAAAGTCTCGGAGACGGGATCAGTCATGGAAAGGCTCCGTCATCTGGCGTTCCCCCAGCAGGAAGGCATCGGCCACCAGCTGCAGCGGCGCCAGATCGACATCGCGCTGCCCGGCGGCGATCAGCTCGGCGAAGCGGGCGTAAAGCCTGCGGTATTCGCGATCTTCGGCGCTGATCCGCGCCGCGCCATCGACAAAGAGCTTGGCCCCGCCTTCGCGCAGCAGCACCTCCGGCCCGTCGGTTTCCACATGGATGTCCCATGTCTGCGGCCCGGTCTGGCGCCAGTCGAACTCCGCCTCGACCGGCGCGCCGCGGCTGGTCTGCAGGGACAGGCGCGCGGCGATGGGGGCCTGACAGTTTTCCGGCACCTCCAGCAGCGCCGACAGCGGAAAGACCGGATCGGGCAGGATGCGGGTCAGGATCGACAGCGCGTTGATGCCGGGATCAAAGACACCCAGACCCCCCGCCTGCCAGATCCATTGCTGGCCCGGATGCCAGTGCCGCACATCCTCTTTCCAGTCGATGCGCACGCGGCGGATCGTGGCGCCTGCCAGCAGGGCGCGGGCCTCTTCGACCGCCGCCGCCTCGCGCGAATGCCATGTGGCGAACAGGGTGACGCCCTGCGCCTGCGCCAGCCGGTCCAGCGCCATGACCTCGGACACGCTGGCGCCGGGGGGCTTTTCCAGCATCACATGCTTGCCCGCCCGCAGGGCTGCGGCGGCCTGCGCAAAACGCCCCTGCGGCGGGGTGCAAAGCGAGACGGCGCCCAGATCCGGCTCTGCCGCCAGCATCGCGTCGATGTCGGCATAGCCGGGCAGACCGTCAAGGCTGGCATTGCGGCTGGCGATGGCGGCCAGACGGAAGGCGGGCACATCTTCGAGCGAGGGCAGATGCTGGTTGCGGGCGATGGTGCCAAGCCCGACAAGGCCCAGCGGGATGGCATGCGTCATGGTCTGTCTCCGGTGAGCAGAAAGGCGGGTTCGGCGCGGCCCTGTCCGGCCTGCGGCAGCGCAAAGGTGGCCCCCGACAGCGGATGTTCGGCCCGCGCGGCGTCAGTCAGCCCCTGCGTGGCAGAGGTGACGTAAAGCGTGGTCAGATCGGGGCCGCCAAAGGCGGGGCAGGTGCTGTGCGGGGCGGGCAGCGTGACCCGGTCCCCCAGCGCGCCGTCCGGGCTGACCCGGATCACCGCGCCTTCGCCCCAGAGCGCGACCCAGAGCGTGCCATCGGCATCGGTCACCGCCCCGTCGGGCGCGAGGCCAAGGCGCGAGAAATCCACCAGCACCCCCGGCGCCTTGACCGGCCAGCCATGGTCATCCAGCCGGAAGCGGTAAAGCAGCCCGGCGGCGGTGTCGGCGAAATAGGCGCGGCTGCGGTCGGGGGCAAAGCAGATGGCATTGGGGATGGAAAGCCCCGCCGCCAGCCGCCGCAGCTCGCCCTGATGAAAGCGGTAAAGCGCGCCCGCCCCGTGTTCGGCGGATTTGCCCATGGTGCCGATCCAGAACCCGCCCCACGGATCGCAACGCCCGTCATTGGACCGGGTGACGGGATTGTCCGCCTCCAGATCCACCAGCGGCGTCAGCGCGCCGTGGCGCAGATCCAGCACCAAAAGCGCGCTGTCAGAGGCGACCAGCAGGCGGTCGCGATCAATCCATGCGGCGGCGGAACACATCTGCGGCAGCGCAAGATCATGCCGCGCGCCGCTTTCCGGATGGTGCGACAAGAGCCGCCGTCCGGTGATGTCGAACCAGAACAGTTCCTGCCGGAGGGGGTGCCAGAGCGGCCCCTCCCCCAGCGCACAGATCCTCTGGTCGAAGGGCTCCATCAGTGGCTGTCCTTGCCCACGTCATTGCCGCGGCAGCCGCGCAGGAAATCCAGATCCGCCCCGGTATCGGCGCCCGACACATGCGCCTGATGCAGCCACGCATAGCCGCTGGCGGGCAGGTCATGCGACGGCGCCCATGCCGCCAGCCGCTCGGCCAGCTCTGCCTCTGGGATGTCCAGATGCAGGCGGCGGTTCGGCACGTCGACCTCGATCATGTCGCCGGTGCGGACCACGGCCAGCGGCCCCCCGGCGGCAGCCTCGGGCGAGGTGTGCAGGATCACCGTGCCATAGGCGGTGCCGGACATGCGCGCGTCGGAAATGCGCACCATGTCGGTGATGCCCTTGCGCAGCACCTTGGGCGGCAGGCCCATATTGCCGACCTCGGCCATGCCGGGATAGCCCTTTGGCCCGCAGTTCTTCAGCACCATGACGCAGGTCTCGTCGATCTCCAGCGCCTCGTCGTCGATCTTGGCCTTGTAGTCGTCGATATCCTCGAACACCACGGCGCGGCCGCGATGGGTCAGCAGATGCGGCGAGGCCGCGGAGGGTTTCAGCACCGCGCCCTTGGGCGCCAGATTGCCCTTCAGCACGGCGATGCCGCCCTGCGGGGTCAGCGCCCGGTCCAGCGGCAGGATCACGTCTTCGTTGTGGTTGACCACATCCTTGACCTCGTCCCAGATGGTCTGGCCCGACACGGTCAGCGCGTCCTTGTGCAGCTGCCCGCCTTCGCCCAGCCGTTTCAGCACGACGGGCAGGCCCCCGGCGTAGAAGAATTCCTCCATCAGGTATTTGCCCGAAGGCATCAGGTTGACGATGGTCGCCACGTCGCGGCCGCAGCGGTCCCAGTCCTCCAGCGTGATGTCGACGCCGACGCGCCCCGCAAGGGCCAGCAGGTGGATCACCGCATTGGTGGATCCGCCGATGGCGCCATTGGTGCGGATGGCGTTTTCGAACGCTTCCTTGGTCAGGATGTCGGAGGGTTTCAGATCGTCCTTGACCATCTGCACGATGCGCCGCCCCGACAGCTGCGCCATGACGCGGCGGCGGCTGTCCACCGCCGGGATCGCGGCATTGCCCGACAGCGCCATCCCCAGCGCCTCCGCCATGGAGGCCATCGACGAGGCGGTGCCCATGGTGTTGCAGGTGCCCGAAGAGCGCGACATGGACTGTTCCGCGTCAAGGAATTCGTCCTGCGTCATCTCTCCGGCTTTGACCATCTCCGAGAATTTCCACAGATGCGTGCCGGATCCGACCCGCTCGCCCTGGAAATAGCCGTTGAGCATCGGCCCGCCGGTCACCACGATGGAGGGCACGTCGCAGGAGGCGGCGGCCATCATCAGCGACGGCGTGGTCTTGTCGCAGCCGACCAGCAGCACGGCGCCGTCGATGGGCTGGCCGCGCAGCTGTTCCTCGATGCTGAGCGCGGCAAGGTTGCGGAACATCATCGCCGTGGGGCGGAAGGTGTTTTCCGAGGCGCTGAACACCGGCACCTCGACGGGGAAACCGCCCGCCTCCCAGACACCCGCCTTCACCTTTTCGGCCAGTTCGCGCAGATGGCCGTTGCAGGGGGTCAGATCCGACCAGGTGTTCAGGATGCCGATGATCGGGCGCCCGTCGAACAGGTCATGCGGATAGCCCTGATTTTTCAGCCAGCCCCGGTGATAGATCGTGTCGCGCGAGGTGCCGGAATACCAGTGCGTGGACCGCAGCTTGCGCGGCCATGGGGCGGGGGTGAAGGTCTTGGACATGGGTGCTCCGGTAAGGAGGGACCGGGACAGGCGTCCCGGCCCGTGAGATCGGGCAGGCGGGGGTCAGCCCTGCTTCTGCCGGTTGTAGACGTCGAAGATCACGGCGGCGAGCAGCACCAGCCCCTTGATCATCTGCTGGTAATCGATGCCGATGCCCATGATCGACATGCCGTTGTTCATCACGCCCATGATGAAGGCGCCGACCACGGCCCCCACGATCTTGCCGGATCCGCCGGACATGGAGGCCCCGCCGATGAACACCGCCGCGATCACGTCCAGCTCCATGCCGAACCCCGCCTTGGGGGTCGCGGTGTTGAGCCGCGCGGCAAAGACCAGACCGGCCAGCGCCGCCAGCACGCCCATGTTGACGAAGGCAAGGAAGGTCAGCCGTTCGGTCTTGATCCCCGACAGCTTCGCCGCCTTGCGGTTGCCGCCAAGCGCGTAGATGCGGCGCCCGATCACGGTTTTCTGCGTGACGAAGGCGTAGATGATGATGAGCACGCCCATGGTGACCAGCACGTTGGGCAGGCCGCGGAAGGTGGCGATCTTGTAGCTGAGGAACAGCAGCGCCCCCAGCACGATGATGTTGCGCGCCCAGAAGAAATTGATGGGCTCGCCTTCGATGCCATAGGCCTTGTCGCGGGCGCGTTCGCGCAGCCCCAGCCAGACGATGACGGTGGCGACGATCACGCCCAGCCCCATGGCCAGCACGTTGAAATTGCGCACGCCAAACAGCTCTGCCAGACCCGCCGTCGCCTCGCGCGGCAGGAGGTCGGGCACGAAACCGGTGGACAGCAGCTGGAATTCCGCCGGGAACGGCCCCACCGACTGGCCCTGCAGCAGCAGCAGGGAGGCGCCGCGGAACACCAGCATCCCCGCCAGCGTCACGATGAAGGACGGGATCGCCCAATAGGCCACCCAGTAGCCCTGCGCCGCGCCGATCAGCCCGCCCAGCACCAGCGAGGCGAAGATGGTCACCGAAATCGGCATGTCCCATTCCACCACCATGACGGCGGCAAAGGCCCCGATGAAGCCCAGAACCGAGCCCACCGACAGGTCGATATTGCCCGACACGATGACGATGAGCATCCCCAGCGCCATGATGATGATGTAGCTGTTCTGCAGGAACAGGTTGGTGATGTTCACCGGGCGCAGCAGCGTGCCGCCGGTGACCACCTGAAAGAACGCCATGATCGCGATCAGCGCGAACAGCAGCCCGTATTCGCGCATGTGGCGCCGCAGATAGGAGCGCAGGCCCTGCGTCTCTGCCTGTCCCGTGCCCTCTGCCGTGTGCATGGTCATAACCCTGCTCTCCTTATTCCGACACGATGAGCGACATGATCCGCTCCTGGCTGGCCTCGGCGGCGGAAAGCTCGCCCACGAAGGCCCCTTCGTTCATCACGTAAATGCGGTCGCACATGCCCAAGAGTTCGGGCATCTCCGACGAGATCATCACCACCGCCTTGCCCTGTGCGGAAAGGTCGTTGATGATGGAATAGATTTCGTATTTCGCGCCCACGTCGATGCCGCGGGTGGGTTCGTCAAGGATCAGCACCTCGGGGCTGGTGAACAGCCACTTGGCCAGCACCACCTTCTGCTGGTTGCCCCCCGACAGGTTGCCCACCTCCTGCATCACCGAAGGCGTGCGCGTGGCCAGCGCCCGGCGGTAGCGTTCGGCCACCTCGGTCTCCTCGGCCTCGTTCAGCACGCCGCGCGCCGACACGCCGTCCAGATGCGCCAGCGTGGTGTTGAAACGGATGGTCTCGTCAAGGATCAGGCCCAGCGTCTTGCGGTCCTCGGTCACATAGGCAAGCCCCGACTTGATGGCGCGGTCCACCTTGGACACGTCCACCGGCTGGCCATGCAGCCGCACCTCGCCCGAGATGCCGCGCCCCCAGCTTTGCCCGAAGATCGACATGGCGAGTTCAGTGCGCCCCGAGCCCATGAGCCCGGCGATGCCCACCACCTCGCCCGCGCGGACGTTGAAGGAAATGTCGTGGATCACCTGCCGTTCGGCATGTTCGGGGTGCCAGACGTTCCAGTCCGCCACCTCCAGCACCGTTTCCCCCGCATGGCGGGGCCGGTCGGGATACCGCTGGGACATGTCGCGCCCCACCATGTCGCGCACGATCTGGTCTTCTTCCAGACCCTGCGCCGCATCCAGCCGCGACACCGCCATGCCGTCACGGATGACGGTCACGGTATCGGCGACGTAGCGGACCTCGTTCAGCTTGTGGCTGATGATGATGCAGGTGACGCCCTGCGCCTTCAGCTCCAGCATCAGATCCAAGAGCTTGCGGCTGTCGTTTTCCTGCAGGGCCGCTGTCGGCTCGTCGAGGATCAGCAGCTTCACGTCCTTGGACAGCGCCTTGGCGATTTCCACCAGCTGCTGCTTGCCGACGCCGATGCTGTCGACCAGCGTGCCGGGCGCGTCGCGCAGCCCGACCTTGGCCAGAAGCTCCTCGGTGCGGCGGAAGGTTTCCTGCCACTGGATGACCCCGCCGGTCTGGCGTTCGTTGCCCAGAAAGATGTTCTCGGCGATGGACAGCTGCGGGACCAGCGCCAGCTCCTGATGGATGATGACGATGCCGCGATCCTCGCTGTCGCGCAGGGTGCGGAACTGCGCCAGCGCGCCGTCATAATGGATTTCGCCGTCATAGCTGCCTGCGGGATAGACCCCCGAAAGCACCTTCATCAGCGTGGATTTTCCGGCGCCATTCTCGCCGCAGATGGCGTGGATTTCGCCCTTGCGGACCGAGAGATTCACCCGGTCCAGCGCCTTCACCCCGGGAAACTCCTTGGTGATCTCGCGCATTTCCAGAAGCAGCGTCATGGGGTTGCCTGTCCTTGCGCCCCGGACCCGCGCCGGGGATGGGGGACTCCGCCCGCAAGGGGCGGAGCCTTTGGGATCACTTGATCTGGTCTTCGGTGTAATAGCCCGAGCCGATCAGACGCTCTTCCCAGTTCGACGCGTCGACGGGCAGCGGCTCCAGCAGGTAGGAGGGCACGACCTTGACGCCGTTGTCATAGGTGGTGGTGTCGTTGACTTCGGGCTCGGAGCCTTCCATCACCGCGTTGACCATGCCCACGGTGACGCGGGCCAGTTCGCGGGTGTCCTTGAAGATCGTCGAATACTGCTCGCCGGCAAGGATCGACTTCACGGACTGCACTTCGGCATCCTGACCGGTGACGATGGGCATCGCCAGATCGCCGGAGCCATAGCCCACGCCCTTGAGCGAGGAGAGGATCCCGATGGACAGACCGTCATAGGGGGCGAGCACGCCGTGCACGTCCTTGTCGGTGTAGTTGGCGGACAGGATGTTATCCATCCGCGCCTGAGCCACGGCGCCGTCCCAGCGCAGCGTGCCGACCTTGTCCATGCCCATCTGGCCGGACTGCACCACGATGTCGCCCGCGTCGATCAGCGGCTGCAGCACGGACATGGCGCCATCATAGAAGAAATAGGCGTTGTTGTCGTCCGGGCTGCCGCCGAACAGTTCCACGTTCCACGGCTTGCTGTCGGGGAAGCGCGATTCCAGACCTTCGACCAGCGAGGTGGCCTGCAGCACGCCGACCTTGAAGTTGTCGAAGGTGGCGTAATAGTCCACATCGCCGCTGTCGCGGATCAGCCGGTCATAGGCCACGATGCGCACGCCGGAGGCGGCGGCATTGGCCAGCGCGTTCGACAGGGTGGTGCCGTCGATGGCGGCGATCACCAGCACGTCGACGCCCTTGGTCACCATGTTCTCGATCTGCGCGAGCTGGTTGGGGATGTCATCCTCGGCATATTGCAGATCGGTGGCATAGCCCGCTTCTTCAAGCTGCTTGACCATGTTGTTGCCGTCGTCGATCCAGCGCGCCGAGCTTTTGGTCGGCATGGCGATGCCCACGGTGCCCTTGTCCTGCGCGAAGGCCGGAGCGGAGATCGCAGCAAGGCTGACCGCGAGCGCGCCCGCGAGTTTCTTCAGTTTCATCGGTATCCTCCCTAGGGGCCGCCCTCACGGCCCGAGACTCCCTGACGGGGTGACGCCGTTTTAGCCTTGCGCGACATACCGACCAAATACCAATATCGGCAATCTGTATAACAGAAAGGATATGCACATGGCGGGATCGCTGACCGACCTCCGGCCCGCGCAGGCGCGGCTGATTGCGGCCATCGCCGATCACGGGCAGCTGCAGGTGGCGGCCTCGCTCTGCCGGATGACCCAGCCTGCCGCGTCGCGGCTGCTGACCGATCTGGAACGCCAGCTTGGCACCAAGCTGTTCCAGCGCACGCCCAAGGGGATGGAGCCCACGCCCGCAGGCGCCCTGCTGGCCCGGCACGCGCGGCGGCTGCAGCACGATCTGGCGCGGCTTGCCGATGATTTCACCGACCTGCGCACCGGGCGCGGCGGCGTGGTGCGGGTGGGGGCGGTGACCGGCCCCGCGCTGGGGCAGCTGGTGCCTGCGGTGCAGCAGCTCAAGACGCAGACGCCCTCGGTCGACGTGTCGATCGAGGTGGCGCCCTCGCTGACGCTGGTGCAGGCGCTGGACCGGGGGGAGCTGGATTTTGTGCTGGCCCGGCTGCCGCCGCAGATGGACGAACAGGATTTTGTCGTGGAACCCGCCCGCGACGAGATCGTGCAGCTGCTGGTGCGGGCCAGCCATCCGCTGCTGGACCGGGGTCCGGTGGGCATGGCGGCGCTGCGCGACATGCGCTGGATCCTGCAGGTGCGCGGCGCGCCGATCCGCAACGCCATCGACACCGCCTTTCACGATGCGGGGCTGGCAGCGCCGCAGGACGTGATTTCCACCTCCTCGCTGCTGGCGATCATCGCGCTGCTGAAAGACAGCGACGCCGTGGCGCCCATGTCCAAGGAGGTGATCGACCTGATGCTGGAACCGCCCGTCTCTGCCGATCTGCGGCGGCTGGAACTGGACCGGCTGCTGACCGTGGCGCCCTATCTCATCATGCAGGCGCGCGGGCGGGTGCTGCCGCGCGCCGCCGAACGACTGCTGCTGCTGGTGCAGGCCAGCATCCGCCAGATGTGAGGGTCAGAAAATCTCGATATCCGCCGCCGTCACCTGCGCGTTCTGCTCGAACGTCGCGACCAGAATCTGGTCGGCGGCCCCGGTGCCATCGGCATCGAACCAGAGCTGCCCCGACGCGCGGTCAAAGATGAAGCGGTCATCACCCTCCTGCGCCCGGGGTCCGGCCACGAACAGATCCGCGTCCAGCAGCCCCGCCGCGAGCCCGCCAAAGAGCGCGCCCTTCATCTTCAGAAGATCGCCCTCGTTCGCCTCGTTCACGTTGAAATCGATGATGCGGTCGACATTGCCCGCCCCCGGCGCACGGTCGAAGACGAAACTGTCGGCGCCGCCCTGCCCGTTGAGCGTATCGCGCCCCTCGCGCCCGGCAAGGGTGTTGGCAAAGGGCGTGCCGACAATGGTGTTGGCAAGCCCGTTGCCGATGCCGTTGACCGCCACCACATCGCCCGCCGAGCTGCGCACCACCTGCAGGAACAGGTTTTCCACATTCGCCTCCAGCGCGTGCGAGCGGAAGGCGCGCACGGTGTCGATGCCCTCACCGGCCAGTTCCACCGCCGTGTCGCCGGGGGCGCGGATGAAATAGGTGTCGTTGCCCAAGCCCCCCACCAGCGTGTCGACGCCGCGCCCGCCATCCAGCAGGTTGTCCATGGCATTGCCGGTGATCACATTGGCCAGCGCATTGCCCGCGCCCAGCACCGCCTCTCCGGTCAGGGTCAGGTTTTCCACCCGCACCGCGTCCAGCCGGAAATCGATGCTGGCCTCGATCGTGTCGGTGCCGGTGGCGCCGCGGCCTTCCCGCACCTGATCGCCGATGTGATCGACGCGGTAGAGATCGCCGCCATCGCCGCCCACCAGCACATCCGCCCCCGCGCCGCCATCCAGCGTGTCGGCCCCGGCGGATCCCACCAGCGTGTCGTCAAACTCCGTGCCCTCCAGCCCCTCGAAGCCCGACAGATGCAGCAGGCCGGTGGCTTCGGCGGTCGGCTGCTGCGCCGTGCCCTGCGGGGTCAGCGACAGGCTGACCGCCGCACCATACCCCGCCAGCGACAGCGTGTCGGCGCCCGTGCCCCCCAGCAGCACCATGCGCGCGGCGGCATCGATGGGCGCCAGCGTCACGCGGTCATCCCCCGCCCCCAGCGACAGGCTGCCCAGACCCTGCGCGCCCAGGCTTACCACATCGTCGCCGCCGCCCAGCTGGACCGCCCCCGCGCCCCCCGTCAGCACCAGCGTGGTGCTGGCGCGGCCCGTCACCTGCAGGCTGCCGACATAGCCCGTGGCGGCGATGTCCTGCACCGTGCCGTCGCCCGACAGGGTGATCTGCTGCGCGCCCCCGGCGCCAAGCCGCAGCGTGTTGTTGCCCAGATAGGAATAGACGGATTCCACGGCGCCCTCCGCCGTGGTCAGCACATTGTCGCCCTGCCCCAGCTTCAGCATGAAGATCCGCGCGGTGCCGCCCAGCACCACCCGGTCATCGCCATCGCCCATCTGCAGGCTGTTGATGCGCGCAGCGCCCCCCAGCGTGACCGAATTGCCGCCATGGCCCAGCTGTGCGGTGTCGATCCACGCATCGTCGCGCAGCGCCAGCACCGCCCCGCCCCATGTGGTCAGGCCCGACAGGCTGGCCTGCGCCGTCAGGGTCACGCTGTCGCGCCCGTCGCCCAGATCGGCGCTGCCCACATAAGACGCGCCCTCCATCAGCAGGGTGTCGGCGCCGCCATAGCTCAGCACCTGATTGACCTGCGCGCTGTCCGACAGGTGCAGGCTGTTGTCCCCCTCTCCCAGCTGCAGGCTCTGGCTGCGGCCGGTGCCGGTATAGCGGGCGGTATCATTGCCGCCAAAGGCGGTGACCGACCAGACGAAGCTGCCCGTTGCCACCTCCAGCAGGTTGTCGCCGCCGCCAAGCTGCGCGGCATTGGCGCTGCCGCCGCTGCGGATCTGCAGCGTGTCGTCGCCCTCTCCCAGCCCCAGCTGGTCGACAAAGCCGCCCGCCACCACCACCCGGTCGCGCCCGCCGCCCAAGGCCACCGCCCCGGCAGAGGCACCCGCCGCCACCGTCACCACGCTGTCGCCCGCGCCGCTGACCGAGGCGGCAAACCCCGCCATCACCGCCAGCGTATCGCTGCCCGTGCCAAGGCTGACGCTTTGCGCGCCCGCGTTCAGCGTGACCGTGTCATCGCCATCGCCGGTGACCAGCGCCCCCAGAAAGCCGCTGCCGCCGATATAGGTGTTGTCGCCCTGCCCCATGCGGACCGAGCCCAGAAACCCCGCCCCGCCGCGCAGCAGGTCATCGCCGGCGCCAAGGCTGATGGACCCGACGCTGCCCGCGCCGGTGGTGATGTCATGATTGCCGTCGAACAGGTCGATGGCGCTGACCGGCTGGTCGCCGGTGCGCAGCGTCACGTCACGGTCGCCGCCGGTGATGAACCGCACCTGCGTGGCCTTCAGCGTGATGTCCTGCGCGGCGCCGCCCAGATCCAGCGTGGTGATGCGCCGCGTGCCGCTGGCACTGTCGGTCAGGGTGACGCGGGTCTGCGGTTCGGCATCGGTGCGCAGCCGCAGCAGCCCGATATCCCAGTCGCCGGTCAGATCCAGCGTCACGCGGTAGGACGCATCGCCCAGAAACCCCGCCAGCGACAGCGCGTCGATATTGCCCGCCGTCCAGGGCGTGGTGGTGCCAAAAGCGCTGACCGGAGTGACGCCGTCCAGCGCAAGAGTTGCCGTGGCCATGTGGTCCGTCTCCCGCAGGGTGCCGGGGCTGCCTGCCCCTGCGGGGATAATGCCCGGATTTTCCAGACATTCGAGCCCCTATCGACGGGGCCGTCAGACGAAGAAGATGTCCTCTGCCGTGACCACGGCCCCCTGATCGAAGGTCATCAGCAGGGTCTGCGCCCCGCCGCCGCTGCCATCGGCATCATACCAGAGCCGCCCGCTGCCCGCGTCAAAGATGAAGCGGTCACTGGCATCCAGCGCACGATCCCCCGCCACGAACTGCGACGGCGCAAGCCCGCCCGCCCCGATCCCGTCGAAGAGCGCGCTGCGGAACAGCAGGCTGTCGCCCTCATCCGCCGTGTTGGTGTTGAAATCCAGAATCCGGTCGACATTGCCCGCACCGGGGGCGGAGTCGAAGACGAAGGTATCGGCCCCGGCCTGCCCGCGCAGCGTGTCATTGCCCTCGCGCCCGGAGATCACGTTGTCATAGGGATTGCCGATGATGACATTGTCGAGCGTGTTGCCGATGCCGTTGATCTGCACCGCCTCCCCCGCCTGCGTCAGCACGCTTTGCAGGTAAAGCCGCTCCACATGCTCGGGCAGCAGGGTGGACCGGAACGCCTTGACGGTATCGGCCTCCCCGCCGCCCGCCGCCTCGACCACCGTGTCGCCGGGGCTGCGCACCAGATAGGTGTCATTGCCCGCGCCCCCGATCAGCCTGTCCACGCCCTTGCCGCCGTCAAGGATGTTGGCGCCGCCATTGCCCCGGATGACATTGTCGAGCCCGTTGCCGATGCCGCGCACATCCGCCGTGCCGGTCAGCACCAGATCCTCGATATGCTGGCGGCCCATGAGGAAATCGACGCTGGAATAGACGGTGTCATGCCCCTCCCAGCGGTAGCTTTCCGCCACCCGGTCGCCCGGATTGTCGACATAGTAGGTATCCGATCCGGGCCCGCCGTTCAGGATGTCGGCGCCCGCGCCGCCGATCAGCACGTCATCGCCCGCATTGCCGTAAAGCGTGTCATTCCCCGCCTCGCCCTGCAGGGTATCGTTGCCCTCGGCGGCGTGCAGCGTGTTGCGCCCGGCATTGCCGATCACGAGATTGTCGAGATCATTGGCCACGATCACCGCATCGGCGCTGCCGGTCAGCTTCATGCGTTCCACCGCAGCACCGCGCAGGTTCATGGACACGGTGCCGAAGGCGCGGTCGACGCCCTCGTGCTCCAGCCGTTCCACCACCACATCGCCGGGATGGTCCAGATAATAGATGTCGCCGCCATCGCCGCCCACCATCACATCGGCGCCCGCCCCGCCGTCAAGCCGGTCTTCGCCGGTGGTGCCAAGCAGGAAATCATCACCCGCGCCGCCCTCTGCCCGCGCGCCGTCGCCGGTCAGCCGGATCAGGTCACTGGCCGGAGTGCCGGTCACATCCTCCCCCGACAGGCGGCTGTCGGGCAGCGGGCCGAAGCGGAACAGCGCCGCGTCCTGACCGCCGCCCGCCTCCCCAAGCGTCTGCGCCACGATCACGCCGCCGCCCGGACGCGCGGTCAGCGCCACGGGCCGCAGGTCGCGGCCCAGCGGGCTGTCATCGGCAGAGAGATCTCCGGCTTCATAGGACAGCAGCACCGCCCCGGCCGTGTCGCGCCAGTCCAGCACCGTGGCATAACCGCTGGGAAAGTAATCGTCGAAGCTTTCATAGATCGGCTGCTGCCACAGCAGGGCATAGCTGTCCGGCCCGGCGGCGACGATGTCGAAGGGCGTGCTGTCATAGAAGCCCACCTCCAGTTTCGGGGTGGCGGCGCTGCCTTCCGCGTCAAACCGCTGCCAGTAGGTGCCGCCATAGAGGCTGCCCCAGAACGCCGCAAAGCTGCCATCCGGGGCCGCCGCCACGCTGGGGGCATAGGCGCCGCTGCCCTCGACCTCGAAGGGGAAATCGCCGGTGATCTCGATCCGGTCGCCCTCAAAGGCACCGCTGGCATCAAGCCGCTGCAGATAGGCGTTGCGCAGCGCGGAGCTGGTGCCCGTGTCATCCTCGCTGGTCTCGGTATAGGCGATGACAAAGCCGCCGCCCGCCAGTTCGGCGATGTCGCTGATCCGGTAGTCGGCACCGTCCATCTGCGGCAGCGCCACCGCCCCGCCCACAGGCTGGAAGGCGGCATCCAGCCGCTGCGCCGCGATCTCTGCCCCGGCCTGTGCGACGACGGTGCGCAGCAGCAGATAGCCGCCGCCCTCCAGCGCCACCAGACGGCTCTCCGCCGCGTCGGTCCGTCCGGGCAGGTCAGCCGTGGCCACCGCGCCGATGGCCTGACCGCTGGCATCATAAAGCTGCACCGACGTGCGGGTGTCGGGGCCATTGGCGGCCAGCGTCATCACCGCAAATCCGCCGCCCGGCACCGACGCGATCGCCACATCCGGCCCCCCCAGCCCAAGCGGCTTGGTGTCCAGCGCGCCTGCCTCGCTGAGCACGCGGCCATAAAGCGTGCCGCCCTCCTGCCATGTGACCAGCGTGCGGCCCGCGTCAAGCGGCACCATGCCGTGCGCCTGCTGGTCGCCGTCCCGGGGCAGGCTGGTGCGGATGGCGGTGGGATAAAGTGCCGTGAGGGGCATAACATACTCTCCTGAATCGGCGCGTCCCGCGCCAGAAGGCAGACCATAAAAAACCTCGGTCACAAGGTGCATGGCAGGGGGGATCAAGTCCAGCGCCGTTTGTGACGCTGGTGCGGCGGGGCGGGCTGCTGAATTGAGATTGAATGCGCATTCAATAAGATCTAGTCTCCGCCGCAAGACAGCGACACGAGGTCTGACGTGGCATTCGACAAATCCCAGCGGGCGCAGGGCCCCGGCGCCGCCGCCCCGGCCCCCGGTCCGGGACAAAACGGGCCGCACAGACAGCGCCTTTGCCGGAGGCTCCGCCAGCATATGCCCGCCGGACCCGGCACGGCACAGATCGCGCCGGGGCGCGGATCGGAACCGCTGCAAGCGTATTCGACAGGCGGGCAGCCCCCGGCCCCGCAGACCCATGACACCGAGACGGAGGACAACAGGGATGAGTGAAGATCTGGGCGAAAACTACGCCCGCGCCTATGGCGGGCGGCTTGGCTTCGGCAAAAGGCCCGCGCTGATCCTGATCGATCTGGTCCGGGGCTATTTCGACCGGGACTGCGATCTTTGGGCCGATTGCGACGACGCGCTGGCCTCGGCGATCCGCCTGCGCGACGCGGCGCGCGCGGCGGGGGTGCCGGTCATCTATACCAATGTCGTCTACCACCCCAAGGCGCTGGATGGCGGGCGGTTCTACCAGAAAGCGCTGCCGCTGCGGCATTTCCTGAAGGGCAGCCCATGGGCGGACTGGGCCCCCGGCCTGACCCCCGCCGAGGATGAGCTGGTGATCTCCAAACAGCATGCCAGCGCGTTCTTCGGCACCTCCCTCGCCCCGACCCTGACCACATGGCGCGTGGATACGGTCATTCTCAGCGGTGTATCGACCTCGGGCTGCGTGCGCGCCTCCTGCGTCGATGCCAATGCGCATGGCTTCATCCCGATCATCCCGCGCGAGGCGGTGGGCGACCGCCACCCCGCGCCCCACGAGGCCAACCTGTTCGATATGAACGCCAAATACGGCGATGTCGTCTCGGAAGCCGAAACACTGACCTATTTTGCAGGAACGACAGCATGAAGAAGACCAGCCTGAAATCCGCCCTCGCCTCGGGCAAGTTCGTGGCGGCCCCCGGCCTGCATGACATGATCGCCGCCGTGGTCGCCAACACGTTCGACCTGCCCTTCGCCTATGCCTCCGGCTACTGGACCACCGCGTCGGCGCATGGTCTGCCCGATGCGGGCATCGCCACCTATTCCGAAATGCTGGACCGGGTCACCACGCTCTGCCGGGTCAGCAATGCCGCGATCATCGCCGATGCCGATACCGGCTATGGCGGGCTTCTGAACGTGCATCACACCGTGCGCGGCTATGAACAGGCCGGGGTGGTCGCGATCCAGATCGAGGATCAGGAATTCCCCAAGAAATGCGGCCACACCCCCTATCGCCGCGTGGTGCCGGCGATCGACATGGTCGAGAAGATCAAGGTCGCCTGCGAGGCGCGCAGTTCGGACGAGACGCTGATCATCGCCCGCACCGATGCCCGGCAGAGCGAAGGCTTTGAAGGCGCCGTCAAACGCGGTCTGGCCTATGCCGAGGCGGGGGCCGACGTGGTCTTCCTTGAATCGCTGGAAAGCACTGAGGAAATGCGCGAGGCCTGCCGCCGCATCAACGCGCCGATGATGGCGAACATGGCGGATGGGGGCCGGACCCCGATCCTGTCGGCGCGGGAACTGGAAGAGATCGGCTATGCCATGGCGATCTATCCGTCGATGACCGGGCTTGCGGCGGCGCAGGCGGTGCAGACCGTGATGGCGGCCTTTGTCGAACATGGCACCTCGCAGACCCCGGCGCAGCCGCTGTTCGATTTCTCGGAATTCAACCAGCTGATCGGCTTCCCCGAGGTCTGGGAATTCGAACGCCGGTGGGCGCGCGACCGCAGCGCGGGCTGAGCCGCCACTCCCCTCCCCCCGCTGCGGGGGAGGGGATCACAGGTCGACCGGCCTTGGAATGGTGCTGCGCCAGACGATCCGGCCCGGCACCTTGATGTCGATGCCGGGCTGGATGGCGGCGCCGGGATTGTCCAGATCCAGCAGGTTCAGCGCCTCCTCGGTCATCTCGTCGACGGGCTGGCGCACGGTGGTCAGCCGGTAGGGCCAGCGGTCGGCCTCGTCGATGTTGTCAAAGCCGCCCACCATCAGATCCGCCGGGATCTTCACCCCCATCTCGCCGCGCAGCGCGTCCATGGCGCCCATGGCCATGATGTCGTTGATGCCGAAGATCGCATCGGGGATCGGGTGGCGCTCGTCCAGAAAGGCGCGCAGCGTCGCGGCATGGCCGCCGTCATAGGTGGACTGCCCCTCCAGTTCCAGAATGTCGGCGGGGGGGATGCCCCGCTCCAGCAGGCAGTCGGTGAAACCGCGCTGCCGGTCCTGACTGGTGGTGCCGTTGGGGTCACCCTTCAGCAGCGCGAAACTGCGCGCCCCCGCCCCCAGCAGCGCCTCGGCCATCAGCCGCCCGCCCGCCGCATTGTCGCAGCGCACCCCCGAGGCGGAGGATCCCGGAATGTAGCGGTTGAAGAGCACGATGGGGATGCCCCGGTCATGGCAGATGCCGGTCATCCGGGTCGACAGCTGCGCCGAGGTCAGGATGATGCCATCCACCTGATAGCGCAGCACCCGCATCAGCGCGTCATCGCTGTTGGAGCCGTTCTTGACGGTGAAGGTCAGGATCTGCACGCCGCGCGCCTGCAGCCGGGTGATCAGCGCCTTCAGCACCTGCACGTAAAACGGATTGTCGAGATTGCCGAGGATCACCGCCACCATATTGGTGCGCCGCGTCGTCAGGCTGGAGGCGATGGAATTGGGGACGTAGTTCAGCTTCAGCGCGGCGTCGAGGATCGCCTTGCGCTTGGCCTCGGAAATCGACGAACCTTCGGTGAAGGCGCGCGAGACCGCCGATTGCGACACGCCCGCCAGAGCTGCGACATCAAGCGAGGTAACACGGCCGGACAGGGGCTTCATCTCGGTCTCCTTGCCAAGGGAGGCCAGAATATATGCCCCGTTCCGGCGGTGCAACCGTATTCAAAAACCGCCGCCGCCCGGGCCCCTAGATCACCGGAACCGCGCCGCCATCTGCGGCGATGACGGTGCCGTTGAGCATGACCGCGCCGTCACCGGCAAGGAAATGCACGATCTCGGCCAGCTGTTCGGGGGTCGGCACGGCACCTGCGGGCAGTCCGGCGGTGACGGCGTTCCGCGCCGCCTCCGGGCTGATGCCGTCCTGTGCGGCGCGCGCGGCCAAAAGCTGGTCGAACCGCGCGGTGGCCACCGGCCCGGGATTGACCCCCACCACCCGGATCCCCGACGCGGCATAGGCATGGCCCAGCCCCGAGGTCAGCAGCATCAGCGCCGCATTGGCCGCACCCCCCGGCAGATGTGTGGGCGAGGCGACCTTGCCGCCCATGCCGATCACCGGCACGATCACGCCACGCCCGCGCGCCGCCATGCCGGGCAGCGCTGCCATGATGATGTTGGCATAGGGGAAATATTTCGCCTCCATCCCCTCGCGCAGCGCGGCGGCGTCAAGCGCGCGGGTGGGGGCCTGCCGTGCGGCCCCGGCGGTGCAGACCAGCACATCGGTCGGGCCCTGCGCCGCCTCCGCCTGCTGCAGCGCTGCGGCGACCGCCCCGGCCTCGCGCAGGTCGACCCGGATCCCTTCGCTGCGCGACAGCACGCTGACCCGATCACCCCCCGCGGCGAAGCGCGCGGCACAGGCGGCGCCGATCCCCCGGCTGCCGCCTGCGATCACCACATGGCGCGGCGTCATGACGACACCTCCGCCCGGACCGGCGCGGCCTCCCGGCGGGCCGACAGCAGATGCGCGCCCAG
This sequence comes from Salipiger marinus, assembly GCF_035481585.1. NCBI lineage: Bacteria > Pseudomonadati > Pseudomonadota > Alphaproteobacteria > Rhodobacterales > Roseobacteraceae > Salipiger > Salipiger marinus. Next base: position 81,511 of record NZ_JAYKSL010000010.1, on the reverse strand, counting down.
CACGACGGCGGCAGCGGCGGCGACGCCGTATTCGGCCAGCGGGCTCAGCATCTGGCTCAGCGGGATGATCACCGCGATCCCCAGCAGCACCCACAGCGCCCGCTGCGCCAGCGACAGCGCCTTGTGGCCATGGCCCAGCACGCCCCCCGCGATCAGCGCCAGTGACACCGCCGTGGAGACGAAGACATAGGCCGATTGCATCCATGACGTGTCCATCAGCAGCCCCGGCTTGTAGATGAAGTAGAAGGGCAGGATATAGGACGCCCAGCCGAACAGGAAGGCGGCAAAGCCGGTGCGATACTGGTCCGCCCCGCCGATGCTGGCGGCGGCATAGGCGGCGATGGCGATGGGCGGCGTGATCATCGACAGCATGCCGTAATAGAGCAGGAACATATGCGCCGACATCGGCGGGATGCCAAGCTGCACCAGCGCCGGGGCGGCCAGCGTCGCCAGCAGCAGGTAAACGGCGGTGGTGGGCAGGCCCAGCCCCAGCACGACCCCGATCACGGCAGACAGCAGCAGCAGCAGGAACATGCTCTCTGACCCGAAGGACATGAGGTAATAGCTGAGCGTGAAGCCAAGCCCGGTCAGGGTCATCAGCCCGATGATCATGCCCGCCGCCGCACAGATCAGCAGCACGTCGCAGGTGGACCGCCCGGCCTCGATCAGCGCGGCCAGAACCTGCCGGGGGCTCATGGCGCCATAGCTCAGCTTCAGCGCCCATGCGACCAGTGCCAGTGCGACGATGATCAGCGTGGCATAGACCACCGAAATCTCCGCCGCGAGGTCGAAGCCGAAGATGCCGCCCATCAGCGCCACGATGGCAACAAGGCTGACCCAGCCTTTCAGCAGGATGCTGGCGAAGCTGCCCTGCACCTCTTCCCGCGCCGAAGGCAGGCGGTCGCGCCGGGCGATGAAATCGATCTGGATGTAGAGCGACAGGAAATACAGCAGCGCCGGCAGGGCGGCGGCCACGATGATGTCGCGATAGGGCACCTGCAGGAATTCCGCCATCAGGAAGGCGGCAGCCCCCATGATCGGCGGCATCAGCTGCCCGCCGGTGGAGGCGACCGCCTCGATGGCGGAGGCATGGGTGGCGCTGAACCCTGCGCGTTTCATCACCGGAATGGTGATGACGCCGGTGGTCATCACGTTCGACACCGCGCTGCCAGAGATCATGCCGGTGAGCCCGGACGCGGTCACCGCGACCTTGGCGGAGCCCCCCGGACCCTTGCCCGAAATACGCCCCGCCACGCTGGAAAAGAAATCCGACCCGCCGGTGCCCATCAGGAAGGCGGCAAAAAGCACGAACAGCACCACCACAAAGGCCGCGATCTGCAGCGACTGCCCCCATGTGGCCGAGGAATCGGTGCCCAGATATTGCAGCACGTCACCGATCGGCTGCGGACGGCCCTGCAGCGCGCCGGGCACCCATTGCCCCGCCACCGCGTAAAGCACCAGTGCCGCGAAGATGATGATGAGCGTGATGCCGATCACCCGGCGCAGCCCCTCCATCACCAGCAGGATGACCGCGACGCCGACCGTCGCCGCCTCCACCGGGTGATCCCATGCCCGTTCGGACAGGACGGGAAAGCGGACGAAGACATGTGCGGCCAGCGCCAGCGAGGCGGCGGCCAGCAGCCGGTCCAGAAGGCCGAGGCTGGTGCCGGGCCGGGGCCGCAGGAAACAGACGGCCAGCGACAGCCCCAGCATCAGCGCCACCATCTGCTGCGGAAAGATCATCAGCCCGGCGCGCTGCGGCAGCGCCAGAACCCATGCCATCGCCAGCAGCGGCACCGCCACCGCCAGCACCGCCGAGACATGCCGCCCCGGCGCGGTGTGTGTTACGGAATCGTCCATTCCAGCCCTTCCCTGTCATAGGTAGATGGACTGCCCGCCCGGGCCGCCGGGCGGATGCCCGCCACGGCCTGCCGGACGGGCAGGATGACGCGTTACTGCTCGGTCCAGATGCCGCGCTCGCGGAAGAACGCCTCGGCGGCAGGGTGATAGGGCAGCGTGGTGACCCGCGCCAGCTGGGTTTCGTCATATTCCGACCACAGCGCCCCGCCCGCGCGCGCCGCATCGGCACTGGTGTAAAGCGCCTCGAGCGCTGCGGTCACCACCTCGTCGGGCACGTCCTTGTGGGCGAACAGGGTGTAGTCGTAGAACAGCACCACGGTGTCGGGGGTGACACCCGCCGCCTCGCCGCGGTCGCCCCAAGTGGTCAGGCTGGTGCCGGGCAGATAGCGCGACAGGATCTCCTCGTCGCCTTCCTTGAAGGACAGATACCGCACCTCGCCGCGCGATGCCTCCACATCCATGATCGACTGCGCGCCGACCGAGCCGATGGTCACGTCGGTCAGGCCGGACTTGATGTTGTTGAACTGCTCGCCAAAATTCGAGGTCGGCACCGGCTTCACCTCGTCATAGCTGACGCCGCCCGTCTCCATCGCGGCGGTGAAGAAGAACTCGCCCAGCGAATTGGCGGGAAAGCGCGGCACGGCTTGGCCGGCGAGATCGGCAAGGCTTTCGATCCCGGTCTCGACCGGCACCACCAGCCCCGCGTTGAAGGGCAGGATCGTGGCGATCATGCGCAGGTCGGGATTGGCCGAGCCTTCGGACATGCCGATGCCTTCCATGGCATGGGCGACCTGCGGGTAATTGGCGATGCCGAACTCCACCCGCCCGGCATTGACCATGGGGATGTATTGCGAGCTGTTGGCCATGACCTGCGGGCGGATCACCAGATCGCTGTGATCCGACAGCACGGTGGCCAGATGCAGGCCGATCTGTTCGGTGGCGCCGCCGGTGGTGGTGGCAAGCCCCACCATCTGGGCCGATACCGGTGCCGCCGCCATCAGTCCCGCCGTCACGACTGCGGTTTTGAGGATATGTTGCATGGTCTTCTCCTTGTTGGGGTCTTGTCGTTTCTTGTTCAGGTCGTGTGGCGCGGGCCGGGGCCCGCCGCCGTGCCGGACGGGCCGCAGCCCGTCACGAGGCCGCGAACAGCCACGGCTGGCGGGCGCGGTGGCCCGCCTCGAAATCGCGGATGCTGTCCATGTCGCGGTTGAGGATCACGTCAAGCTCGTCCCAGCCGTTCAGGAACGCCTCCTGCGCCTCGCGCGCAAGATCAAGCCCGCAGACCAGACGCCCGCCCACGTGCAGGGTCTGCGCCCGCATGTCGAGCGTGAAGGTCTCGCCCGCCTCGGCCTGCTGGCCAAGCCCGGCGCAGGTGTCGGGCGGCAGGCGCAGCACCAGAAGCCCGTTCTTGACGGCATTGCCCGCGAAGATCTCGCCAAAATCGGGGGCGATGACCAGACGGATGCCGATGTCGACCAAGGCCCAGACCGCATGTTCCCGCGACGAGCCGCAGCCGAAGCCCGCGCCGCCCACGATCACCTGCGCGCCGCGCCAGCCGTCGCGGTTCAGCGGAAATTCGGGGTTTTCGGCGCCGTCCTGCGTAAAGCGCCGGTCGGCGAAGGCGCAGTCGCCCAAGCCCTCGCGGTCAGTGCGCAGCAGGAAGCGGGCGGGAAAGATGATGTCGGTGTCGATATTGGTGTCGGGCAGATGCACGGCACGCGAGTCGAAATGGATCAGGGGCGCGCTCATGTCAGGATCTCCAGCTTGCGCACATCGGTCAGATGGCCGGTCACGGCGGCGGCGGCGGCCATGGCGGGGCCCACCAGATGGGTGCGCCCGCCCCGACCCTGACGGCCCTCGAAATTGCGGTTGGAGGTGGAGGCGCAGCGCTGGCCCGGTTCGATGCTGTCACCATTCATGGCCACGCACATGGAACAGCCCGCGTCGCGCCATTCGAAGCCCGCATCGCGGAACACCTGCGCCAGCCCGCGCGCCTCGGCCTCGGCCTTGACCAGACCGGAGCCCGGCACGGCGATGGCGCGCACGCCCGGATGCACGCGGCGCCCGCGCAGCACCGCTGCCGCCGCTTCCAGATCGGCGAGCCGCCCGTTGGTGCAGGATCCGATGAACACCACATCCACGGCGAGCCCGTCCAGCGCCTGCCCCGGTTCCAGCCCCATATAGTCCAGCGCCCGCTGCCGCCGCTGCGCCCGCCGCGCGTCGCCATCACGCGCCGGATCGGGCACGGTGCCGGTGATGGGCAGCGCATCCTCGGGCGAGGTGCCCCATGTCACATGCGGGGCAAGCGTGGTCAGGTCCATCTCTACCACGCGGTCATAGCTGGCGTCGGGGTCGCTGCGCAGGGTCTGCCAATAGGCCACCGCCGCGTCGAACTCTGCCCCCTTGGGCGCCATGGGCCGCCCGCGCAGCCAGTCGACGGTGATCTGGTCGGGGGCCACCAGCGCCACCCGTGCCCCCGCCTCGATCGCCATGTTGCACAGGGTCATGCGCTGTTCCATGCCCAGCCCGGCAAGGGCGGCGCCGACATATTCGATGGCATGGCCGCTGGCGCCATTGGCGCCCAGCACCGCGATCAGCCGCAGCGCCAGATCCTTTGTCGTGACGCCAAGGGGCAGATCGCCGCTCAGCCGCACGCACATGGTGCGGGCACGGCGCTGCACCACCGCCTGTGTCGCCATGACGATGCCGCATTCCGACGCGCCGATGCCGAAGGCCAGCGCGCCAAAGGCGCCATGGGTGGAGGTGTGGCTGTCGCCGCAGGCCAGCGTCATGCCCGGCAGGGTGAAGCCCTGTTCGGGGCCGATCACATGCACGATGCCCTGCCGCCGGTCATCCAGCGGGATGTAGGGGATGTTGTGCTTCGCCACGTTGCGCTGCAGCAGCGCGGTCTGCCGCGCCGCCATCGGGTCGGCAATGGGCCGGTCGCGGTTCAGGGTCGGCACGGCGTGATCGGCCACCGCCAGATTGGCCTCGGGGCGGTGGACCGTCAGCCCGCGGGAATCGAGCGCCTGAAAGGACTGCGGGGTCGACACCTCGTGCAGCAGGTGCCGGTCCACATAGATCAGCGCGCTGCCATCGTCATAGCTGCGGACCACATGGCTGTCCCAGAGCTTGTCATAAAGCGTGCGTGGCAAAGGATTCTCCGGATGTTCAGGGATGCGGGGTCTGGGGCTGCGCCAGAAGCCGCCCCGCCCCGGCAAGGGCGTCACCGATCCCGGCGCGGCGCAGCGCCGCCCACAGGGTTGCGGTGTTGGAACTGACCACCGGGATCCCCAGCGCGGCTTCCAGCGGCGCGATCAGCGGCAGGGTGGGGAAATCGGTGCAGGTCAGCAGCAGCGCCTCCGCCTCGGGGCGGTGGACGCGATGCGCCAGCGCCTCCACCTCCGGCAGGGGCGTGCGGGCGATGCGCGGGAAATCGACGGGGCCGTTCGCGCCCAGCCCCAGCCCCTCGATGGCAAGCGTGGTCACGCCATGCGCCGCCAGAAAGGCCACCTCGTGATCGTTGAGCGCCTGATGATAGGGCGTCGCGATGGAGACACGGCGCACCCCCAGATGGCGCAGCGCCGCGACGATGGCGGCGGCGGTGGTCAGCACCGGGCGGCCCAGCCGGTCGCTGGCCGCCTGCGGCAGGCTGTCGGCGGGCGTCACCATGGATCCCGCCGTGCAGGCATAGGCCACGACATCGACATCGGCGCGCGCCAGAATTCCGGCGCTGCGGGTGATCTGGTCCAGCAGCGGTTCGCTGTCATGTGCATCCGCATTCATATCGATGCGATGGCTGTGACAGGTCACGCCCTCGGGCAGCAGCCGCGCCCATTCCGCCTCGTTCACCGTGTTGGTGGCGGGGGTCAGAAGGCCGATCTTGGCGCGGTAGCTGTAAACGGAGTGGTGCCGCATTCTGGTGCTTGCTCCCTTCGGGCGGGCTATGCCTGCCCCGGCGCGGGGCGCCGGGGCGATTCATTTGCATACGCTTTCAAAGACGACCCTAATCGCGCCGCCCCGGCGCTGTAAAGGCCCCGGCCCGCGCAGGGGCCCAAGACGGACTAGTGATGCGTCAGAAGCGAGCCGAAGCCCTGCACCTTGTCTTCGATGCCGTTCATGCGCAGCGCGTGCCAGTAGGTCGCGGTGTTGATCGCCACCACCGGCTTGTCGAGCCAGAATTCCGCCATCGCCCCGACCCGCGCCATGGCAAGGTTGGTTCCGGCCTGCACGATCGCCTCCACCGAGGGGTCGTTCACCTCGATGATCGCGTCGCGCAGCGTCTGCTCGGTCTCATGCGCGATCAGCATCGGGCTCTGGCATTTCAGGCCCTTGATGGTCACCACCTCATAGCCGCAATCGGTGAAGAAGCGCCGCACCTGCTCGTCGCCCACCGGCATGTAGGGGGTGATGACCGCGATGCGCTTGACGCTGCCGAAGCGCGACAGCGCCGCCTGACAGGCATCCGACCCCATGGCGACCGGCATGCCCGCCCGCGCCTCGATCTCGCGCTTCAGATCATCGGCGCGCTCCTTGCCGTCCCAGAAGGTTTCCGCCGACATGCCCATGACCAGCGCGCCGGGCGAACAGGTCTTGACCGCGTCGATGGCATCCATGGTGGCGGCGCGGATGCGCAGCACCAGCTCGTTGAAATCCGCGTCCGAATGCACCGGATCGTCGGGGATCACGATCCGCGAGAAATGGTTGGTCACGCCCACCGGGCGCATGTCGTCGAATTCCGGCTGGACCGAGGTGTTGGTGGAGGGCGCGATCACGCCGAACTTCATGCGGTAGCCAAGACTGTCTGTCATCGTTCAAACCCTTCGTGGTCAGATGTTAGGCGATCTGTTCAAGATCCTGCAGCGACTGGATCATGGAGGAGCGCATCAGATACGCCTTGTGCCGCACCGGATCGGCGGCGATGGCGCGCAGCTCGTCGTGATGGGCGGCCCGCGCGGCGGGGTCGTTTTCCGCCATGATCTTGCGGTTGCGCAGCGACTGTTCCTGCACGGTGTCGATGGCCACCTGCCGCCGCTGCCGCTCGTAACGGGTCATGCCCTCCAGCGGGGCGCCGTTCCAGACCTCGATCAGCTTTTCGGTCAGGTTGATGGCGTCATGGATGCCGCCATTCATCCCCATGCCGCCCAAGGGGTTGTTGAGATGCGCGGCATCCCCGGCAAGGAAGATGCGCCCCTCGACATAGCGTTTGGCGACGCGCTGGTGGACGCGATAGGCGGTGGCATGCACGATCTCGTATTTGCCCTCGCGCGGGCAGATCTTCTGCAGGCGCTGCTGCATCACCTCCGGATCCTTGATCTCGGCCTCGGACAGGCCCGGATCGGTGGGCAGCAGCACCCGCCACAGGCTGGGCGTGCGCAGCAGCACCGCCCATTCGTTGGGATCGGTGATATAGGCGATGGGGGCAAGATCGCCGAAGGCTTCGGCAAAGTCGTAATCCGTCGACATGGACAGGAAGATCTCGGGGATGGTCAGCCCCTCGAATTCGATGTCGAGCGATTTGCGCACGGCGCTATGCGCGCCATCGGCGGCGATCAGGTAGCGCCCGGTCAGGATCTCGGTCTTGCCCTCGGGGGTCTCTACCGTCAGCGTCACGCCATCGGCATCCTGCGTCACCGCCTGCGCGCGGGTGTGATAGCGGATCTGCACGTCGCTGCGCCCTTCCATGCGGTCGCGCAGCGCCTCGCCCAGCTTCCACTGTTCGCATTGCAGCCGGTAGGGGTGGCGCGTCTCGTCGCGCAGCAGGCCAAGGTCGAACTCCGCCACCACCCCTTCGGAGCGGTCGCGGAACTGCCATGTCGGGCAGACCAGCCCGCGCGCCACCAGCTCGTCAGAGATGCCGAACCGGTCCAGCATGTCGAGCGTGGGCGGATGGAAGGTGGAGGCGCGCAGATCCTTCGGCACCTCGCCATGGGCCTCGACCACGGTGACGGGGATGCCCGCCTCGGCCAGACACAGGGCGGCAACCAGCCCGACCGGCCCGGCCCCCACGATGATGACGGATTGCTGGCTCATGGACGTTTCCCTTTGTTCTTTGTCATGTCTTCGCCTTGTTCAGAAAAGCGGCGCAGGCCGGAAGCCGCCGCCATGGCCGCGCACGCGCAGCCCCAGCGCCCCGCGCAGATGGGCGGGGATCAGCGCCAGATCCTCCGCCACCGCCTGTTCCAGCAGATCGAGCCGGGTGCGGCGGGCCTGATCGGGGTCGTGGCAGAAACGGCTGCTCCAGTCGGGGCGGAAGATCTGCAGCGGCGAATGGATCGCGTCGCCGCAGAACACCACCCGCCTGCCCTGCAGGTCGAGCGCAAGCCCGGTCTGGCCGGGGGAATGGCCGGGCAGCGGCAGCACGCTCAGCCCGTGATGCAGATCCGCGCCATCCTCGACCAGATCGGCCTGCCCCGCCGCCACCACCGGCAGCACGCTGTCGGCATAGGCGCCGTGGTTGTGCTGGCCGGGGGCCTGCGCCTCGGCCTGCTGCCAGTGGTCATGTTCCGCCCGGCCCATCACGTAGCGGGCGCGCGGAAAGGTCGGCACCCAGCGGCCATCCTGCAGCCGGGTGTTCCAGCCCACATGATCGGCGTGCAGATGGGTGCAGAACACCATGTCGATGTCTTCGGGGCCAAGCCCCGCCGCCGCCAGCGCCGCCAGATAGCCCTGCGCCTTGCGCGCATGCCATTCGGGCCGGGCCGGGCGCGGCTTGCAGGCGCCGACACAGGTGTCGATCAGCACGGTCAGCCCGTCGAGCCGCAGCAGCAGGCTATGCACCCCCAGCAGCACGGCGCCCGCGTCGAAATCGTAATGCCACGGCGCCAGATCGGCACGGAACGGCTCCAGTTCCTGCTGCCGCGCCTCGGGGAACAGCAGCGACAGCGGCAGCGCGAACCGGTCCAGATCGGTGATCCGGCGCAGATACGCGCCGCCGAGATCAAGGTGATCGGGGCTCATCGGGCCCTCCCTGTCATCCGCATGTCCGTGCCGCTCACATGATCCGCGGCTTGTCGACGGGCGGGCTGACCGCCGCCGCATCGGGGCCGGGGCCCGCGCCCCACTGCGCCGCGATGAACCGCCCGCCGGTCACCGCGTCCGAGGCGGGCGAGCACAGCCAGACGATGCCGCGGGCCATCACCTGCGGCGACAGCAGCTTGCCATCCGCGCCTTTCTTGTCGGGGGCGGGCGGCAGCAGATCGGTGTCGGCAGCGCCCCCGGGCAGGAAGACGTTGACGGTGACGCCGGTCCCCGCCAGATCCTGCGCCCAGACCCGGCTTGCCGCCTCCAGCGCCGCTTTCGACGGGCCGTAGGGCGCGTAGCCGCGCCGCACCATGGTCTGGTCCGAGGTCGAGATGTTGATGACCTTGCCCTGCCCGCGCGCCACCATGCCCGGCACCAGCGCCCGCGCCATGTAGAAGGGCCCGTTCACATTGGTGTCGATCACCTGCGCCCATGCGGCGGGATCGCTTTCCCAGAACCGCGTCGGCACGGTGTTGAACGTCTCGGAAATCAGCCGCATGCCGCGCCCGGCATTGTTCACCAGCACGTCGACGGGGCCCAGATCCTCGGCCGCGCGCTGGCAGGCCGCCGCATCCGAGACGTCGAAAAGACAGGTCCGCACCTGCGCCGCGCCCGCCTCGGTGCAGTCGCGGACGGTCTGCGCCAGCGCGTCAGAGGCGGTGGCGCCGGTCAGCACCAGCCGCGCGCCGCAGGCAGCCAGAGCCCGCGCCATGGCCCGGCCCAGCCCGCGCCCGCCGCCGGTGACGAGGATGGTCTTTGCGGAAAGGTCAGTCATCGGCGGGGGCCTTCCGGAACGGTTTGGTGGAAATCACATGCGCCTTGACCGCCGCCTCCGCCCAGTCGGGATTGCCGCTGGCAAGGGCGCGGTGAATCTCGCGGTGCTGGTCGTTGGAGGCGCGGATGCCGATGGACTGCGCCATGATGTGCCGCTTGAGCAGCGCCACCGGCGCCGACATCACCGGACGGATCATCATGCGCAGCTGCGTGGACCGGGTCGCCTGCAGGATGCAGTTGTGAAAGGCGTCGTTCAGCACCAGAAACTCGTCTGTCGCGTCGCGCCCGCCCGCCATGTCCAGCGCGTCGATCTCCTCGATCAGCCGCGCCAGCTCGTCCAGTTCGGGGGCGGTGATCCGGCTGGCGGCAAGCCGCGCCGCATAGCCTTCAAGGCGCGCGCGCAGGTCGAACATCACCATGATTTCGGAAGGCGAAAAATCCGCGACATAGCGGCTGCGGTTTTCCTCCACCGCCAGCCCCTCGGCCACCAGACGGCCAAGCGCGTCGCGCACCGGCGTGCGGCTGGTGCCGGTCATGCTGGCCAGCGTCTCTTCGCGCAGATGCGTGCCGGAGGCGAGTTCCCCCGACAGGATCGCGTCGCGGATGACCAGATAGGCCCGCACCGCTGGGCGCAGCGCCCCATCCTCGATCTGTTCGGCTTGTGACATGGGAGACCCTTTCCTTGTGCACAAACAGCGCGACCTGTTCGGTGCCATTGCCGGAGTTTGTGCACAAAGATTCGGGTATGCGTCAAGCCCCCGAACCGGATCAGCAGGTGATCAGATAATTTTATTGCCGAAATCGGGTATCCTGGCACCCTTTAGTTCCAAATTATGGGCACATGCGCTGCGAAGATGACCAGAGATGCGTCATTTATTCACATTTAGCGCCGGACAGCCCTTGACTCAGCGAGGAGCCCGTGCAGGCATGTGTCCAAAGTTCGTATACAAGGTGGATCAAAAAACACCGCGGACTTTCCATCCCCCCAACGGAGAGGTTCCCATGTCGATACTGAAGAATTTTGCCGCAGCCGCCGCCCTGTGCCTTGGCACCGTGCCGCTGGCCCATGCCCAGAACGTGGCGCTTGGCACGCTGAGCGGGGCGGCCACCGGCCAGATCGGGATCGCGATCGCCAGCGTCGCCTCCAGCGGCGGCGAGATCCGCGTCATCCCGCAGGAAACCGCCAACACCGCGCAATATATCCCGCTGGTGGATCAGGGGCAGCTGGAGTTCGGCATCGCCAACTACCCGCAGACCTATTTCGCCATGACCGGCACCGGCCTCTCCGAAGGCCAGCCCGCCGACAACCTGCGGCTGGTCGCCTCGCTGATGGATTTCACTTCCGGGATGCTGGTCATGGACGACTCGGGCATCGCGACGCTGGAGGATCTGGCGGGCCGCAACGTGCCGCGCTTCCCGGACAATTCGCTGGGCGACTATGTGATGCGGGCGGTGATGGCCACGGCGGATCTGAGCTATGACGACGTGCGCGCGGTGCCGACCGCCAATTTCCTGTCCATGTATGACGGGTTTCGCGACGGCATCCTCGACACCTCCATCGCCACCATCGGCTCGGCCTTCGTGATGGACATGCAGGCCAGCGTCGGCGAAGTGCGCTATCTGCCCATGTCCGAAGAGGATGCGCCGGTGATGGACGAAATCCTGCCCGGCACCCGCATCTTCGACGTGTCCGGATCCGGCGAGGCGGCGGTGACCGAAGACACCAAGGTCTTTGGCTATGAATACCTGCTGTTCGCCAATGCCGACGTGCCCGATGCGGTGGTGACGTCGATGGTGCGCGCGCTGCATGACGGGCGCGAGGATCTGCTGGCCACCAGCCCGATGTGGCAAAGCTTCGTGCCCGAAGGCATGGCCCGCGCGGGCGGCATGACCTACCACCCCGGCGCGCTCGCCTTCTATCAGGAACACGGGATCCCGGTCGCGGAATGACCGCGACCTGCCCCTGCCTGTCCTTCCCCCCCTTTTCACAAACCGGGATGAGTGATGACGCTGTTCACTGACACCCCCCTGATCCCGCGGATCGCCCAGATTCTGGGCGCCGCGGTGCCGGTGCTGGCGCTGATCTGGGTGCTGCGCCTGCCGATGCGCGCCGGGATGCTGGTCTTTCCCGAACAGATCGCGGCGGTGATGCTCGCCATCTCCATGGCGGCGATCTACCTGCGCACGCGGGGCACGGCGGGCCTGCCCGTCTGGCTGGACATGGCGGGGGCGCTGGCCTCGCTGCTGATGGGCGGCTGGGTCTATGCCCGCTTTCAGGTGCTGTCGGAAATGGCCGCCTTCCACCCGACCGAGGCGCTGATCCTTGGCGTCTGCGTGGTGCTGCTGGTCATGGACGTGCTGCGCCGGGTGGTGGGCTGGACGCTGGTCGCCATCTTCGCGGCCTTCTTCGCCTATGCGCTCTGGGGCGACCTGATCCCCGGCCCGCTGTCGGGCCGGGCCATCCCGCTGGCGCAGGTGTTCCGCTATCTGGGCACCGACAGTTCCGCGACATGGGGCGCCTCGCTGCAGGTGGGCGCCTATGTGGTGGCGGTCTTCGTGCTGTTCGGCGGCTTCCTGATCGCGGTGGGGGGAGGCGATTTCTTCACCCAGCTGTCGATGCGGGTGGCGGGCAAGGGGCCGGGCGGCTCCGCCAAGATCGCGGTGACCGCCTCGGGGCTGTTCGGCTCGGTCTCGGGCAGTGCGGTGTCCAATGTCATGTCCACCGGGGTCATCACCATCCAGATGATGATGCGCACCGGGTTCAGCGCCCGGCAGGCGGGCGCCATCGAGGCGGTGGCCTCCACCGGCGGGCAGCTCATGCCGCCGATCATGGGGGCGGCGGCCTTCCTGATGGCCGAGATCATTCAGGTGCCCTATCGCGACATCCTCGTGGCGGCCCTGCTGCCCGCCTTCATCTATTACCTGTCCATCTTCATCCAGATCGACTTCCTGTCGCGGCGCGACGGCGTGGGCACGCTGGCAGGGGAACGGCGGGTCGCGATGCTGCGGGTGCTGGCCAATGGCTGGACACCGATCCTTGGCTTTGTCGTGCTGCTGTCGGGGATCTTCGTGCTGAACCTGCAGGCGCAGGTCGCGGCGACATGGACGATCTTCGTCCTGCTGGGCGTGGCGCTGCTGGCGCATGTGCTGCGGCCCGGGATGCCCGGATCGCTGTCGCCGCGCGCGGCATGGGACGCGCTTGCCACCACCGGCATGGCCACGGCAGAGGTGCTGCTGGTCACGGCGGCGGCGGGCATGATCGTGGGGATCCTGTCGGCCACCGGGCTTGGCTTCTCGCTGTCGATGATGCTGCTCGACATCGGCGGCGCCTCGCTGTTCGGGATGCTGGTGGTCACGGCGCTGGTGGCGATCCTGCTGGGGCTGGGCCTGCCCACCACCGCCGTCTACCTGCTGCTGGCCTCGCTGGCGGCCCCGGCGCTGGTGCAGCTTGGCATCGCCCCGATCCCGGCGCATATGTTCGTCTTCTATTTCGGTATGCTGTCCATGATCACGCCGCCGATCGCGCTGGCCTCTTTTGCGGCGGCGACCATCGCCGGGGCGGGGCAGATCCAGACGGCGGTGGAATCCTTCCGCGTCGGCTGGGTCGCCTATCTGCTGCCCTTCCTGTTCATCTACAAGCCCGCGCTGCTGATGGAGGGCAGCTGGCCCGAGATCCTCTATGTCGCGGTCTCCTCGGTGCTGGCGCTGGCGCTGGTCTGCGGCGGCTGGCTGCGCCACGGTTTCGTGCCGGTCGAAGGGCTGCTGCGCCCGGTCTGGATCATCGTCGGGCTGCTGACCATCACCCCGCTGTCGCAGATGGGCGGCTACGGGCTGGAGCTGGGCGTCTCGGCTCTTGGCGCGGGGCTGATGCTGCATCACCTGATGGCGGTGCGGCGGCACAGGCAGGTTCCGGCCTGACCCCTCCCCCGGCCGGACCCAAAGGCCGCCCCCACCCGGGGCGGCCTTTCTGCATCGGCGGCTTGACAGGCCCCCTCATCTGCGCGACCCGGTCTGCCAGACCGGTACGGCGCCGGAGGCAGGCAGGAGCAGGACAGATGGGCATTCGTGCAGGGATCGTGGGCATCAGCGGGTTTGGCGGCGGCGAGGCGCTGCGCCTGATCGCGGCCCATCCCGCCTTTGATCTGGTCTATGCCGCGGGCGAGGGCAGCGCGGGCAGCCGGCTGGTGGACCGCTATCCGGGGGTGCCTGCCAGGCTTGCCGGTCTGGTCATCGAAAAATGGGATCCCGACACCCTGCCAGAACTTGACCTGCTCTTCGCCTCGCTGCCCACCGGCACCTCGGCAGAGGCGCTGGCGCGGGTGCCGCCGCAGGTGAAGATCGTCGATCTTGGCGGCGATCACCGCCATGTCGAGGGCTGGACCTACGGGCTCGCCGATGTCTGGCCCGACCGGATCAGCGGCCAGAGCCGCATCGCCAATCCCGGCTGCTTTCCCGCCGCCACGCTGACCGCGCTGGCGCCGCTGCTGTCCGGCGGGCTGATCGCCCCGGACCGCATCGTGATCGACGCCAAGACCGGCATTTCCGGCGCGGGACGGGGCGGCGCCGACAACCGCTTCGGCTATGCCGAAACCAATGAAAACCTGCAGCCCTATGGCCTGCTGCGCCATGTGCACATGCCCGAGATGGCCCGCACCATCGAAGGGCTGAGCGGCGGCAGCGCCGCAGGGCTGGTGTTCACGCCGCATCTGGTGCCGATGACGCGCGGCGTGCTGGTCACCATCTACTGCCGGGGTCAGGCCAGCACCGACCAGTGCCTGACCGCCGCGCGGGAGTTTTATGCCGACCGTCCCTTCGTCCGGGTGACCGACCGCCCGCCGCAGACCAAATGGGCCAGCGGGTCGAACCTTGCCTTTGTCAGCTATGCCGCCGATCCGGCGCGCGATCTGGTCATCGCCATGGGCGTGGTCGACAATCTGGGCAAGGGGGCCGCAGGCCATGCGGTGCAGAATGCCAACCTGATCTGCGGCCTGCCCGAAACCGCCGGGCTGGACGGCGCGCCCGTCTGGCCCTGACCGGTCCGGCCCTGACCCGGCAAGGAGGCCGCCCCGCCGAAGGGGGGCGGCCCGCGTCTCAGCCCGGCAGGCCGATCTGGCGCAGGGTCACCGGGCGGTCGGGGATCGTGACGGTCTTGACCTCGGTATAAAACGCCTCGCAGGCGGCGCCGCCCTCGCGGCCCACGCCGGAATTCTTGTAGCCGCCAAAGGGCGCGCGCAGGTCGCGGGTCATCGGCGTGTTGACCCAGACCACCCCCGAACGCAGGTCGCGCGACGCCGCCTCCACCGTGGGCAGGTGATCGGACCAGACATAGGACACCAGCCCGAATTCGGTGTCATTGGCCATCTGCATCGCCTGATCGTAGCCTTCGAAGGTCAGGAAGGTGGCGAAGGGGCCAAAGATCTCTTCCTGACAGACCCGCGCCGCGTTGGAAGGGGCCAGCACCGCCGTCGGCTCGATGAAATAGCCGCCCGCCAGATCCCCCGCCATCTGCGGCACGCCGCCGCCGGTCAGCAGGGTCGCGCCATCCTCCTGCGCGACCTTGACATAGGACAGCACCCGGTCGCGATGCGCCGCCGATCCCAGCGGACCCATTTCGGTGCTGTCGAGCATCGGATCCCCGATCCGCAGCTGCCGGGCGCGGTCGACAAAGCGGGCAAGGAACGCCTCGCTGATGGATTTTTCCAGCAGGATGCGCGACCCGGCAAGACATTGCTGGCCATTGCCGGAAAAGATCGCCAGCAGCGCCGCATCCAGCGCCCGGTCCAGATCGGCGGAGGCAAAGATGACATTGGCGCTTTTGCCGCCCAGCTCCAGCGAACAGGGTTTCAGCCGCTGCGCCGCCCCGGTCATGATCCGCCGCCCGGTTTCGGTGCCGCCGGTGAAGCTGACCAGATCCACGCCCCTGTGCGCCACCAGCGCCTCGCCCGTCACCGAACCGCGCCCGTTCACCAGATTGACCACGCCTTCGGGCAGGCCCGCCTCGTGCAGCAGTTCCACGAAACGGCGCAGCGCCAGCGGTGTCTGCTCTGACGGTTTCAGCACGCAGGTATTGCCGAAGGCCAGCGCCGCCGCCACCTTCATCGAGGCAAGGGCGGTGGGGGCGTTCCATGGCGCGATCAGCGCCGCGACCCCCACCGCCTCGCGCACCACGACCGACCGGTAGCCGGTCACCTGATCGTAAACCTCGCCGCTGCGCTGGCCCAGATATTCCGCGAAGAAGCGGAAGTTGTAGGCGGCGCGGGTCATCTGGATCTGGCGCAGTTCGCGCAGCGAGATGCCCAGATTGTAGCATTCCAGCAGCGCCAGCTCATCGGCATGGGCCAGCAGCGTTTCGCTGATGGCCAGCAGCAGCGCCTGCCGCCGCTCCACCGACCAGCGCGGCCAGTCGGTGGTGTCGAAGCTGTGGCGCGCGGCGGCCACGGCCAGATCGACCTCGGCGGCATCCGCCTCGTGCAGGGTGCTGATCTGCGCGCCGGTGGCGGGGTAATAGACCGGGATGCGGTGGCCGCTGCCGGTGACGTCCTTGCCGGCGATCAGGCTGCCGACGCTTTGGGGAAGGGTATGCGTGTTCATCATTTCTCAGGCCATGAAGGTGCCGCCATTGACGTGCAGGGTCTGACCCGTGACGTAACCGGCGGCGGGGGAAAGAAGGAAAAGCACCGGACCCACCACATCCTGCGGTGTGGCAAGCCGGGCCAGCGGGATGCTGCGGACATAGGCCCCGACATCCAGATGGCTGTCGGCGCGGTCCTCGCCGCCGCGCCCGGTGCCACCGCGCAGAAACGCGGTGTCCACGGCAGAGGGCGCCACGGCATTGACCCGGACCTGCGGCGCGTTCTCCTGCGCCAGAACCCGGGTCAGCGCGAGGATCCCCGCCTTGGACGCGGCATAGGGGCCGTAACCGGGCGTGGATTTGACCGCGAGCCCGGAGGAGATGTTGACCAGCGAGGCCGCGTTGCTGCGCCGCAGCAGCGGCAGCGCCGCCCGGGCCAGAAAGAAGGCGGCCTGCAGGTTGCCGTCGATCATTTCGGACCAGAGGTCATCCGGCGTTTCGGCCAGCGGCGCGGGATCCCGGGTGAAGCCGACAAGGTTCACCATGCCGTCAAGCGCGGGCCAGTCCTGCGCCAGCGCGGCAAAGGCGGCCTCGACGCTGGCAGAGCTTGCGGCATCAACCGGATGGCCGCGCACCGGGGCGGGCGGGGGATGGCGCGTCAGCGACTGCGGCAGATCCAGCACCGCCACCTGCGCGCCTGAATCGAGCAGCGCTGTCACCACCGCCCTGCCGATGCCGCCGCAGCCGCCAACGACCGCGATCTTCTGTCCTGCGAGGTCTGCCCAATGGCCCATGCCTGCCTCCTGCCCTTTCCGAACGCTGGCCGCTGCGGGATGCGCCGGGCCGGGCTGGCCCGGATGCGGCCGGTTTTCCGCACAATTTATGAATACGCTTGCAAAGGCAAGAGACTGCGAGGCGACAGCGCATTTTCCTGTGCCCTCTGCCCAAGGCATGGGCATCTGGCCCCCTGCCCCATGCCCGACAAGCCTTGCCAAGCCAGGCATTATCCCGGAAACTCCGCGCAGTTTTGCCGGACCGGGCGCGGGGATGGCGGCGCGGCATCACTGGCCGCCCCGGGACCAGAAACGCCGCCACGTGCCCCGGCACCGTGAATACAAATGCAAGCGCCTTGCCCGGCGCTCTGACCCCATGCCATGACCCAAGGAGAAGATCATGACCGATGCCCGCCCCAGCTACAGCTTCGACACGCCCGGATCCCTGCTGGTGGACTGGGGCGGCGCCCGGCGGCTTGGTCCGCTGCTGGCGGAAAGCTTTGCCGAACGCCGGATCCTGATCGTCACCGACGCTTTCCTGCATCGCAACGGGCTGCTGGACCCGGCCAAAGCCTCGCTGCAGGAGGCGGGGTTTGCGGTGACGGTGTTCGACGATGTGGTGGCCGACCCGCCCGAAGCCATCGTGCTGGCCTGTGCGGACATGGCGCGCGCGGCTTCGGTCGATATCGTGCTGGGGCTTGGCGGCGGATCGTCGATGGACATTGCCAAGCTGGTGGCGGTGATGATCCGCTCTGACCAGCCGCTGGCGGATCTCTATGGCATCGGCAAGGTGCGCGGCAGCCGCACGCCGCTGGTGCAGGTGCCCACCACCGCCGGGACGGGATCCGAGGTGACCAACATCACCATCCTGACCACCGGCGAGACCACGAAAATGGGCATCGTCGCGCCGCAGCTTTACGCCGACCGGGTCATTCTGGATGCGGAGCTGACCGTGGGCCTGCCGCCGCTGCAGACCGCCGCCACCGGCATCGACGCCATGGTGCACGCCATCGAGGCCTATACCGGGCGGCACCGCAAGAACCCGCTGTCCGATCTGTTCGCCAAGGAGGCGCTGCGGCTGATGGCGGCGAACCTGCTGCGCGCCTGCGACACCGGCACCGACCGCGCCGCGCGCGAGGCGATGCTGCTGGGGGCGACGCTGGCCGGGCAGGCCTTTTCCAACAGCCCGGTGGCGGCGGTGCATGCGCTGGCCTATCCGCTGGGCGGGCATTACCACCTGCCCCATGGCCTGACCAACGCGCTGATGCTGGGGCCGGTGCTGCGCCACAACATGACGGCGGCGGCACAGCAGTATGCCGAACTGGCCGATGTGGTGCTGGGCGCCTCGGGGGGTGATGTCGCGACGCGGGCCGAAGCCTTTGTGGAGTTCATGGACGATCTGATGACCCGCTCCGGCGCGCCGCGCCGCCTGCGCGACTGCAAGGTGGCACAGGATCACCTGCCGGTTCTGGCCAAGGACGCGATGCTGCAGACACGGCTGCTGATGAACAATCCCGTCGAGGTGACAGAGGCCGACGCGCTGGCGCTGTATCAGGCCGCCTACTGACCGCAGCGCGGGCCCGCAGCCGCCGCGCTGCGGGCCCCGATCCCGCGCCTTTTGCCGCAAAGCAGAGCCGGGTTTTCGCAATTCGCCGCAGCGTTGCAATTTGTGCAATTCCCGGGAATTTGTTGACGTTGGGGCGGAGTCTGGATAATCTCGACAGTAATTAGAACCAAATTTTTCCGATTCCGGTGACGGCCCAATTTTCAGGGTGCAGACCGGGCTTTCACACAAAATGACGGGGGCGGGTCGCGTTGTCTGGCCCCCTGTTCGCCGATAAGGCTTCTTGATTTCCGAGGGTCGTTCGGGGTCGTCCATATGTGTGTAAATGGCGACCCCGTTGTGGTTTATCTTGTAAAGACGGGAGAAGGGGCAATTTCATGTCACCGACCGGCTCCGAAGACTCCGGCTTTCGCCGCCAGGAGTTCATTCAGCATCTGTGCCTCTGCGCGGAACTGCCCGCGCTGCTGATGGGGTTTTACGACAGCGCCACACGCCGGATCAGCGAAAGCTGGGCGGCAGGCACGGACGGGGGCCCCACCCCCGCCGCGATGATCCGCGCCGCAGAGGCGCGGCTTGCCGTGCAGACCGCGCTGACCGCCAATGGCCCGCCGCAGGAGGCGCCCGAGATCTGGCTGGCCGCCGGACCGCTGGCGGTGGGGATGGGCAAGCCGGTGGCGCGGCTGGTGCCGGTGCTGGTCTGCACCGCGCCGCTGCCGCTGACACAGCCCGGGCTTGCGGCGCTTTTGCGCATGGGGCTGGCCTATGCCCATCAGCAGCTGACCGAGGACGTGTATTCCCGGCTGATCTGGCCCGAAGGTCTGGTGGAGGCGACGCTGCGCGTGCTGTCCATCGAGGTGTTTCTGGTCACCGCCACCGGCGAGATCCGTTATGACGGGCGCAGCCCCGGTCCTGCGGGCGCCGATGATCCCGACTGGCTGATGGTGAACGGGCGGCTGAGCCTGCGCGACGATGCCTGCCGCGCGCAGCTGCAGCGCGCGCTGGCCGTGGCCACCGGCCCCGCGCCCTCCGCCTCCATCGTGTCGGTGCCGGCGCGGTCGGGGCTGATGCGCATGGCGGTGGTGGCGCCGCTGCTGGCCAGCACCCCGCCGCAGGCCATGGTGCTGTTCGAGGCGCCGCGCACCGATCACGCCGCGCTGCGCGAGCATTTTTTCGCCACGCATGGGCTGACCCAGTCGGAAAAGCTGGTGGCGCAGGAGGTGCTGGACGGCAAGACGCTTAACGAAGCTGCTGAAAATACGCGGTTTTCCCTGTCGACAGTGCGCAGCTACATGAAACAGATCTTTGCCAAGACCGGCGCGCACCGGCAGAGCGAGCTGATTTCCATGTATTACACCGCAATCCTGCCCGTGGGCACCAGCATCGCCAGCGCCGAGGCCCGGCGCAGCCACTGACCCCAACATCATGCGCCCCGCCTGCCGGATCAGCGGCGGGCGGGGCGTCACGCAGTGCAGGCCGGGAACCGGGGCGCCGAAGCACCGCCCCATGTCTGGAACGGTGCCCCGGAGAACGGACCGAGGATGGGGTCTTGTCCGTGGTCCGGTTCTTCTCCGGCAGAGCGCCCCTTGCGGGGCGCTCCTGTTCTTGGACCGATGGACCGGCGCTCACTCGGCGGTCAGGTCGATATACAGAGACCCGTTCTGGATCGACACGTTGGCATCTTCCTCCACGAACAGATCGGCGATCTGCAGTTCGGTGGCGTTGATGGTCGTGTCGCCCACCTTGTCGGTGCTGAGCGGGGTGATGCAGACCGGCGTCGGCACATAGGGTTCGGGGCAGTAGACCTCGGCCTGATCCGGTTCGCAGACGAAGGGCGTGATGCACTTGTCCTCGAAGCTGATGATGCCCTTGCCGTCGCCATCTTCGCCCTGCTTGGTCAGGAACTCGATCAGCACCGATTCATCAAAGAACGGATCGGTGGGGTCGATGCCCTCAAGCTCGCTCACCAGACCTTCGATCAGCACCGACCCGCCAAGGCTGGAGGTGATGAGCACGTCATCACCCACGATCGAGGCAGAGAGCGTGCCTTCGAAGTCGGTGTGGAACACCACGCGGTCTTCCTGATCGGCGTCGAAGTCCTTGATGACGTTGTAATCGATGGTCAGGTCGGTGCGGTCGCATTCGCCGTCGCCATCCTCGTCGATCTCGTGGCCGAAGACAAAGTCATCCCCGTCCGCGCCCCCGATCAGCACGTCCTGTCCGCTGTCCGCGATCAGGCAGTCATCGTCCTTGCCGCCTTTCAGCGTGTCGTTGCCGACGCCGCCAAGCAGGGTGTCGTTGCCGCCGCCTGTTTCGCCGGAGTCGCCGCAGACCACGTCGTTGCCCTTGCCGCCGAAGACAAAGTCATCGTCCCGGCCACCGTTCAGCTTGTCATGCCCGGTGCCGCCGTCGATGCGGTCGTTGCCATCGTCGCCCTTGACAACGTCATTGCCGTCACCACCGGCCATGCAGTCATCGCCCGCGCCACCGGACATGTTGTCCCCCCGGGCGCCGCCGTCCATGACGTCATTGCCGGCATCGCCGCACATGGTGTCAAAGCCGTCATTGCCCTGCATGTGATCGTCGCCGTCGCCGCCGGACATGAAATCCTGTCCGTCATTGCCCGCGAGCGTGTCATTGCCGGTCTGGCCATAGATCGCGTCGTCCCCGGTATCGCCGGTCACCACGTCATCATCTTCACCGGCATAGATGGTGTCGTTGCCCGAACCGCCGGAGATCGAGTCGCTGGCCTCGCCATCGGCGGGGTTGCCATCGGCATTGTCGCCATAAATGGTGTCGTTGCCGTCGCCGCCCGCGATGCAGTCGGCGTTGTCATTGCCTTCGATCAGGTCGTCGCCGGTGCCACCCCAGATGTGGTCGTCATCCGCCCCGCCCTGGATATTGTCGTTGCCTTCGTTGCCCCAGAGGCTGTCCTGACCGCGCTGGCCAAGGATGGCATCGTCATCCGCCCCGCCCAGCAGTCTGTCATCGCCATCATAGCCGCGCATCGTGTCCGCGCCGCTGCCCCCGAAGGCAAGGTCATCGCCGTCGCCGGCGTTGATGTAATCGTCACCGGCGTTGCCCGCCATGGTGTCGTTGCCGTTGTTGCCATAAAGCGTGTCATCGCCCAGACCGCCCGACATCATGTCGTTGCCGCCCTGGCCGTTCAGCATGTCATCGCCGTCCTGACCGGCCATGCAGTCGTCGCCCTCGCCGCCAAGCAGCTTGTCATCGTCGCTGCCGCCCAGCACGACGTCATTGCCGTCGCCGCCAGTGGCCCAGTCGTTGCCGGCCCCGCCGATCAGCAGGTCATCAT
Source organism: Salipiger marinus (assembly GCF_035481585.1). NCBI lineage: Bacteria > Pseudomonadati > Pseudomonadota > Alphaproteobacteria > Rhodobacterales > Roseobacteraceae > Salipiger > Salipiger marinus. The sequence continues at coordinate 59,633 of NZ_JAYKSL010000010.1, read as the reverse complement.
CTGTCCCGCCGTCCATCTTGTCGTTGCCGCCGCCGCCCGCCAGCACGTCTTCGCCCGTGCCGCCGGTCAGTTCATCATCGCCCTGATCGCCGCTCAGCTCGTCTCCCATCAGGATGTCGTTGCCATTGCCGCCGAACAGGTAGTCATCCCCCGCGTCGCCGCGCAGGAAGTCGTTGCCGTTGTTGCCAAAGATGGCGTTGGCATTGGCATTGCCCGCGATGTGGTCATCACCCCCAAGGCCCTTGCCCCGGTTCACGCCGGGAATGTCCTTGAAATCACCGTTGTCGGTGTTCGGAGTGCCGCCCAGCCAGGGAGCGCCCCCGACAAGGGCCCAGGCTTCGTTTGCGGATTTCATGGTCATGATCTTTCCCCCAAATAAGGATTGCTAATCAAATCCCCCCGGATGTCCGGTCTCTTCCGGTCTCATCGGGGCCACCACGGTGCGGGTCTCAATTCTCCCGAACCTGCCCCAATTCAGCCATAGTCGCCCGAGTCCGGATACCCTCATTTGGGGGCAAACGTCATTTCGCAAAAACATCCATTGCAGACATAAATAAAATGGCGCTATTGCGCCCCCCGTCCTTTATTCAGCCGGACAGGCCGCGCAATAACGCCATTCAATTCGGATCAGGGCCCGGGTTTATTCGGTGAAATCCGGCAAAGGGGGATATATGGGGATGATGGGCCGCTCCTGTCAGCTGTCGTCGCGCATGGCGCGATCCAGATAGCGCGTCAGTGGCGCGGTCAGATAGGCCAGCGGCGTGTGTTCGCCGGTGCGGATGAAACTGTCCACCGGCATGCCCGGGATCAGCACCTGATCCGGGGTCAGCTTGGAAAGCTCGGTCTTGGGCAGCTCCACCTCCACCCGGTAATAGGGCCGCCCGGTGGTCGCGTCGGTGAAGGCGTCGGGCGAAACCAGCATGACCTGCCCCAGCAGATCGGGCGTGTTGCGCATGTCGAAGGCCTGCACCCGCACCACCACCTGCTGCCCCGGATGCACGCGGGTCACATCGATGGGGTCGACCTGCGCCTCGATCACCAAGGGCCGGTCCTGCGGCACGATATAGAGCAGCGGATCGGCGGGGCGCACCACCGACTGTGCACCGAAGAGCCGCAGATCATAGGCCACCCCCGCCACCGGCGCGCGGATCAGCATCCGGTCCAGCTGGGTCTTCAGCGCGGCGCGGCGCTCGCGGGTTTCCATCTCCGAGATCTCCAGATCGCGCAGCGTGGTGATCGCCTCCTCGCGGCGCTGGGTCTGCAGCTGCAGCAGTTCGATGCCGATCTCGGCGATGCGCTCCATCGCCTCGGCGCGGCGCGCCACCAGTTCGCCGCGCAGACCGGCCAGCCGCGCCTCTTCGCGCTGCAGGTTCAGCACGCGCGAGCTTTGCGCCAGCCCCCGGTCCAGCAGGCCCTGCTGCACCGCCGCTTCCTGCCCCACCAGATCCAGCTGCCGGTCCAGCGCCACCATCTGCGCGTCGATGCCGCCGATCTGGTTCTGCAGCTGCAGCTGCTGGTTCTCCAGCTGCGTCACCGCCTTGGACAGGCTGTCCTGCCGCGCCTCGAACAGGCCGCGCTGGCCCTCGACCAGCCGCGCCACCTCGGGCGCGCTTGCCGCCGCCAGCAGGTCGGGGTCAAAGACCACCGCGCCCGCATCGTCGCGCTCTGCCTCCATCCGGCCGCGCCGCGCCATCAGCTCGTAAAGGCGGCTTTCGGTGATCGCCAGTTCCGACAGCGCCAGCGTCGGGTCAAGCCGCACCAGCAGCGCGCCCGCCTCGATCCGGTCGCCTTCCTTGACCAGCACCTCGGCGACCATGCCGCCATCCAGATGCTGCACCGCCTGCCGGTTGCGGTCCACCACGATGCGGCCGGGGGCGATCACCGCCCCGTCGATGCGCGCCGAGGCGGCCCATGCGCCAAAGCCCCCCACCAGCGCCACCAGCGCCAGCCCCCCCGCCAGCGCGGGCAGGGTCACGGAAAACAGCGGGTTGCGATCTGATTTGCCCATCATGCCAGCCCTCCGACGCTGGTCTTGGCCACGTTGCGGCGGATGACCTGCACATTGGACAGCATCTCCGACATGACCTCTTCACGCGGGCCCCATGCCTTGCGGGTGCCATCCTCCAGCACCAGCAGCTTGTCGCATTCCTTGATCGCGGCGGGGCGGTGCGCCATGATGATAACGGCATGTCCCGCCGCCTTCATCGCCAGAACCGCGCCGTTCAGCGCCACCGAGCCTTCGTTGTCGAGGTTGGAATTGGGCTCGTCCAGCACCAGCAGCACCGGATCGCCATAAAGCGCACGGGCAAGGCCGATGCGCTGGATCTGCCCGCCCGAGAGCTGGGTGCCGATGGTCTGCACCGGGGTGTTGTAGCCCTTGGGCAGCTTCAGGATCATCTCATGCGCGGCGGCGCGCTGTGCCGCTTCGATCACGCGGGTGCTGTCGAAACTGGTGGCCAGACGCGCGATGTTTTCCGCCACGGTGCCGTCGAACAGCGTCACGCGCTGCGGCAGGTAGCCCACATATTCCGCCAGCCGTTCCGGGTGATACTGTTCGATCGGCGCGCCATCGAGCCGGATCTTGCCCGCCCCCGCCGGCCAGACGCCGGTCAGCGCCGAGGCGAGCGTGGATTTTCCCGACCCGCTGGGGCCGATCACCCCCACCGCCTCGCCGGGGGCCACGGCAAAGCTGACCTGCCGCAGCGTGGGCGCATGGCCCTGCGGCGGCGTCACGGTCAGGCCCATCACCTCCAGCCGGGCGCGCGGACGCGGCAGCGTCACCGCCACGCGGTCTTCGGGGATTTCCGACAGCAGCGCCGCCAGATTGTCCCAGGCGCGGCGGGTGCGCTGCACCGTGCTCCACTGGTTGACGATGGTCTCCACCGGCGCCAGCGCGCGGCCCAGCAGGATGGACGAGGCGATCATCAGGCCGGGCGTGATCTCTCCGCGCAGCACCAGCCACGCGCCCAGACCAAGGATCGCCGATTGCAAGAACATCCGGAACACCCGGCTGAGGCTGGCGAAATTGCCGCCCATGTCGCTGGCGCGCAGGCTCAGATCCAGCGCGCGTTCCCGCGATTTCGCCCATTTTTCAAAGGCATTGCTCTGCATGCCCAGACTGCGGATCGTCTCTGCCTCGTTCTGCAGCTGGTCGGAATAGCGGTCCGCCACATAGGCGGAGACCTGCGATTTCACCGCCGCCCCCCGCGTCAGCATCTGGTTCAGCAGCGCCGACAGGATCAGCAGACCGCCGCCCACCGTGGCGAAGAGCCCGATCATCGGGTGGAACAGCCCCAGCCCGACCAGAAACACCGGCGCCCAAGGTGCGTCGAACAGCGCGGCAAAGACCGGCGAGCCATAGAACCGCCGCATCGCCTCCAGATCCTTGAGCTGCTGGCCCGCCCCGGTGGTCTCGTCGATGCTGTGGTCGCTGGCGGATTTTTTCAGCAGCGCGTCGAACACGCGGCGGTCAAGCCCGGCCTGAAACCGGGTGCCGATGCGGTTCAGCACCCGCGCCCGGGCCCAGTCCAGAATGCCCATGATAAGAAACATGAAAACCATGACGCTAAATAGCGCCACCAGCGTCGGCTCTGACCGGGCCGCCAGCACGCGGTCATAGGTCTGCAGCATGAACAGAGGGCCGGTCAGCATCAGCAGGTTCACAAAGATGCTGAACCCCGCCGCAAGCCACAGGAGCTTTCGCAACCCGCGCCGCGCTTCTTTTAATTCAGACAGCCCTTCCAATAGGTTACCCGCCATGTTCTGGCCCCCCTCGTTAAAAACACCATGGCCCTGAAAACAGCGGGCCTTTGTAACAATCGGCTCAGCGGGCCGGGGCAAATCCCGGTCGGGGTTCTCCGCGTCAAGGGGTGACCCCACCCTCTGAATGCCTCGTCAGCTTACTCCAGAAGGTGATTTTCGTCACTTCTGATTTTGGCACAGGCAAATGTGTTAAGAATTGGGCGCAACCCTATGAAATTACGTTCGACGCGCATCCGAGACAGGCTGACGCTCTTGCGCATCACCCCTGAATCTGTCTTGGCCAAAACGAATCGAGGACCGGCGGAGCAAGGGGCGGCAAAAATTCCTGATTGAATCTGTCGGCTACAAGATTAGAAGGGGCGCAAAGACACGAGGCAGGCATGATCTCCCCCCGCACCGCCCCCCGCCCCCCCGGCCCGCTTGCCGCGGTCTCTGACGCGCTGGCCTCGGTCGAGGCGGCGGCGGCGGGGCTGATGCTGGCGGGGGTGCTGGGCATCTCTGCGGCGGGGGCGGTGGCGCGCAGCGCGGGCGTGCCGCTGGTCTGGGCCGACGAGGCGGCGATTGCCGCCATGGTCTGGGCCGGGTTTCTGGGGGCGGCGGCGCTTTTCGGGCGCGCGGGCCATATGGCGATCACCCTGCTGCCCGAGCATCTGCCGCCCCGCGCCCGTGCCGCGCTGGATCTGGTCACCGCGCTGATCCTGCTGGTATTTTTTGCGGGGCTGGCGGCGCTGATCTGGCGCTGGTTCGACCTGCCCGGCCTGATCCGCACCGGATCGGCACAGGCGCTGGCGCAGGACAGTTTCAACTTCCTCTATCTGGAGCCGACGCAGACGCTGGGGCTGCGCAAGATCTGGCTGTGGCTGGTGCTGCCGCTCTTCTGCCTTGGCGGGCTGGTCCATGCGCTGGCGGGCGTGGCGCGGGCGGCGGCGGCATGGCGGGTGCTGTCATGATGGCGCTGGCGGGATTTGCCGGGCTGCTGACGCTGGCCCTGCCGATTGCGGTGGCGCTGGCGCTGACCGCCGCCCTGCTGATCTGGCAGCGCGGCGACGTGATCCTGTTCGACAGCCTTGCGCAGCAATATGTCACCGGGCTGGAAAGCTACGGGCTGCTGGCGCTGCCGCTGTTCATCCTGCTGGGCGAGGCGATGAATGCGGGCGGCGCGGGGCGGCGGCTGGTGGCGCTGGCCGCCGGGCTGGTGGGGCCGGTGCGCGGCGGGCTGGCGCATGTCAGCCTTGTGGCCAATGTGATGCTGGCGGCCATTCTGGGATCGACCGTGGCGCAGCTGACCGTGATGACCCGCATGGCGGTGCCGCAGATGGTGCGCGCGGGCTATCCCCGTGCCGATGCCGTGGCGATCACCGCGGCGGGGGCGATGCTGGCGCCGGTCATCCCGCCTTCGATGCTGTTCATTCTTTATGGCGTGATCGCGCAGGTGCCGATTGGCGATCTCTTTACCGCGGGGCTGATCCCCGGCGCGCTGATGGGGCTCGCGTTTTTCATCCTGATCGCGCGGCGGGCGCGGCGCGCGGACTGGCCCGTGGGCACGGCAGACCGAGACCTGCCGCTGCGGCAGGCCCTGCCCGCGCTGGCGATCCCGGTCTTTGTGGTCTGCTCCATCGCCTTCGGCCTTGCCACGCCGACCGAGGCGGGCGGGCTTGCCGCCCTGCTGGCGCTGGCGCTGGGGCTGTGGGTGTTCCGCGACATGCGGCTTGCCGATCTGCCGGGCATCTTCACCCGCGCGGCACTGGGGGCGGCGGGGGTGCTGTTTCTGGTGGCCTCGGCGCAGCTTCTGGCCTGGATTCTGGCCTATGCCGGGATCCCCGCGCAGGTGGCGGCGCTGCTGGCGGGGGCCAGCGACAGCCCGGTGCTGTTCCTGCTGCTGCTGAACCTGCTGCTGCTGGGGATCGGCATGGTCATGGATCCGATCCCGGCGCTGCTGCTGACGGTGCCGGTGATCCTGCCGCTGGCCACCGACCAGTTCGGGCTGGACCCCATCCATATGGGGCTGGTCATTTGCATGAATCTTTCGCTTGGCCTGCTGACGCCCCCCGTGGGCGCGGGCCTTTTCGCCGCCGCCAGCCTTTCCGGAGAGCCAGCCGGGCGCATCGCGGTCAGGGTGCTGCCCTATCTTGCTGCGGCGTTTGCCGTGCTGATCGGGGTCTCGCTCTGGCCGGTTCTGATCTGACAGGAGACGGGAATGGACCGCAGAACGCTTCTTGGCTCGGGGCTTGCGCTTGGCCTTCTGGGCCCGCAGCAGGCACTGGCGCAGGGTGCGCCCTCGCTTCGGCTGGGGCTTATCACGCCCCCCGCGCATCAATGGACGCAAAGCGCCATGGCGCTGGCCGACCGGCTGCGCGCCTCGGGGCTCACGCTGGCCGTGCATCCGGCGGGGCAGCTGGGGGCAGAGGCGCAGATGCTGCAGCAGCTGCAGACCGGCGCGCTGGATCTGGCCTTTCTGACGCTGGGAGAATTCACCAACCGCGCGCCGGATTTTGGCGCGCTGACAGCGCCTTATCTGGTGCGCGACATTCAGGGCGCGCAGGCGCTGCTGGCGGGGGATGTGGCGCAGACCCTGTCGGCGCGGCTGGCGGAGTTCGGCCTTGTCGGGCTGGGCTTTGGCATGGCGGGGATGCGGCAGGTGCTGCTGTCGCGGGCAGCGCCGCAGGTCAGCGATCTGGCCGGGCGCAAGATCCGCACCGTGCCCTTGGCGCAGGAGCTGGATTTCTGGGAAAAGCTCGGCACCGCCCCCACGCCGCTGCCGCTGCCGGCACTTTATGACGCGCTGGCCAATGGCCAGATCGACGGCATGCAGATCGATTTCGAAGGCACATGGAACAGCCGGTATTTCGAACTGGCGGGGGAGATGCTTGCCTCGGATCACATGATGTTCCCGATGGTCGCCGTCGCCTCGGCCCGCCGCTGGGGGAGGCTGGACCAAGGCAGCCGTGCCGTGCTGGAGACAGAGGTGGCCGACACGCTGGCCCAGATCCGCAGCGCCTATGAAGGGATCGACGCCGCCACCCGCGCGCAGATCGAGGCGGCGGGCTTTCCCGTGCGCACCGTGGGCCGCGACTGGTTCGGCGGCGCGGTGGAGGCGTGGTATGACGACTGGCGCAGCCGCACGCCGATCCTTGCCGATCTGGAGGCGGAGGCGGCGCGGCTGTAAGGGCCGCGCATCACGGGGTGCGGGCGGCTTAGCGCCGTCCGGCCATCCGCGCCAGCGTGCCGTCGCGCCAGACCCGTTCGTGCAGCACCACCATGGCGACATGGCCCAGCACCAGCACCCCAAGGATCCATGCCAGTTCGCCATGCAGCAGGCTGGCGGGGGTCGTGGCCCAGCCCAGCTCCGCCTCGCGCCCCGGGAAAACCGGGATGCCGAAGGGCGCAAAGGGCCGCGTGCCACCCCATGCCCGCAGCAGCGCCAGCGACGGGATGGCCAGCATCATCAGATAGAGCAGCCCATGCCCCGCCTGCGCCGCCATGCCCACCAGCCCCGCGCCATGGGACGGGCGGCGGCCCCGGTTGGCCAGCGCCCAGACCCCCCGCAGCAGGATCAGCGCAAACAGCAGCGTGCCCACTGGCGCATGGGTGCCGACAAAGAAACTGACCAGCGGCGTGCGCCCCAGCAGCAGCCGCAGCCCCATCCCGACGAACTGCCACAGGATCAGCGCCGCCATCCCCCAGTGCAGCGCCCGTGTCACCAGCCCGTAGCCGGTATGCGTGTCACGCCAGTGCATCTTCTGTCTCCGTGTTCTGGGACAAGCCGTCCACCATCACCATCACCCGGCCCGCCGAACACTGCTCGACCCGTGCCCGGATGCCGTAAACCTGTGCCAGCCGCGCGGGCGTCAGCACCTCGGCCGGCGGGCCGGAGGCGGCGAGCCTGCCACCTTCCAGCAGCACGATGCGGTCGGCCCATTGCGCGGCCAGCGCCAGATCATGCAGCACCGCGATCACCACCCGGCCTTCGCGGGCAAGCGCCCGCGCCTCTGACAGCAGGTGAAACTGCCGCGCCAGATCCAGCGCCGAGGTCGGCTCGTCCAGCAGCAGCAGCTCGGGGTCGCGGATCATCGCCTGCGCCAGCCCCACCGCCTGCCGCTGCCCGCCCGACAGCGCCGCCATGCGCCGCAGCGCCAGATCGGCAAGCCCGAACCGCGCCAGCACCGCCACCGCGTGGCGCGTCGCGGCGGGCCCGCGCAGCGCCCGGCCCGCCAGCCCGCCGCCCGCGTTCATTGCCACCACCAGCGCCTCCAGCACCGACAGGGCAGAGCGGCTTTCCAGCACCTGCGGCATGAATCCCACCCGCCGCGCCTGTTCGGCACGCGGCAGCCGCGCCAGATCGTCGCCCTCCAGCGCCACCCTGCCGCTGGCGGGCAGCAGCCCCGCTACCGCGCGCAGCAGCGTCGATTTGCCAGCGGCGTTCGGCCCCGCGATCACCGCGAATTCGCCCTTGGGAAAGGCGGGCAGCGTCAGCCCGTCGATCACCCGGCGCGGCCCCCGCGCCACGGTCAGATCCTGCACCACAAGGCTCATCGCAGATCCCCCTTGCGCAGCACCAGCGCGAAGAACACCGGCAGCCCCACCAGCGAGGTGACGATGCCCACCGGCAGCAGGATGCCCGGCACCAGCAGTTTCGAGGCGACCGAAGCCAGCGACATCAGCAGCGCGCCGGTGAACAGGCTCGCAGGCAGCAGGAAGCGGTGATCCTCGCCAACCGCCATGCGCGCGATATGCGGCCCCGCCAGCCCGACAAAGCCCACCACGCCGACCATGGACACCGACGCGGCGGCCAGCAGGCTGACCCGCACCAGCGTCCAGCGCCGCAGATGCGCCACGTCCAGTCCAAAGCCCTGCGCCTGTTCCGCCCCCAGCCGCAGCGCGGTCAGCCGCCAGCTGGCCGCCAGCGAAAACGGCAGGCACAGCGCCAGCACCCCGGCCAGCACCGCGATGCCCTCCCACCGCGCGTTCACCAGACTGCCCATGGTCCAGAACACCAGCTGCTGCAGCGCGTCGGGCGAGGCCACGAACTGCACCAGCGCCAGCAGCGCGGCGGCGGTGAAATTGACGGCGATGCCCAGCAGGATCACCACCTCGCTGCCGCCGCCGCGCAGGGCAGAGGCAAGCTGCAGCAGCCCCAGCGCCAGCAGCGCAAACAGAAAGGCATTGCCCGACACGGCCCAGAGCGCGGGCAGCCCCGGCAGCGCCAGCCCCAGTACGATGGCGACCCCGGCGCCAAGCGCGGCTGCGGCGGAAATGCCCAAGGTGAAAGGTTCGGCCAGCGGATTGTCGAGCACGGTCTGCATTTCCGCCCCCGACAGCGACAGGCAGGCGCCGACCAGCAGCGCCATCACCGCGACGGGCAGACGCACCTGCCAGACGATGACCTCGGCGGCGCGCGGCACCTCGGCGCCGCTCAGCGTGGCCAGAACCTGCCCCAGCGGCAGACCCGACGGGCCCGACACCAGATCCAGCAGCACCGAGGCCAGCGCCCCCAGCCCCAGCGCCGCCACCAGCGCGACGCGGCGCCGGGTGCGGCGGCCCTGTTCGGCCAGAATGCCGTCGGCCACGGTCATTGCTGCGGGATCCAGTAGGTGCCCGGCATCGGCACCGGGGAAAACCGCGCCTCGATCTCGGCCAGCGTCGCCTTCGGGTCGAGATCGGCAAAAAGCTCGGGATGCAGCTGCTTGGCCAGCGCCTCGATCGCGACGATATGAATGGGGCTGTCGTTGAACAGATGCCAGAGCCCCATGGCGCGGCCCTCCGTCACCGCGCGCAGACCGGCAAGGCCGGGCGTCGCGGTCAGCGCGTCAAAGCTGGCCTGCGCCGCCCCGGCCTCTACCCCTGCGCCCAGCACCAGCCCGCCGCGCGCCGCCATATGCGCGCCCCCGGTGGCAAGATAGACGTCGGGATCGGCGGCCAGCACGTTTTCCAGCCCCATATTGCCCATGACCCCCGGCACCACCTCGCGCCCGATGTTGGTGGCCCCGGCGGCGGTGACAAAATCGTCAAACACCCCCGGCCCCACCGTGGCGCAGCAGCCGGTGGGGGCCGCATGCACATGGATGAACACGCGCGGGCGGGCGGGATCGGCGGCAGCGAGGCGGGAGGACACCACCTCCAGATGGTCGGTGTAGAAGCGGGCAAACTCCTCCGCCCGCGGGTCGGCCCCGGTCAGCGCCCCCAGCAGGCGCAGGCTGGGCAGGGTATGATCCAGCGGGGCGGTGAAGAAATCCACAAAGGCCACCGGGATGCCCGCCGCCTCCAGCTGCTGCAGCGGCATGGCCATCTGCGGATCGCGCGCGTCGATCAGGCTCAGGATCACCAGATCCGGCATCAGCGCGATGGTGCGTTCCACCGACAGCAGCCGGTTGCCCGCCCCCACCGCCGCCACCTCTGCCAGCGCCGGAAACCGCGCCAGATAGGCCGCCTCGGTCGCGGGATCGAGCCCCTTGTCCTGCCGCCAGCCCGCCACCAGCGCCACCGGATCGTCATGCAGCAGGCCCAGCACCGTCAGGTGCCGCCCGTCGCCCAGCACGATTCGCCGCGCGGGCTCGGGCAGAACCACCTCGCGTCCGGTGACATCGGTGCCGCGCACATCCGCCGCAGCCGACAGGGGCAGACCTGACAGAAACAATAGGCCAAGATGCAGCAAGGTGGTGAAAAGACGGAACGTCATGACTCTTCCTTTCCGTAGGGGCAGTGCGGCCCATTGCAGCGGCGCGCACAGCCTTTTAGGTGGACGGCGCACCCGACCGACCTTTGCGAGAGACAAAAGACATGGACAAAACCGTCCGACAACGGGATCTCCCCCCCCATCGGGGGCGCGAAGCGCGGCTTGAGATCCTTGGTGCGCCCGTTTCTACCCACCGCGTCGAAACCTATGTCCTGCCCCGCGACACCTGCGGGCCAGACGATGCCACTGCCCCGGCCACCCGGGTGTTTCTGGCCCTGCCCAAGGCAGCGCCGCTGCGCCGGGGCTTTCCCGTTCTCTACCTGCTCGACGGCAACGCCGCCTTTGACCACCTGACCCCGGCGCTGCTGGAAGCGGTGCCCGATCTGGTGGTCGCGGGCATCGGCTATGACACCGACCAGCAGTTCGCCCGCGCCCAACGGACCTTTGACTATTCGCCGCCCGTGGCGCCGGGGGCCGCACCGCGTCCCGATCCGCATCACCCCGACCGCAGGGCGGGCGGCGCGGAGCAGTTTCTGGCCCGGCTCACCGGTCCGATCCGGGCCGAGGTCGAATCCCGCCTGCGGATCGATCCGGCGCGGCGGATGCTGTGGGGCCATTCCTTTGGCGGGCTCTTCACCTTTTACACGGCGATGACCCGGCCTGACGCCTTTTCGCGCTATGCCGCGATCAGCCCCTCGATCTGGTGGGACGAGGATCTGGCCGCCGGTCTGGTGCGGGCACGCCGCCTGCAGCCGCGCCAGCGCACCCGGCTCTGCGTCGGGCTGGGTGACAGCGAACAGCGCACCGGCAGTTCCGCGCCCGCCCGCAAGGGACCGCCGCCGCAGACCATGGCGCTGCTCAACACGCTGTGCAGCCTCGACGGGCTGGAGATGCAGCTGACCATCTATCCCGAGGCGGTGCACATCGCAACGCTGGGCGCCTCGCTGCCGGAAACGCTGCGGCAGGCTGCGGCCTGAACCAAGGCGGGATGCGGCGCGGATCATGCGCGCCGCATCCGCTCGGCGGTCCGCGCCTCGGCTTCGGCCATGCGCGCGGACAGATCCGGCCCCAGCTTGGCTGCGGCGGCGGCGGAGACCATGTCGGGGTGCAGAAGCGGCAGGTCGATGGCCTCGACCGCGGCGGCATGGGCTTGCCAGAGTGCGGCGGCAAAGCCGCGCCCGGCATGGTCGCGCGCGGCGCGCACATGGGTCAGCACGCCGGGATAGGCGCGGTGATGATGCGCGCGGATCAGCGCGTTGGTGCCAGAGACCAGCCGCACCACGGCATCCAGCGCCGCCCCCGGCAGATGCCCCATCGGCGTGCCGCCCCGGCGCAGGAAATCCACCACCGCCGCGCGGCTGTCGAGATCGGCATGGGCGTCGGGATCATGCCCCGCGATGGCCAGTAGCGCGCGCAGCGCCTCCGCCTCGGTCAGATCCGGCTCGGCCCGCCAGACCTCGGCGGGATAGGCGTCGAGCAGCGCCACCAGCCCCAGTTCGCGCCCCTGCGCGGCCAGCGTCACCGCCACCTCCTGCGCCAGAATGCCGCCCACCGACCAGCCCGCCAGATGCACCATGCCCTGCGGCTGCGCGGCAGTGATGCGGGCGGCATAGTCCTCGGCCATGGCTGACAGGGTCGCGGGCAGCATCGCGCCCGTCAGCACCGGCGCCTGCAGCGCATGGACCGGGCGGGCGGGGGTCAGCGCGCGGGCGAGCCTGCGATAGCCCCAGCCCAGCCCCCCCGCAGGCGGCAGCAACCAGAGCGGCGCGCCCTGCCCTTCGGCCAGCGCCAGCAGCGGCTGCAGCCCGGCCCGGGCGCTGTCAGCCAGATCCAGCGCGCGGGCCAGCGGGGCCAGCCCCGGTGTCTCGAAGATCTGCCCCAGCCCGGGATCGGTGCCAAACACCTCGGCGATGCGCAGGCTGAGCGTCAGCGCCGACAGGCTGTCACCGCCCAGATCGAAAAAATCCGCCTCGCGCCCCGGGGGCTGCGGCAGATGCAGCACCTCGGCGTAAAGCTGCGCCAGACGCAGTTCCACCGGACCCAGCGGCGGGGTGCCGGGGGTCATGTCCAGCACCGGCGCGGGCAGCGCCTTGCGGTCAAGCTTGCCGCTGGGGGTCATCGGCCAGCGCTCCAGCGCCACCACCGCCGCGGGGATCATATGGGCGGGCAGACGGGCGGCAAGCTCGGCCAGAACCGGGGTCGCGTCAAAGCCGCGCCCCGCCAGCACATAGGCCACCAGCCGCACCGCCCCGTGATCGGCCCGCGCCAGCACCAGCGCGTCGGACACCAGACCCGTGGCGCGGAGGGCGGCCTCGATCTCGCCGGGTTCCACCCGCATGCCGCGGATTTTCACCTGATGATCGGCGCGGCCCTGATAGATCACCGCGCCATCGGGGCGCAGTTCCGCCAGATCGCCGGTGGCGTAAAGCCGCTCTCCGGGGGTGAACGGGTCGGGGATGAAGCGTTCGGCGGTCAGGTCGGGCTGGCCCAGATAGCCGCGCGCCAGCTGCACGCCGCCAAGGTAAAGCTGCCCGCGCACCCCCGGCGGCAGCGGGCGCAGCCGGTCGTCCAGCACCAGCAGCCGGGTGTTCCAGACCGGAAAGCCGATGGGCAGCGGGTCGGATGTGTCGCTGGCAGGGGCGGGCCAGTGGCTGACATCCACCGCCGCCTCGGTCGGCCCGTAAAGATTGTGCAGCTGCGCCGTCATCCGGGCGTGGAAGGCCGCGCGATGCTCGGCAGTCAGCGCCTCGCCAGAGCAGAACACCCGCCCCACCGCCAGCCCGTCAGAGGCCGGATGCGCCAGAAACGCCGCCAGCATGGAGGGCACAAAATGCAGCGTGGTGATGCCCTGATCGCGGATCAGCCCTGCAATCGCCGCCGGATCGCGATGCGCGCCGGGCGGCGCCATGACCAGCGTCGCCCCGCAGAGATAGGGCAGGAACAGTTCCCACACCGACACGTCGAAGGTGATCGGGGTCTTCTGCAGGATCACGTCCCCGGCGCCAAAGCCGTAATGGTCGCGCATCCACAGCAGCCGGTTCACGATGGCGCGGTGATCGATCATCACGCCCTTCGGCTCTCCGGTCGAACCGGAGGTGAAGAGGATATAGGCCAGATCGCCGGGCGTGGTGCCGGGATCGGGGGCCCTGCCCTGCTGCGGCCAGTCCTGCGGCGCAAAGGGCGCGGTGCCCCCGGCATCGAGCCCCGGCTCGGCCAGCAGCACGGCAGCGCCGGTGCGGTCGAGCAGCCGGGCAAGCCGGGCGGGCGGGTTGTCGGGATCAAGCGGCACATAAGCCGCCCCCGCCCGCAGCACCGCCACCAGCGCCACCGCCAGATGTTCGGACCGCGGCAGCGCCACCGCCACCACGCCGCCCGGCCCCGCCCCCTGCGCGCGCAGCGCCGCCGCCAGCGCGGCGGAGCGGCGGTCCAGCTCGGCATAGCTGAGCGTGGTGGCGCCGAAGCGGACAGCCGTGGCCTCCGGCGTGGCGCGCATCCGTGCGGTAATAAGCTCGGGCAGCGTGACATCGGGCAGCGGCTGGGGGCTATGGGCGCCCTGCAGCACGCGGCGGGTTTCGTCCGCATCCATCAGCGGCACATCGGCCAGCCGGTCGGCCAGCAGCGCGCGGCCAAGATAGCCCGCCAGCCGGTCGCACTGTGCCTGCCCTTCGGCGGCGGTGTAAAGCGTGGGGTTGCTGTCCACCTCCAGCGACAGGGCGCGCAGCGCGTCGCCGCGATAGGTCACGGTCAGATCGTCGACAGCGCCTGCGCCAAGGATGTGCAGCCCCACCTCCAGCCCGGCAAAGCGCGGCGGCATGTCAAAGGGCTGCACGTTGATCATCGGCCCGTAAAGCCGCGCCTCCATCGCGCTGCGGCGCAGATCGCGGCGCATCTGTTCGGCACGGTAGCGGCCATGGCGGCGCAGGCGGGCCAGCCGCGCCGTAGCATCTGCCACCACCTGTGCCAGCGGCGCGTCGGGGTCGGGATCGCAGCGGAAGGGCAGCACGTTCATCCACATGGCGGGCACGCGGGCGGCGCGGGTGCCCATGCGCGCCATGAAGGGCAGGCCCCAGACCCGGTCGCCTTCGCCCGACACGCGCGACAGATACGCGGCGGTCAGCACGGTCAGCAGGTCGGGCCAGCCCACGCCCATCTCCTTGGCGCGCACCAGCAGCAGATCGCGTGTGGCGGGCCGCAGATCGCAGCGCGCCCGGTCGAATCTGTGCGCGGTGACGGCGCGGCCCCGGGCGGGGCTGGCGACGTGATCGAGGCCGCGCAGATCCTCGCGCCAGAAGGCGGCATCGGTGCTGCGGCGGTCGGAGGCGCGGTAGGCGGCATCCTCCTCCAGCACCTGATCGAGCGGCGGAAAGGGCGGCGGCGGCGGATGACCCTGGCACAGCGCGGAATAGATCTCGCCCACGCGGTTGGTCAGCAGCACGATGCCGAAGCCGTCTGTCGCAAGGTGATGGATGCGCTGATACCAGAAGGCCCGGTCTTCGCTCAGCCGCAGCAGCACGAAGCGGGCGAGCGGATCGCGGGCCAGATCCAGCGGCGTAGCGCTGTCCTGCTCCATGAGGGCATGGGCTGTGGCCTCTGGGTCCGGATCCGAGGTCAGATCAAGCAGTTCCGCTGCGGGGGGCGTCGGGTGCAGCCACTGTTCGGGCCGCCCGTCGCGCAGCGCGAACCGCAGGCGCAGCGCCGGGGCCTGCGCCACGGCCTGCGTCACCGCCTGCTGGAAGGCTTCCGGATCCAGCGGGCCGCGCAGATCCAGATATTGCCCGGTGTTCAGCACCGGGTTGCGCGGATCAAGCGCCTGCGCGATCCACAGCCCCTCCTGCGCCTCGATCAGCGGAAAGGCGGCCATGTCAGGCGCCCGCCCCCTGTGCCGCCAGCGCCTGCTGCCAGTCGGCCAGCGTGGCGCTTTCCCAGAGCGGGGTGAAATCCAGCGCGGGCTCAGCCTCCTGCCAGCGCATCACCAGCGCCATCAGCCGCATGGAATCAAGGCCCAGATCAAACAGGTTGTCCTGCGGCGCGATCTCTTCGGGTGCCATGTCCAGCACCTCGGCCACGTCGGCGCGCAGCCGGTCCAGCGTCAGGGTCATGCGCCCTCTCCCTTATCCAGATAACGGGTTTTCAGGGCCGCGCGCAGCGCCTTGCGGCTGATCTTGCCCACGGCGGTGGTCTCGAACCCGGGGACGAAGATCACCTGATCCGGCACCTTGAACTCGGCGATGCCGCGCCCGCGCACAAAGGACTTGAGCTCGCGCGCCTGCGCCTCGGCGCCTTCGGCCAGCACCACGAAGGCGCAGCTGCGTTCGCCCAGAAACGCATCCTCCACCCCCACCACGGCGGCATCGAACACGGCGGGATGGGCGAGCAGGTGATCCTCCACCTCCTCGGCGGAGATCTTTTCGCCCGCGCGGTTGATATGGTCGCCCGCGCGGCCCCGCACCTCCAGATAGCCGCCGGGCAGGCGGCGCACCACGTCGCCGGTGCGGTAGAACCCGTCGGGGGTGAAGCTGCGGGCATTGGCGGCGGGATCGTCGTGATAGGCGCGGATGGTGTAGGGCCCCCGGGTGTAAAGGTTGCCCGGCGCGCCTTCGGGCACCGGGGCGCCCGCGTCATCCAGCACCAGCACCTCGTCATCGGGGCTGATCGGGCGGCCTTGGGTGGTGGTGATGATGTCGTCGGGATCATCCAGCCGGGTGTAATTCACCAGACCTTCGGCCATGCCGAACACCTGCTGCAGGGTGCAGCCCAGCACCGGGCGGACGCGGGCGGCGGCTTCGGCCATGAACTTGGCGCCGCCCACCAGCAGCACCTGAAGCGAGGTCAGATCGTGTTTCGTGCGCGGCGCCGCCTGCAGCCAGAGCAACGCCAGAGGCGGCACCAGCCCGGTGAGGGTCACGCCTTCGCGGGCGATCAGGGCAAAACACGGCTCCGGCTGCGGATTGGGCGCCATGACCACGCAGGCCCCCACATGCAGCGCGCCCAGATAGCCGGGGCTGCTCATGGGGAAGTTATGCGCGGCGGGCAGCGCCACCAGAAACACGCTGTCCGGCCCCAGCCCGCAGATCCGGGCCGAGGCGCGGATGCTGTAAAGGTAATCGTCATGGGTGCGCGGGATCAGCTTCGGCAGGCCGGTCGATCCGCCGGAGATCTGCAGAAACGCCACCCCGCGCGGATCGCGCGGCACCGGGACGGGCATTTCCTCGGGCGCAAAGCCTGAAAGCGGCAGGAATTCCGCCGCCTCCCCCGCCACCACCACCCGCAGGCCGGGCAGATCGGCGACAAGACGGCGCGCCAGCGGCAGGTAATCGAAGCCCTCGTGCCGGTCGGCGCAGACATAGGCGCGCGCCTCGGACCGGGCGGCCAGATGGCGCAGCTCGGTTTCCCGATGCGCGGGCAGGGCATAGACCGGCACCAGCCCGGCATGGAACAGGCCAAACACCACCGACAGGAAGTCGGCGCGGTTGGGCATCTGCACCAGAACCCGGTCGCCGGGCACCAGCCCCAAAGCGGCAAAACCCTGCGCGCATCGCCGCGCCTCGCGGCCCAGATCGGCATAGCTCCAGCGCGTATCGCCCGCGACCACGGCGGTGCGGGGGCCGAACTCCCGCGTGATCCGGTCCAGCATCTGGCCAAAACTTTCGCCGGTCCAGTAGCCTTGGGCCACATAATGCGCGGCCAGATCCTCGGGCCAGATCTGCTGGGGATGGGTCATGGCGCCTCGCCTGCTCTGCCGTGTCTCAGCCCGCCCGTAGCAATCTCTACAAAAACAATCAACTTAGAACCGACGCCCCCCGACCCAGCGCCGGGGGGCTGGCAAATGCGGGAAAAGCCGTCATCCTAGGCGGAAAACTGGACATGCTGCTAATGTGTATTAATTTTCTCAGGTATTGAGCCTCACGACAGTGTGTGCCAAAGAAGCCCCCGACCCGCAGCCCCTGCTGTGGCCCACAGACCGCAGCCAGCGGACCGCATCCCGGCCCGCAAGCCCAATCCCCGAACGAACGGAGACGCCCGTGCCGCGCCTGACCCCCAAAGCCCTGATCTGGTTGACACTTTCCATGGTTCCGCTGCAGGCCGCAGCACAGGACGCAGCAGCGCCCGGCCTGTCGGTGGAACTGAACGCGACGCAGGCCGTCGAGCAGGGCTGCCAGCTGAGTTTCCTGATCCGCAACAGCCATGACACCGACATTGATTCGGCGGTGTTCGAGACGGTGCTGCTGGACAAGGGCGGTCAGGTGGACCGGCTGACGCTGTTCGATTTTGGCCAGCTTCCCGCCGGGCGCCCGCGCGTGCGGCAGTTCGTGGTGCCGGGCACGCAATGTGACGGACTGGGCCAGATCCTCATCAACGGCGCCAGCCGCTGCGAGGCGGGGGGCGCTGCCTCCAGCCTGTGCATCGACGGGCTGATGCTGAACTCCCGCACCGATGTGGAGGTGATCGGATGATCGATCTGGTGAAAGAGGCGATCCAGCGCGCCGCCGATCTGGGCGGGCCGGTGGTGCTGATCCTTGGCGCGGTGTCGCTGGTGACGCTGGCGGTGGTGATCTACAAGCTGTGGCAGTTCGCGGCCTCCGGCGTGGGGCGGCATGCGGCGCTGCGGCAGGCGGTGGAGGCCTGGGATGCGGGCGACCGCGCCGGGGCGCGCGCCGCGCTTGACCGGTCGCGCAGCTATCTGCGCCCGGTGATCGACATGGCCATGTCCGGCCAGCGCGACGCGCAGCGGCTGGAGGCGGAGGCAGAGACGCGCTTTGCCCGGCTGGAAAAGGGTTTTCGCCTGCTGGATTCCGTGGCGCAGCTGGCGCCGCTGCTGGGGCTTTTCGGCACGGTTCTGGGCATGATCTCGGCGTTTCAGGCGCTGCAGGATGCCGGATCGCAGGTGGATCCGTCGATCCTTGCCGGCGGGATCTGGGTGGCGCTGCTGACCACCGCCGTGGGTCTGGTGGTGGCGATGCCGACCGCCGTGATCCTGAGCTGGTTCGAGGCGCGGATGGAGGCAGAGCGCGTGCTGGCCGAACGCGCCGTGCACACCATCCTTGCCCCCAATGGCGACGCGCAGCGCGCCCCCGCCCGCAGCAGCGCCGAGGCCCGGCCGCGCCATGCGTAAGGCGCGGCGCAGACGGCGGCTGTCGATGACCTCGCTCATCGACGTGATCTTTCTGCTGCTGCTGTTCTTCATGCTGTCCTCGACCTTTACCCGCTTTGCGGAGGTCGATCTGGACGCTGCCGGATCGGGCGCGCAGGTGGCGGCGGACACCCGCCCGCTGTTCCTGCAGCTGAGCCCCGACCGGCTGAGCCTGAACGGCGCCGACACCGCGCTGGAGGATCTGCCCGCCACGCTGGCAGAGCGGATCGCAGGGGCCGAGGCTGAAACCGCCACGCCGCTGATCATCGCCCTGCGCGGCGAGGTGACGGCGCAGCGGCTGACCGATGTGCTGGTGGCCCTGCGCGGCATCACCGGCCTGCGCGCCACCGTTCTGGGAGCAGGCTGATGCGCAAGGTCCGGCAGAAAACCGAACGCGAACCGACCATCGCGCTGATCAACATCGTGTTCCTGATGCTGATCTTCTTCCTTGTGGCGGGCACGCTGGCGCAGCCGCTCGACAGCACGCTGAACCTTGTGCGCACCGCCGATCTGGAAGGCAACGCCCCCGCCGATGCGCTGGTCGTGCATCCCGACGGGCGCATGAGCCTGAAAGGGCAGGACATCTCCGGCGTCGCCGAGTATATGGCGGGCATCGGACAGGAGGCGCCAGAGCTGGTGCGGCTGGTGCCCGACCGCGACGCCTCGGCGGCGCAGCTGGTGACGCTGGGGCGCGAGCTGCGCGCGGCGGGTGCGCAGCGCGTCGTCATCGTGACCGAAAGGGGGCTGGAATGATCGCCACATCCCGCAAGGTGAAACTCGCCGCCGCCGCCTTGGCGCTGTCGGCGCATGGCGGCATGCTGCTGGCGGTGATGCCCGCAGAGCCGGTGATGATCGAAGGCGCCTCGGGTGGCAGCGACCTGCGGCTGGGATCGGATTTTGCCGATATGGCGGCGGGCACGCTCAGCGCCGAGACGCCCGACGAGATCACCGAGGCCGAACCGGTGGAGCCGCCGCAGGCCGAGCCCGTGGAGACGCCGCAGGCGGAGCCCGTGACGCCAGAGATGGCGCAGCCCGCGCCGCCGCAGCCCGTCACTCCGCCCGTGCCGCAGGAAACCCCGCCCGACACCGCCACCGCCGCCCTGCCCGTGGCGCCGCCCGTGGCCGCCGATGCGGTGCTGCCGCAGATGCCCGAACCGGTGGAGCCGCCGGAGGAGACCGAGACGGCGGAGCCGGAACTGCTGCAGCCCACGCCCCCCGAAGAGCCGGAGGTGGCGGAGGCGCCCGAACCCGAAGAAATCGCGCCCGAACCGGAGCCAGACCTGGCCGAGGCGGTGCAGAGCAGCGCGCCCGAACAGTCGCTGCGTCCGCAGCAGCGCCCCGAGCGCCGCCCCGAGCCGCAGCCGCAGCCGGAACCGCGCCGCGCCGAACGCGCGCCGGAGCCGCAGCCGCAGCGTCAGGCCGCCCCCCAGCCGCAGGGCAATGCCGACCGCAGCGCGCGCGCGGGGCAGGCCACGGGCCGGGCCGAGGGCACATCGGCCACCTCCGGTCAGGGCGGGCAGGCCAGCACGGCGGGCAATGCCGCCGCCAGCAACTATCCCGGTCTGGTGATGCGCAAGATCTCCCGCGTGCCGCGCCCGAGGGTGGGCAGCCGGGGCGAGGCGGTGGTGGCCTTCCGGATCGCCGCCAATGGCGGGCTGGCGGGCGCGTCGCTGGCGCGCAGTTCCGGATCGGCGGCGCTGGACAATGCCGCACTGCAGGTGATCCGCCGCGCCGCGCCCTTCCCGCCGCCGCCACGCGGCGCGCGCAGCGATTACACCATCACCATCAAGGGCCAGTAGGCCGCGCCAGACGACAAGACACAGCCGCCGCGGGTCACCCTGCGGCGGCTTTCCCGTATCCCCCCTGCCCCGCCGCAGGCGCGCAGCAAAAAGGGCAGCGGGGGGATGTCCCCGCTGCCCCTGTCCCTGCCCCGTCAGCCGGGCCGCAGGCTTAGCCCTTCGGCACGACGTGGCTGATCTGATCGCCAGAGGGATCTTCGGCGCCCCGGCTTTTGTTGACCACATAGACCCCGCCCGCGCCATCCAGCGCCGCGTGGTTGGCGAGCGGGCCGATGGGCAGGTTGCCGACGATCTCGCCCTCGGCGGTCAGCGCCACCAGCGTGCCCGACCCGCGCACCGACACCCAGGCCAGATCGCTTTGCGTGTCATAGACCACGTTGAGCGGGTTGGCCCCCACGGCGACATCGGCCACCACCTCGCCGCTCTCGGCATCAAGGATGGTCACGTTGTCGCTGCCCTGCGCGGCGGTGAAGATGCGGCCAGTGTCGGGATCAAAGCCCACGCCGATGGTGCTTTTGGAGCCGGGCAGCGGATAGACCGCCGTCTGTTCGCCGCTGTCCAGATCGACCACGGCCACCTCATCCGTGCCAAGGCTGACCACGAACAGCTGGTTGCTGGCCTCGTCCACATGCAGCGTGGCGGAGGCGAAATCCTCGCGCCGCTTGCCGGAGGTCAGGGTGATCGGCGCCAGTTCTTCCATGGTGGCGCCGTCAAAGACATGCACCACGGATTCGAACGTGGCGCTGACATAGACGCGCCCGCCCATGGCCACGGCATCGCGCGGATGCGGCACCGCGTCCACGTCGAACTGCTTGACCAGCGACAGATCCTCGGCGCTGTAGACGGCGACGGTGTCCTGACGGGTGTTGGTGACCCAGACCCGGCCATTCTGCTGGTCGACCCCCACGCCATAGACCGCAAAGACCCCGCCCTCGCTGCCATCGGCACGGGCCGGGGCGGCGGCGGGGGTGATTTCGGCCAGCGTGTCCAGCGTCTGCGGATCCAGCTTCAGCAGCGTGCTTTCCTTGACCGGCGGGCGGCCCACGGCGGCGGTGACATAAAGCGCCTCGGGGGTGACGGCGACCTGATAGAGCCCGCGCGGCAGCTTGCGCTGGGTCACGTCGAAGCTGCCGCTTTCGGGCAGATCCGGAGAGACCTTGAGCTCGAACGTGCTGGCATAGGCCGGGCCGGAGATTTCGGCCACAACCGGATAAAGCCCGGGCTCGGTGCCTTCGGGGATGGCCACGGTGGTGGAGAACTTGCCCTCGGCATCCGCCGTCACCGCAGCCCCGTCATTCAGCGCGACGCCGTTCTGGCGCAGCACGACCTGCTGGCCGGGGGCGAAGCCTTCGCCAGAGACGATGGCGGTCGATCCCGGCACGATCGGCGCGCGGTTCTCGCCAGAGGCGGCAAGTTCACCGGCAAAGCCACGCGCCAGATCGGTGAAGGGATCGGCCAGCGCGGTGCTGGCCAGAAGCGCGCCAAGCGCAAGGCCGCAGACGCCGGAGCGGAAGGCCATGGAAAGGGACATGCGTGTCCTCCTGTAGCGGCGGAGCCCTGAGGCGCCGCAGATGTCTGGGGGGATGGCTGCGGAGGCGCGGGCGCGGTCCGTGGCTCTGCGCCACGGGGCGCAGCTGCGGGTTGACTAGAATAGCCGACATTTACAGTCAAGTATTCCCGGCCCGGCGCGCGGCGCTTTTGCGGCGGCACCTTTTGGCCCGATTGCCGGATTGTCTGGCAATCACGGGATCCCCATGCTACCGCTGCCCGCGGAGAAGTTTGTAGGGAGGAGACCTCATGACCAGATGTTTTGCCATGCTGCTGGCCGGCACCGCGCTGCTGGCCGGTGCGGCCAGCGCGCAGACCACCACGCTGCGCATCCAGAACCAGCAGTCGCCCGAATCCGTTTCGGGCAAGCTCATCACCGAATTTGTCGATCAGGTGGAAACCATGTCGGGCGGATCGCTCGATATCGAGATGTTCTACAGCTCCGCCGTTGTCGCCTCGGCAGAGACGTTTGGCGCTTCCGCCAACGGCATTCTTGACTGCGACATGACCAATGGCAGCTACCAGACCGGGCGCGACGCGGCGTTCCAGTTCGTGGCCGACACCATGGGCGGCTATGACACGCCGATGCAGTATCTGGCATGGCTGCAATATGGCGGCGGGCGCGAGGCGGTGAACGAGCTTTACAACGCCCATGGCATGGAATTTGTCGGCGCCTATCTGGGCGGGCAGGAATCCATGAACTCCACCAAGCCGCTGGCAGGGATCGAGGATCTGAAGGGCTGGAAGTTCCGCTCGCCCCCCGGCATGGAATCGGAGATTTTCGCGGCGCTGGGATCCACCCCCATCGTGATGGATTTCACCGAGATCTTCACCGCGCTGGAAACCGGCATCATCGACGGGGCCGATGCCTCGACGCTGGCGAACAATGTGGGGCTTGGCATCTATGACATCGCCAAGCACACCACCTATCCCGGCTTCCACTCCATGTCCTCGGACCATCTGGCCTGCAACAAGACGGTCTGGGACGGGCTGACCGACGCGCAGCGCGGCATCCTGACCTCTGCCATGGATTCGCTGGCCATGAAGCTGGTGATGAACACGCTGGTGCAGAACGGCGAGGCGGTGACGGCGCTGCCGGATCAGGGCGTGACCCTGCATGACTGGTCCGCCGAAGACCGCGCCGCCTTCCGGGCCGCCGCCATTGGCCGCTGGGACGAATGGGCACAGAAATCCCCCGCCACGCAGCAGCTGGTGGACAGCCACAAGGCGTTCATCTCCCGCATCGGGCTTGGCACGGACTAAGCCCTCGCGGGTCCGGTTCAGACCGGACCCATCCCCGGGGGCGGCGCCGTGCCGCCCCCCTTCCCTGACCCCGGACTCCCTGACATGACCGACATGACCATCCTGATCCTTGGCGGCGGCGGCTTCATCGGCCGCAAGGTCGCGCAAAGCCTTGCCGCGCGCGCCACGCTGCGCGGCCAGCCCATCACCCGGCTGGTGCTGGCGGATCTGGCCGAACCTGCCCCGCTGGACGCGCCCTTCACGGTGGAAACCCGCGCCTGCGACATCACCGACCGCGCCGCCGTCGACGCCCTGATCGGGCCGGAGGTGACGGTGATCTTTCATTTCGCCGCCATCGTCTCCTCCCATGCCGAGGCGGAGTTCGAGACCGGGATGGCGGTGAACCTGCACGGCACGCTCAACGTGCTGGAACGCGCCCGGGTGCTGGGCACCTGCCCGGTGGTGGTCTTCACCTCCTCGCTTGCGGTGTTTGGCGGCGAGGTGCCGGATCCGATCACCGATCACACCATCCCCAACCCGCAGACCAGCTATGGCATGCAGAAGGCGGTGGGGGAGCTGCTGCTCAACGACTATTCCCGCAAGGGCTATGTGGACGGGCGCGGCTTCCGGCTGCCCACCATTTCGGTGCGCCCGGGCAAGCCCAACCGGGCCGCGTCCTCCTTCATGTCCTCGATCATCCGCGAGCCGCTGAACGGGCAGGAGGCGGTCTGCCCGGTGGACGAGACGCAGGAGCATTTCTACCTGAGCCCGCGCAAATGTGTGGAAAACCTCATCAAGGGCGCCGAGCTGGAGGCGGCGGCGCTGGGGATGCAGCGCTGCATGACCATGCCGGGGCAGCGCCTGTCCATCCGGCAGATGATCGACGCGCTGACCGCCGTGGCGGGGCCGGAACCGGCCAAGCTGATCCGCTGGGAAGACCAGCCCGATGTGGCGGCCATCGTGCGCGGCTGGCGCTATGATTACCGCTTCGACAAGGCGCTGGCGCTGGGGCTGGACGCCGATGCCAGCTTCGAGGAGAACGTGCGGGCCTATCTTGAAGACGATCTTCCCAAGGCCTGAGGCCCGACCATGCTAAGCGCCATCCAGCAGACCCCACGCTACCGGCTGGCGGCGGAGGAACTTGCCGCCGCCATCCGGGCGGGGGACTTCGCGCCGGGGGCCAAGATGCCGCCCGACCGCGATCTGGTGGCGCGGCTGGGGGTCAGCCGCACCACCCTGCGCGAGGCGATGATCGCGCTGGAACTGATGGGCTATGTGGTCACCCGCTTTGGCGCGGGCGCCTTCGTGGCCGACCCCCTGCCCGCCGCCGCGCCGGAGGCGGCGGGCCTGCCCGGCTATTTCGAACTGGTCGAGGCGCGTTTCGTGGTGGAGCCGGAGATCGCCGCCATCGCCGCCACCGAGATCACTCACGAAGGGCTTGCAGCGCTCTCCGCCTGCATCGAGGGCATGTGCGACACCACCCTGCCCTTCCCCCGCATCGAGGCGCATGACCGGGAGTTTCACCTGATCATCGCCCGCAGCACCGGCAATTCGGTCTTCGTCTCGATGGTGGAGGAGTTCTGGCGGGTGCGGCTGCGCTATCCCGAATGGACCCGGCTCAACAACCGCCAGAATGCCGCCGACATCGCGCGGTTTTCGCGTGACGAACACACCGCCGTCATGCAGGCGCTGGCCGCCCGCGATGCCCCGGCGGCGCGCGCCGCCATGGCGCATCACTGCCGCAATTCCGGCGCCCCCCTGCTGGAGCGCTGGCGCCGTCTGGAGGGAGAGACCGGCGCCGAGGAGGTGCTGCACCGGCTGCGCCGCCGCAGCGAGGCGATCCGTTAGCGCGCCCTGAGTTCGACCCGGCGCAGGCCGGGATATTCCATCTGCGCCGCCCCCAGCAGCGGGCGCAGATGATGCGTCATGACATATTGCGCCACAAAGCCCGAAGGCGCCGTCAGCTGCAGCACGCCTTCGGCAAACTCCGCCGCGCGCAGCCCGCCGAACCAGCTGCGATGCAGGGCAGGTTCGCTGCGCGCCAGACGGTCGAGCGTGCGCCCCCACGGATCCGCCGCTGCCGGGGCCGGCGCGACCGGCAGCGGGGCGGGGCTGGAAGCGGGCACCCGTGCGCCGAAATCGACCCGCACCACCTTGTCCTCGGGCGCCTGCGGCGGCTCGCTGCGGCCCATCTGGCCCATCATGCGGGCGCTGTAATCCGGCCCCACCCGGTCCCAGTGTGGCGCGCTGAGCCGCAGCACCTCGGCCATGTCGAGCCGGTAGGCGGCCACCCTGCCCCGCACCCCGGGCCGCAGCTGCACCAGCACCCCCGCCGTGGTCAGCCGCTTCAGCTCGCGTTTCACCGTGCGTTCGTCCACCGACCACATCCGTGCCATTTCCCGCTGCCCCACGGTCAGCTCGTCCCGCGCCCAGTTGTAGCGCGCCGTGACCAGCGCGATCAGCCGCAGCATCGAGGTCTGGAACCCCGGGCTGCCACACAGCCCCGCCACCGCCAGCGCCGTCAGCAGGTCGTATTTCTGGGATCCGGCCTGTGGGCCGGTGAACCGTTTCGCATCCATGATCTGTCTCGCACGCCTCAAGGGGGCCGGCTGCTTTGGCCGATTCCTCTGTGACCCTCAGTGTTCAGCTATCCCGTCGTTTGTCAATGAATTGCTAAGAACGGGATCGGCGGCTCTTTCCTGAAAAACGAAGAAAAGATCGGTATATTGGTAATGGGGGACAGGCTGTCGCCCCCTTATCCCCCCTGCGATGTCCCCCTATCGCTGCCCATTGGCCCGGATCTGTCCCCCTATCTGTTGCGGCGGGGTCGCAGAAATCGCGTTAATCCGAATCCTGACGGAAAAAACGAAAAACTCGGGACTTGGCATTTTGAACTTTGGGCAATTCGCGTTATTGAGGCGACAGTAGCAGAAAACAAGAGCAGGGTCATGCGCGATCACAGCGATCTACAGACGATGAACGAACGCAGCCTCGCCCAGCAGGCGGCAGTGCGGCGGGCGACGTTCTCTCCGGCGGAGGAAAAGACGCTCCGCCCCTTCTCCATCTGGGAAATCAGCCAGTTCATGTTCGACGTGCCCGCCGACACGCTGCGCAAGAAGCTGGCCGATGACCCCTCGCTGCCGCAGGGCACGGTAGAGGAGGATGGCCGCCAGCGCTGGTTCACGCTGGCCGAGATCAACGAACTGCGCCGCCGGGTGCGGTTCCGGGGCCATACGCTGCTGCCCAAGCGCCCGCCGGGCCGGGCCATGCGCGTGGCAGTGTCGAACTTCAAGGGCGGCGTCGGCAAGACCGTGGTGGCGCAGCATCTGGCCAATGCCGCAGCGCTGGACGGCTACCGGGTGCTGGTCATCGACTTCGACCCGCAGGCGACGCTGACCCATTCCATGGGGCTGGTCGAGGTCAAGGAATGGAACACCGTCTGGGGCATCATGTGCCGCGACCTGTGCCGCGAGGCCGACCGCATCGCCGCCGCCTATGACGACCCCGCCGACTGCCCCTACCCCACCGCCGACGAGCTTCCCGAGGATGTGCAGTCCATCGGGGCACAGCGGATTCAGGACTTCATCCAGAAAACCGCATGGGCCACCATCGACATCATCCCCAGCTGCGCCAATGCCGCCTTTGTGGAATTCGCCTCGGCCCAGTATCGGGCAATGCACAAGGCGTGGAGCTTTTTCGGCTGCGTGGCCCGCTATCTGGATGAGCTGCCGCAGGATCAGTATGACCTCATCATCTTCGACTGCCCGCCCGCCATCGGCTACCAGTCGCTGAACGCGGCCTTTGCGGCGGACATCCTCTATATCCCCTCCGGCCCCGGCTATTGGGAATATGACAGCACCACCAGCTTTCTGGGCCAGCTTGGCGACGCGCTGGAGGATATTTCCGACGGGTTCGGCAAGGTGGCCGAGGATGCCGGCATCCGCCTGCCCAAACGCTTTGACGACGTGCGCCTGCTGATGACCCGGTTCGAGGCGTCGAACCCGCTGCATGTCGCGATGATGGATGCCTTCCGCAACGTGTTCGGCGACGATGTCTGCCAGCACCCGATCGAGATGACGCGCGCCGTCGAACAGTCGGGGCGGTTCCAGCAGTCGGTCTATGAACAGGATTACCGCCAGATGACGCGCGAGACATGGAAGCGCGCCCGGCAGAGCTTTGACGCCGCCTATGCGGAATTCCGGCAGGTGGTGCTGCGCGCGTGGGAAGCAAAAGCCAGCAGAAAGGATGGTGAGGCATGAGCGGCAAGAACAAGTTCGGCTTCGGCCCCATCGCGGCGGATCCGGTCTCGCCGCGCCGCCGCGACGTGGGCCCGATGGGGGCTGCGGTGCGCGAGGCGGCGAGCAGCATGACCGAAAGCACTGAGTCGCTGGTGGAGCAGCGCCGCCAGAACGCGCAGGACGCCAAGGCGTTCCGCGCCGCGCAGTCCGAAGGCCGGGTGCTGGTGGCGCTGCCGCTGGACGAGATCCGCATCGATGCCCTGCCCCGCGACCGGATGGACCTGTCTGCTGTCGCGGCCTCTGACGAGATGGAGGAACTCAAGGCCTCGATCCGGGAGCGTGGGCAGAAAGAACCGATCGAGGTGTTCCGCGATGCGGCGGGCAATTACCAGCTGAAGAAGGGCTGGCGCCGTCTGACCGCGCTGCAGCAGCTGCGGGTCGAATCCGGCGATGACCGCTTTGGTCATGCCATCGCGCGGGTGGCCGAAGGGGCGGCCAGCCGCATCGACCTTTACATCGACATGGTCGAGGAAAATGTGATCCGCGAGGATCTGAGCTTTGCCGAGATGGCGCAGGTGGCGATCACCGCCGCCCGCGAAGACACGATGGACGGCCAGAGCGCCGAGGCGCTGGTGGGGCGGCTTTACGCCTCGCTGCACAAGATGAAACGCTCCTACATCCGCAGCTTCGTCTTCCTGCTGGAAGAGCTGGGCGAAGCTTTGCGCTTCCCCAAGGCGGTGGCGCGCAATCTGGGGGTGGATGTGGCGCGCAAGCTGCAGGCGCAGCCCGACCTGTCGCCCCGGCTGCGCCAGTCGCTGACCGGGGTCGCCAGTGCCGAGGATCAGGCAGAGATCCTGCGCCGCTTCGTGGAAAGCCCCGCGCCCGATGTCGCGCGCGAAAAGCCGGAGGCGCGGCAGAAAAGCGTGAAATACGAATTCCACGTCGGCGCCACCAAGATCACCGCGCGCAAGGGCGAATGCCGCATCCTGTCGGAGACGGATTTTTCCTCGGTCGACCGGCGGCGTCTGCAGCGCGCCATCGAGGCGTTCGAGGCGGTGCTGCGCGAGGGGTAACCCGCGGGTTACGGAAGTCTGAACGCTCCGGACAAAGGCGTAACCCACGGGTTACGCCTTTGTGCTGTCGGGGGTCAGCCATGCGTCGCGGGCCAGATGCGCGGCGCCGGTCAGCGCCAGCAGGTCGCCGCGCGCGGTGCGGATGTCGAGCCCGGCGGTGATCTGCGGCGGGCAGCGGCGATAGATCGCCGCGCGGATCTCGCGCAGCAGCACATCACCAAGCCCCGCCAGCGCCCCGCCGATCACCAGCGTCTGCGGGTTCAGCACCGCCACCAGATCACCGCAGGCCATGCCCAGCAGGCGCGCGCCTTTCGCGACGCGCCGCAGCGCCTGAGCATCGCCGCTGTGGCACAGGGCCAGCAGCGCCGGGGTGTCGGGGCAGGCCACACCTGCCGCGCGCAGATCGCGCGCCATGGCCCAGCCACTGGCCCGCGCCTCCAGACAGCCGCTGCGGCCACAGGGGCAGGGCGGGTGCGGGGCCGCGCCATGGCGCAGATGCGCGATCCCGCCCGCAGCATCGCCAGCGCCGCGCAGCAGCCGCCCGTCGCTGAGGATGGCGCAGCCCAGTCCGGTGCCCGCCACGACAAAGACCAGATGCTGCCGGTCGGGCCAGTGCTGGCGGTGTTCGGCCAGCGCCATCAGCGCCACCGCGCGGTCACTGGTCACGGGCAGGCCCAGCCGGGCGCGCAGCAGGCCGGGCAGGGCCTCCTGCGCCGCCTCGTCGCGCGCCAGCGCCACGCCCGCCACCGGCGGCGCGTCCTGACACAGCGCCGCGATTGCGGGGCAGAGCAGGTCCAGCAGGGTCGCGGCGTCAGCCCCGGGCGGCAGCGGCAGGTCGCGCCTTTCGCGCAGCGTCAGGTCCAGATCATAGCGCCCGATCCGCGCCCGGCCTTCGGTCGGGTCCAGCGCCAGCAGGCTGCGATGGGTGGCGTTGATCTGCCACAGCCGCGCCGGGCGCCCGCCCTCCGGCGCGGCCTGCGCACCCTCATGGACCAGCCCGGCCTGCTGCAGCCGGTGCAGCCGCTCGGCGGTGGTGGCGCGCGACAGCCCGCAGATCCCGGCGATCTCGCGCCGGGTGCGGGCGGGGCCAAGCGCCAGCAGGCGGTAGATCGGGCAGGTCATGACGCGCTCCGGTTGGGAATCTTCATCACTTTTGCATGGTGTTAGGCAAAAGTTAAGACTTTGCAGGCACAGGATGGCGCGCTGCCGCTACAGGAGTCTTCCGTGCTCAGACTGGATGAAAAGCTGTCCCGCATCCGCCATGGCGCCTATCGCGCCGGGGATTTTATTCTGGGCGACGCGCGCGATGGCGATCTGGCGCGGGCGATGCTGGCGGTGGGGCATCACCCCGGGCAGGGGGGCGCGCCGGGCCGTCCGCGCAGCCGGGCCGAATTTCTGGCGACGGTGCAGCAGATGGTCGAACAGGATGTGATCGACCTGATGCTGACCTCGCTCAGTTCGCTGGAGGTGGTGCAGGGCAGGGGGCTTTACGACACCAGCCGTGTCACCCCGGCGGTCCGCGCCAATGACAACACCGATCACTGGCAGTTCAGGGGCGCGCGTTATGACCGCGAGCCGCCGCGCCCCTTCCGCAGTTCCAGCCTGTCAGAGGCGCGGCGGCTGGGATGCGATCTTGGGCTTTATGGGCTGAGCTTCAGCAATGACCGCGATGCCGATCTGCTGGCGCTGCGCCATTATGCCGAGTTCCGCGAGGATGCGCGGCGCCACCGCTTCCGCCACGCGCTGGAGGTGGGCAATCCCGGCCCGGCCAGCGGGCTGGCGCCCGATCAGGTGGGGGGCTTCGTCAATGATGCGGTGATCCGGGCGCTGGCCGGGCTCACCTCGCGCGAGCGTCCGGAATTCCTGCGCCTGACCTATAACGGCCCCGCCGCGCTGGAGGAACTGGCCAGCTTCGACCCCTCGCTGGTGCTGGGGGTGCAGGGCGGGGCGGCGGGCACGACGCGTGACGCGCTGGAACTGGTGGCGCAGACGGAACGCTTTGGCGGGCGGCTGGCGCTTCTGGGGCGCAGGATCGCGCAGGCAGAGGATCCGCGTGCGCTGGTGAGCCTGCTGCGCGCCGTGGCCGATGGCGCCGTCCCTTCGGCAGAGGCGGTGCGGGCCTATCACGGCGCGCTGCAGGGCAGGGGGCTTACGCCGCTGCGCCCGCTCGACATGGACAGCCAGGTGACCGATCCCGTGCTGCGCGCCGCCGCCTGACGGCCCATGCAAAAAGGACCGGGGCCAGCGCTGGCCCCGGTCCTTCCGGTCGGTAAGGTCGCAAAGCCTCGGGCGGTCACGCGGCGCGTGACAGACCCTCGCGATCCTGCTCCACGAAGGCGCCATGCAGCGCCTTGATGATCGGCTTCAGCTTGTCGCGGTCGACGATGAACTGCACGTCGACATTGCGCGGCCCCTGCGTGGCGCCGATCGCCTCCAGCCCGGCATCCGCGATGGCACAAAGCCCGGTCTGCAGCACCGCAAGCCCGCTCAGGTCGCGCCCGATCACCGAGGCGATGGACAGCGTGCGGTGCCGGATCTCGGCCGAGGGGTAGATCGCGGCCAGATCCTTTTCCACCCGGCGCAGCGATTTCAGCGAGGTGTCGACGTAATGCGTGATCGTGTTGGCGTTGGACACCTTGGACACGATGCGCACGTCATGCCGGGTCAGCGCGTCCAGAATGGCGGCGTCATAGCCTTTGACCCCGACCATATCCTGTTCGAACACTTCCAGCGCGATGATGTCGAGCCCGGTGACGATCTCCACCGCCGGGGTTTCCGCCGGGCAGTCATCGATCAGCGTGCCGGGATCGGCAGGCTCGAACGCATTGGTGACGCGCAGCGGCACCTGCGCCTGACGCAGCGTCTTGGCAGCCTTGGGGTGGATCGCCTCCATCCCCATGTTCGACAGCTGGTCGGCCACGTCGTAATTGGTCCGGCCCAGCTTGCGCACCGCTTCCGGCCCCACCAGCCGCGGATCGGCGGAGGACAGGTGGAATTCCTTGTGGATGATCGCCTCGCGCGCGCCGGTCAGCGCCGCCAGCTTGGAAAACGTCACTTCGGAATAGCCGCGGTCAAACTCGCGCATCAGACCTTCGGCGCATTGCGCGTAACCGGTCACGATGGGCATTTCCGTGGCGGGATCGATGCCCGACATGGCGCCCCGGATGCGGTCATCCAGCGTCACGTCGCCCTCGTCGCGCCAGCCGGACAGATCGACCAGCCGCGCATTCACACCGGCGCGGCGCAGCATCAGCATGGTGGTAAAGGCGGAATGCGCCTCGCCGATGCCGGACAGCAGTTCGCGCACCTGCAGCATGTGCTCCGCCAGCCGGAAATGGCCATAGGTGCAGAGCCGCTGCAGGTCGATCAGGCAGTTGCGGGCGCCGTCGATGCGCGAGCGGACAAAATCCGTCGCCTGTTCGACATCGCCGGGATGATCCAGGACGGATTCATGCGCCGCGATCATCGCTTCGGCGGCGCGGGTCAGCGCATCCTGCCAGCCATGGCCGCTGTCCTGCTCGGCGAAGCTGGCATAGACGCCCGGCTCGCCGGATTTCTTGTGCTCCAGCAGCAGGTCGGTGATCCCGCCAAAGGCGGAGACCACGAACACGCGGTTATAAAGCGCCGCCCCTTCGCGGTCACCGATGAGCAGGGTGTCGCGCAGTTCGTTGACGCGGGACATCGAGGTGCCGCCGATTTTCTCGACGGTGTGATTTTGCTGGGTCTGGGTCATCTGGACCTCTCAGGCTGTCTCCGCCGGGGCGTAGGATCCGTCCTCGCGATGGACCTCCGTGCCCGTCACCGGCGGGTTGAAGCAGCACGCCATCACCAGCTTTTCAGTGGCGCGCAGCGTGTGCTTGTCGTTCAGGTTCAGCGCATACATGACGCCGGGCTTGATCTGGTGGGTTTCCCCGGTCGCCAGATCCGTGATGGAGCCCGCGCCCGCCATGCAGTAGACGCTTTCGAAATGGTGCTTGTAGTGGAACGTGTGTTCCGACCCGGCCTCCAGTTCGGTGATGTGGAAGGAGAATCCCATTCCGTCATCGGCCAGCAGCATCCGGGTGGATGTCCAGCGGGCATCCGAAACGGCCCGGTCGGTGGTCTTCAGTTCGTTGAAATCACGCACGATCATAATGGGTTACTCCGCAGCAATCTTGGTGTTTTTGGTCAGGCAGGCTTCGGTCGCTTCGCGCAGCATCGCAAAGCCCTGACGGAATTGGGCATGGGTCGTGGTCAGCGGCGCCAGCACCTTGACCACCTCGTCATCCGCGCCCGAGGTTTCGATGATCAGCCCCAGTTCAAAGGCCTTGGCGCAGATCGCGCCCGCCAGTTCGCCCGAGCCCACATCGACGCCGCGCATCAGGCCACGGCCCTTGAGCCTGGCACCCGGCACCATCTCGGCGATGCGGGTCAGTTCTTCTTCGATCAGCTGGGCCTTGGTGGCCAGATCCTTCTGGAAGGTGTCGTCCTTCCAGAATTTTTCCAGCGCCACGCGGGCGGTGACAAAGGCATGGGTGTTGCCCCGGAAGGTGCCGTTGTGTTCGGCGGGCTTCCACACGTCCAGTTCCGGCTTCAGCAGCAGCGCGGCAAAGGGCAGGCCCATGCCGGACAGCGACTTGGCCAGCGGAATCATGTCCGGCTGGAAACCCATCTCCTCGAAGGAGAAGAAGGTGCCGGTGCGGCCCAGACCCGCCTGAATGTCATCGGCGATCAGCAGCGCGCCGTGCTTCTTGGCGAGCTTTGCGATGCCGCGCAGCCAGTCGGCGGAGGCGGCGTTGAGCCCGCCTTCGCCCTGCACCGGCTCCACGAGGAAGGCGGCCGGCGCGTCAAGCCCCGAAGACGGGTTGTCGAGCATCATCTCGATCTGCGCCAGCGTGTCCACATCGGGACCAAAGGCGCCCTCATAGGGCAGGTGGGTGACCCCGGCCAGCGGCAGGCCCGCGCCACCGCGCTTGCCGGAATTGCCGGTGGCGGCCAGCGCGCCCACGGTCATGCCGTGAAAGCCGTTGGTGAAGGCCACGATATTGGTGCGCCCCGTCACCTTGCGGGCGAGCTTCATCGCCGCCTCGACGGCGTTGGTGCCGGTGGGGCCGACCATCATCACCTTGTGGTCCATGTTGCGCGGACGCAGCACGATCTCTTCGAAGGCCTCCAGAAAGGCGGCCTTGGCATCGGTGTGCATGTCCAGACCATGGGAGATGCCGTCATTGCTGATATGTTCGATCAGCGCGGCCTTCATGTCCGGATCGTTGTGGCCGTAGTTCAGCGAGGAACAGCCGGCCAGAAAGTCCAGATACTCGCGCCCGGTGCTGTCGGTCATCACCGACCCCTGCGCCTTGGTGAAGGTCACGGGAAAGCTGCGGCAGTAGCTGCGCGCTTCGCTTTCGCGGCGCGCATAGATCTCGGGTGTCATGTCCTTGGCCATGAGATGTCCTTTCGGGAATTGGGGAATAAGGTGACGGTCGCCGCCCGATCAGGCAGCAGAGCGAAGCTCTGCCCGGGGCAGGGCGATGGTCACCATGTGTTCGGTGTCGTGCTGCCCGTCGAAATGGGCAGACTTTTCAAAATGCGGCGCGTCGCTCAGCTCGCCGCCAACGGCACGGGCAAAGCTGCGGAACAGGCCCCACGAGGCGTCATTGTCGCGCGTGATCGTGGTCTTGATCGCGACAGCGCCATCGGTTTCCTTGCGGTTGAGCAGTTCAAACAGCATGGTCTTGCCCAGACCCAGGCCACGCGCCTTGGCACTGACAGCAACCTGCCAGACAAAAAGCGCGTTCTCGCCAGGGATCATGTGGCCGGAGATCCAGCCCACAACCTCGCCGTTCAGTTCCGCCAGCACGCAGGTATCCGCGAAATGGTCGGCCTGAATCAGGTTGCAATACATCGAATTCTCGTCGAGCGGCTTGCAGTCCTTGATCAGTTCCCAGATCGCAGCACCATCGGTCGACTCCGGCTTGCGCAGGAGAGGGGTGCGGGTTTCGCTCTGGTTAACGTCCTTGGGCATGAAGTCCTCGCGGGGCTGTTTCGTTCGTCCATCAAAGTAAGTGGACCCACGAAAAAAGCAACCCCCTCTCTGGACTGCCAAAAATTGGGGCAGCACCCCGCAAAAGCACCATGGTTCAAGGCGGTTAGAGCACGCTATAAGCGGCATTTGGCGCGGGTTCCGAAAAAAATCATTAGCAAGACGAAATAAAATCCCTACATGTTTCGCATGTTGAAGCATTTCCCCCTTCTGTGCGATCCTGTGACACTTCCCGGAGGGATCATGGACCGTACCGACCAAAGCCTTATCGCGCTGCGCCGCATCCTGCGGTCGACAGAGCTATATACCCGAGACCTCGCCAGTGCCGCCGGCCTGACGCCCGCGCAGCTGCGCGTGCTGCAGATCGTGTCCGGCAAGGGCGGCACCGCCACGCCCAAGGAGCTGTCCAAGCAGATGGGGGTCAGTCAGGCCACCGTCACGGCGCTGGTGGACAAGCTGGTGGCGCGCGGCCATGTGGCGCGCGAACGCTCCGACGTGGACCGGCGCCAGACCAATGTGAACATCACCGCGCGCGGACGCGCCGCCGTGGCCGAAGCCCCCGACGCGCTGCAGCAGCGCTATGTCAAAGCCTTCGAGGCGCTGGAGGGCTGGGAGCAGATGATGCTGGTCGCCGCGCTGGAGCGCGTGGCGGGGATGCTTGATGCGCGCGATCTGGATGCCGCCCCGGTGCTGGCCATCGGCGATATCGGATCGTCGAGCGTGCCGCATTAGGCGCGGTTACGGCAGCGCGTCCAGCACCTGACCGGCCCGCCGCGCCGTGTCCTGCCAGCCGGGCAGGGCATCCCCTGCGCGCAGGGCGGCACCGGCCTTGGCCTGCCGCAGGGCGCTGTCCTGCAGCATCTCGCGCAGCGCGCGGGCGAAGGCGGGCGCGTCATCGGGCGGCACCAGCAGCCCGGCCTCTGCCGGGACGGTATCGGGCACGGCGCCGGTGGCGCAGGTGACGATGGGCAGGCCATGGGCCAGCGCCTCGTCAAAGACGATGCCATAACCTTCGTAGCGGGTGGCGAGCGCAAAGATCTGCGCGCGGCTGTAGTGCTGCGCCAGATCCCCGGCGCTGACCCGCCCCGCCAGCGTGACGCGGGCGCCAAGATCCAGCCTCCGGTGCAGCCGTGCCAGATCGGCGGCGAAAGCGGGGTCATGGGGGCTGCCCACGATCACCGCCTGCCAGTCCAGATCGGTCACCTCGGCCAGCGCGCGCAGCAGGATGTCATGGCCCTTGCGCGCGTGCTGGATGCCCACCGACAGGATCAGCGGCGGGTCGGCGGGGCAGGGGGGCAGCGTGGGACGGTCGGTGCCGGGGCGCACGATGGTGATGCGGTCGGGCGGCACGCCATAGTCGGAGGCAAGCAGGGCGGCGGTATGCGGGCTTGGCACCAGCACATGCGCGGCGAGCGCCAGATTGTCGCGTTCAGTGCGGAAGAGATGCGCGGCGCGGGCGGGATCAAGCCCGGTTTCATGCGCGAGCGGATGGTGGATCATCGCCACGATCGGGCTCTGGACCCGGGCCAGCCCTTCGGTCGCGATGGAGCCGTAGATCAGCCCGTCGAGGATCAGAACGCGGTCGGGCGGCAGAGCCGCCAGCCGCGCCACAGCCTCTGCCATGTCGGGATCGCTGGGGGCGGGGAATGTGGCGCCCAAGGGCAGGTGGGCCATGTCGCGCCCCTGCGCCTGCAGCCCTTCGAGCAGGCGGCGTTCATAGATGTAGCCCCCCGTCAGCGTGGTGATGTCGCCGGGGATGGCAAAGGTGGCGGGGCGCAGGGTCATGTCAGCTGTTCCGGGGCATAGCGGCGCAGCACGCGGGCCTCAACCCGGGCGACGGCGGCATGGCAGAGGGCGGAGAGCGTGGTGGTCAGCACCACCGCGCTCCAGAGCAGGTCGTAATCCGACAGCGAGGCGGAGAGCGCCATGAGGCTGCCAAGCCCGCGCCCGGTGGCGAGCCATTCCACCACCGTCACCGCCAGCACGGCGGCGGGCACCGCCATGCGCGCGGCGGCGAAAAAGGCGGGCAGCATGGCGGGGATGCGCACCCGCAGGAGCCGGGTCAGCCGGGTGGCGGCGAAGCTGTCCATCACGTCCATCACCTGTCCCGGCGTCTGGCGCAGCCCGTGCAGGCAGGCGACCAGCGTCGGAAAGAACACCATCACCGCCACCAGCGTCACGGTGCCTGCCGCCCCCCGCCCCAGCGCCAGCACGATCAGCGGCGCGGTGGTGACGATGGGGACCGAGCGCAGGGCGATGGCGGCGCTCATCACCGGGCCTGCCACCTGCGGCGCCAGCACCAGCGCCATGGCCAGCCCCGCCCCCGCCGCCAGCCCCGCCAGATAGCCGGGCAGCAGGAAAGCGGCGGTTTCCGCCAGCGCCACGCCCAGCTTGGCCCGGGTGGCGCCCGCATCGGCATCGGTCAGCAGGGCGGCGGCGACATCGGTGGGGCTTTTGGCGAAGAACGGGTTGAGGCCAAACAGGGCGATCGCCCCCCACCACAGCGCCAGCGTGGCGGCAGAGACCAGCATCGCCGCGCGCAGCCCCTGCCGCCGGGCCGGGGCGGGCGGCGGGCTCAGCAGGAGCGGCGGCGCGTCGGGGGCAAGCCGCCTCGCCAGCGCGCCAAGCGCCACATAGGCCAGCATCGCCACGGCGGTGGCGACGCTGGCCAGCGCCCATGTCATCGGCACGTCGAGCCCGCGCAGCGCTCGGATGGTCAGCACTCCCATCCCCCGCTCCGCCCCGGTGAATTCCCCGACCATGGCGCCCAGAAAGGCCGCAGGCGCGGCGATCTGCAGTCCCGCCACCAGATAGGGCAGCGCCGCGCGCGCCCGCACATGCACCAGCGCCGACCAGCGCCCGCGCCCGTAGCTGTGCACCAGATCGAACCAGCTGGCAGGCGCCGCGCGCAGCCCGACCAGCAGCGGGATCAGCGTGGTGTAGTAGACGGCCAGTGCCGCCAGCACGATCTGCGGCCCGGCGCCGGGGCCGAAGATCACCCGCAGGATCGGCCCGGTCGCCACCAGCGGCAGGCAGAACACCACCAGCGCCACGCCGGTCACCAGCGCCTGCGCGCGCGGCCAGAGCAGCGCCAGCGCCGCCAGCGCCAGCGCCGCCAGATTGCCCAGCACGAAGCCCGCCGCCGCATTGGTCAGCGTCTCGCGCAGCGCCCGTGCCATCAGGCCGGGATGGGCGGCGAGCCAGCCCAGCACCTGCGAGGGGGCTGCCAGCACGAAGGCGCCGGTCAGCGCCCGCGCCGCCAGCTCCCACCCCGCCAGCGCCAGCAGCGTCAGCAGCAGCCCGCGCAGGCGCGGGCCGGGGGCGGGCAGGGCAAGTGCCGTCATTGCGCGGCCAAGGGCGGCTCTGCCCGCGCCATGCCCTGCGACAGCGCCTCGTGCACCGCGTCGGTCAGCGCGGCGAAGGCATCGGTGCGGGCATCGCCGGGGGCGCGCGGGCGCGGCAGGTCGATGGCGATGTCGGCGACAATGGCGGCGGGGCGCGGCGACAGCACAAGGATGCGGTCCGACAGCATCACCGCCTCGGTCACGGAATGGGTGACCAGCACGGTGGTGGTGCCGCGCGCCTCCCAGAGCCGGGGCAGATCCTGCGCCAGCTGCTGCCGGGTCAGTTCATCCACCGCCCCGAACGGCTCGTCCAGCAGCAGCAGCCGCGGTTCGGTGACCAGCGCCCGGGCGATGGCGGCGCGCTGGCGCATCCCCCCCGACAGCTGCGCGGGCCGGGTGTCGCCGAAGCCCTCCAGCCCCACCAGTGCTATCAGCTCGTCGATGGCGCGGGCATCGGCGGGGCGGCGCGCAAGGCTCAGCGCCAGCGCGATATTGCCGCGCACGCTGCGCCATGGCAGCAGCGAGGGATCCTGAAACGCCACCGACAGATCGGCGCGGCGCAGGGTTTCGGCGGGGGGCGCGCCGCCGATCTCGATGCTGCCGCTGGTCGGCGGCTCCAGCCCCGCGATCATCCGCAGAAGCGTGGACTTGCCGCAGCCCGAGGGCCCCACCAGTGCTGTGGTCTGCCCCGGCTCCAGCCGCAGGTCGAGCGGGCGCACCGCCTCGGTGCCCCCGGCAAAGGTCTTGGCCACGGCGCGGCAGATCACCGCGGGCGGGTCTGTGCGGTCAGCTGCCATGGACCTCTTCAAGGATGGAGCGGTCCCACAGATCCGGCGTCACCGTCCGGCCCAGAAGCGCAAGGGTTGCGATATTGTCCTCCACCGCCGCGTCGGACCACCAGCCGAAGCCATGCTCGTCCGTGCTTTCGGAGAACATCAGCGGCACCTGCCGTTCGGCCTGCAGTTCCTGCGTTGGCAGATCAAGCCCGGCATCGGGGTACATCTGCAGCGTCAGGGCGGCGGCGGCAGCGGTGTCCTGACGGTAGGCCTCCCAGCCGCGCAGCTCGCCGCGCAGCAGCGCCACCAGTTCGGCGCGGCGGTTGGCAAGGCTGTCAAGCGTGGCGATATAGGTCTGAGAATGCAGCGCATAGCCGTGATCGGCCATCAGCATGGTCTGCGCCGCGATCCCCTGCATGGCCATGGCCACCGGCAGATCGGTTTCCCAGCACAGCAGGCAGTCCACCTCGCCCGCCAGCAGGGGCTGGGCGGAATACTGGGTCGGCACCACCTCGATCCGGTCGATATCCACATCGTTGAGCGTGCAGAGCGCCTGCAGCACCGGGGTATTGGCCAGCGCCATGCCGATGCGCTTGCCCATCAGGTCGGCAGGCTGCGCCACGGGGTTGTCGGGCAGCGAGGCGATGACAAAGGGGTTCTTCTGCATCGCCACGCCAAGGATGCGGAAGGGCGCGCCCTGTTCCACGGCGGCGGCGGTGTAATCGGCGGCGGAAATGCCGATCAGCGCCGTGCCCGACACCACCGGCGGCTCCACCGGCGCGTTCGGACCGCCGGGGAGCAGCGTCACCTCCAGATCCTGTTCGGACCAGAACCCGCGATCCTGCGCGATATAGCTGCCCGCGAACTGCACGGAATGCTGCCATGACAGCTGCAGCGCGGCGCTGGACTGCGCGCGGGCAAGGCGGGGCAGGGCGGGCAGGGCCAGCCCGGCGGTGGCGGTGCCAAGGAAACGGCGGCGGCTGAAGGGGGCGGGGCGGGTCATCGGATCCTCCTGAGGGGTGTCTTTAGGCTAAGCCGGGGAACGGGTTTGGCAAGATGGCATCAGGGTCGCGGGTCGGCGCGGGCGCGGGGGACGGGCCAGAGCGCCACCAGACCCGGCAGCACCGACACCAGCAGCATGAGCCCGAAGGCGATGCTGGTCGCAAGCCCGGCGGCAGCGCTGGCGCCCGCCAGCGGAAACAGCGCCGCCGCCGCCCCTTCGCGCAGGCCCCAGCCGCCGATGGTCAGCGGCAGCACCATGGTCAGCAGGATCAGCGGCACCAGCGTCAGAATGGCCGCCAGCGGCAGGGTGGTGCCGGTGGCCCGCGCGCAGAAGGCAAAGGCGGCAAGGTTGCAGGCCACGGTGCCAAGGCTGAGGCCAAGCTGCCGGGGCAGGG
The DNA here is from genome assembly GCF_035481585.1 of Salipiger marinus. NCBI lineage: Bacteria > Pseudomonadati > Pseudomonadota > Alphaproteobacteria > Rhodobacterales > Roseobacteraceae > Salipiger > Salipiger marinus. Next base: position 19,628 of record NZ_JAYKSL010000010.1, on the reverse strand, counting down.
TGTCGCGGCCCAGCAGGGCACGGGCGCAGGCCCCGGCAAAGCTGCGCGCGGCGCGGCCCAGGGCACCGGGCAGGGCGCGCGCCGCCCACAGCGCCAGCGGCAGCAGCGCGGCGATGCCCAGCACCATGAGCACCGGCAGCAGCAGCGCGGGCGGCAGCATCCGCCCGCCGAGCGCCAGCCCCAGCGCCAGTGCCGCCAGCAGCGCCGCCTGTCCGGCCAGCCGTTCGATCACCACCGCCTGACCCGACACCAGCAGCCCCGCGCTGCCGCGCGCCCGCAGCGCCCGGCCCGCATCGCCCAGCACCCCGCCGGGCAGCGCCTGATTGACAAGCTGGGCAAGGTAATATTCCGCCACCGCCCGTCCGGCCCCCATCTGCAGCCCCAGCCGCGCCGCCGTCAGCCGCCAGCGCAGCGCCGACAGCACGGTCTGCGCCGCCAGCGCCAGCAGCGCCGCCCCCAGCCAGAGCGGATCGGCGCCGCGCAGCAGATCCAGCGCCTGCGCCCCGTCCGCCACCCGCCACAGCAGGACCAGCAGCGCGCAGGCCACGGCGGCCTGCGCCAGCCGGATCAGCGTGGCCCGGCTCATGGGGCGGGATCCGTCAGGCTGGACAGGATCAGGTCGCGCATCTGGTCCATGGGCCGCACCGGCGCATCGGCGGCGGGGATCAGCCCCTGCGTCAGGCCCTGCGCCGCCAGCCGCGCCACCAGACCGGGCGGGCCGATCACATGCACCGGCACGTCGGGGCGGCTTTCCTGCGCGACAAATCCCGCCGCCTGATGGTCGCCCAGCACGATCATCAGCGGCGCATCCCCGGCATGGCGCGCGGCATAGTCCAGCACGGTGCGCAGGCTGTAGGCCACGGCCTTGCGATACTGCTCGCGCACGCGGTCATGATCGCGCCAGACCACCTCGGGCGGATCGCCCGCCAGCGCCATGGGGGTGAACAGGCTGCCATCGCCCACCTCCTCCCAGGGCAGGGGGTCGGGCACCGGCACCCATGGCGCGTGGGACGACACCAGCGCCACCTGCACCACCGCAGGCCGGTCGCGGGACGGATCCAGCAGCAGCCGGTCCATCGCGCTCAGCGTATACTGGTCGGGCATGGTCACCCAGTTGAACGGCGCGCCGCGATAGCCCAGGTCCTGCGCGGCAAGGATGGTGTCAAACCCCATCACCGCGCTTTCCGGCCAGTCCAGCGTGATCTGCGGCATCACCGCTGCCGTGGGAAATCCCGACCGGCCCGCATGGTGGAACAGCGTCTGCCGCCCGCTGGCCAGCACGGCGGCATAGCGGCTCTGGTCATTGACCCAGAGCCCGTTGGCAAAGGTGGCATGGGCCAGCCAGCTTTGCCCGCCCTGCGTCGGCGAGGCGAGCCAGCCCGAGGCCATGGCCAGCCCCAGATCCGCCAGCCGGGTCTGCGCACCCTGCAGCGTGGCGCGGGTGGTGTCGGCGTAAAGCGGGCCATCAAGGCTGGCACGGCCATAACTTTCGATGAAGATCACCAGCAGGTCGCGGTCCAGCGCCTGCAGCAGATCCGGCGCCCCGGCGAACGGATCGCGGGCGGCGGCGGCGCGGAATTCGCGCAGATCCTGCAGCGTGCGGTCCACCAGCACCAGCCGTTCGGTCAGATGGCGGGTGGCAAAGGCGGTGCCGGGCGGATCCGCGGGCAGGCGCCAGCGGCCCATGGCGGCGCCGGTCTGGGCCACAACCAGCAGCGCCAGCGCGGCCGTCAGCGCCACGGGCAGAAGGCGGGACCGGGGGCGCAGCCGGCCCCAGCCCCCGGTGGCCCGCCACAGCAGCACCGCCACCACGATCAGCGCGCCCACAGCCGCCAGCACCGCCAGCACGGTCATCGGCGTGCCCAGACTGCCTTGGGCAAGGTTCAGCGCGGCGGCGGCCAGCGGCAGGTCGCCCACCGGGTTGAAGGGCCGGGCAAAGGCGGTGACCATGGCCAGATCCGCAAGCCGCAGCGCCACGCTCAGCATCAGCACCGCGACGATCAGCCCGCGCAGCCAGCGCGCGCCCCGCCCCGCCACCAGCAGGGCCAGCAGCAGCGGCAGTTCCAGCGGCAGCAGCAGCAGCGCCCCCGGCGTCAGCGCGCCGGGATGGCCGGGCAGCACCAGCACCAGATGCAGCACCAGCGCCGCCAGAGCCAGACGCAGCGCCAGCATCATCCGCGCGCGCGCCACAGCCACAGCACGTCCCGGCCAAAGGACCACAGCAGCGCCGCCGTCACCGCCAGCACCAGCGGCGGGGCCATGGCGGCGGGCAGGCCGGGCAGGTGCAGCGCGATCAGCGTGGCGATCTGCACCACGCAGACCAGCTTGCGCGAGCGGCGGTCGGGCAGCGGGCCGTCGAGCCATGGCAGCACCCGGCTCGCCGCCACAAAGACATAGCGCGGCAGGCCGAGCAGCAGCACCACCGGCCCCACCGTGCCCTCCGCCCAAGCAAGGGCTGCCAGCACCAGCGCCAGCGCCGAATCCACCTCCATGTCGAAGCGCGCGCCAAAACCGGAGGCCAGCCCCTGCCGCCGCGCCAGCCAGCCATCCACCCCGTCCAGCGCCAGCGCCACGGCGGCCAGCGCCACCACGACCCAGCCCGCAGCACTGCCGCCGGGCACCAAGGGGGCGGCCAGCACCGCCACCAGCATCATCCGCAGCAGCGTCACCAGATTGGCAAGCCCCAGCGCGGAATGGGGATGGCTGCGCGCCAGACCCAAGGCGGCTAGCGCCGCCCCCGCGCCATGCAGGGCCAGCGCCACCAGCGTGCCGCCCTCGAACAGCGCCGCCGCCAGCGCGGCCACGCCAAGGGCACCGGCAGCGGCTGCCAGCGCAAATCGGATCACGGGGCCCAGAGACCGGGGCCGGGGAAACCAGCGGCGCGCCCCTCGGGGCGGCTCGGGAACAATCAGAACCATTCGCTATGGTCTAGCGCGCGTCGGGCGCAGTCAAGTGGGCCTCACGCCGCGTTTGCCGGCTCACGGTTTCGTGCTAGCATGGCGCGGCTTATGCCAGAGATCGGGGACCCGCCATGACGCGCTACCGCCTGCCCGCCCGCCTGCTGCACTGGATCATGGCGGTGCTGGTGCTGGCCATGATCCCCGCCGGGCTGGTAATGGTGCAGCAGGGGATCGCGCGCCCGCTGCAGGACGCGCTGTTCCTGTTCCACAAGAACACCGGCGTGCTGCTGCTGGGGCTGGTGGCGCTGCGGCTGGTCTGGCGCTGGCGCAACCCGCCGCCGCCGCTGCCTGCCACGCTGCCGCCCGCTCAGGCGCGCATCGCAGGCCTCACGCATTGGGCGATCTATGCCGCGCTGATCGCGCTGCCGGTGCTGGGCTACATCCGCGTGCGCGCGGGCGGCTTTCCCATCGAGACGCTGGATGCGCTTGGCCTGCCGCCGCTGGTGCCACGCTCTGAACCGCTGGCCAATCTGGCCAAATCGCTGCACGCGCTGGCGGGTTTTGCGCTGGCGGGGCTGGTGCTGATGCATATGGGCGCTGCGGCCTATCACGGGCTGATCCGCCGCGACGGCATCTTTTCCCGCATGTGGCCGCCTTTTGGGGCGGGGCGCGACAATTAATCACTTTCTTTTAGAAATTCCCCCCGCGCTTATGGAGCTTTGTCCAAGGATGGTCTAAGGCCCGCCCCGGATGTGCCAAAGGAGGGGTGGGATGCGCAGACTCATCAGCCGGTTCGTGGATCAGGGCATGGGCCTGCCCTTTGCGCTGCTGGTGCTGTGTTTCGCCGCTTGGGGGGTCGCGGCCAACATGACCGACCCGCTGGTGCAGGTGTTTTCGCGCATCTTTTCGATGTCGACGCTGCAGGCCTCGCTGGTGCAGTTCGCCTATTACGGTGCCTATTTCCTGCTGGCGCTGCCTGCCGCCTTCATCACCCGGCGCTTCAGCTACAAGACCGGGGTGCTGACCGGGCTGGGGCTGGCGGTGCTGGGCGCCTTCCTGTTCTACCCGGCGAGCCTTGCCATGACCTATGGCTTCTTCCTGCTCGCGCTCTTCTGTCTGGCGGGCGGGCTGTCGATCCTTGAAACCTCCGCCAATCCCTTTGTCATCGCCATGGGGCCCGAACATAACGCCACGCGGCGGCTCAATTTCGCGCAGGCCTTCAACCCGGTGGGCACCAATATCGGCGTGCTGCTGTCGGCAAGCCTGATCCTGCCCAACCTCAACCCCGCGACCGAGGCGCAGCGCGCCGCCATGACCCCCGAGGCGCTGGACACGATCCGTCAGGCCGAGCTTGCGGCGGTGATGGGCCCCTATGTGGGCTTTGCCGTCGTGCTGCTGGTGATCTGGCTGCTGATCGCCTTTTGCCCGATGCCCGCCCGGGCCGAAACCACCCCCGCCACGGCGGGCCGCATCGCCTTTGGCGCCACGCTGCGGCGGCTGCTGCGCAACCGGCATTACGCCTTTGGCGTGGTGGCGCAGTTCTTCAACGTCGCGGCGCAGACCTGCACATGGACCTTCACCCTGCATTACGTGATCGGAGCCCTTGGCGGCACCGAGGCGCAGGCGGGCTGGTATCTGCAGGCAAGCCTTGTCGTCTTCCTGCTGTCGCGCTTCGCCATGGTCGGGCTGATGGGGGTGCTGCGCCCGTCGCTGCTGCTGACCGGGATGGCGGGACTGGGTGTGGCGCTGGCCAGCTTTGCCGCCCTCAGCCCCGGCATGGCCGGGGTCTGGGCGGTGGTGGCGCTGTCGGCCTGCCTGTCGCTGATGTTTCCCACCATCTACGGCATCGCACTGGAAGGTCTGGGCGAGGATACCAAGTTCGGCGCGGCGGGGCTGGTCATGGCCATCGCCGGGGGTGCCGTGCTGCCCATGGTGCATGGCGCGGCGCTGGACGCCTTCGGCCCCGCCCCCGCCTTTCTCGTGCCTGCCGCCTGTTTTGCGGTGGTGGCGCTTTATGGCCTGTTCGATCTGGTCTCGACCCGCCGCCTGCGCGGGCAGCAGATCTGAGAGCCTCGGGGATTAGGAGTTTCGCAAGGACCGGCATGTGACAAGGGGGCAGTGATCCGCCTTGATCCAGGAGGCCTGCCTTGCGCCCGTCTGATGCCCGCCCGCACAAACACCCGCCCGCTCCGCCGCTGACCCCGCCGCGCCTCGGGCGGCGCGCGGTGCTGGCGGGTCTGGGCGCCGCGCTTGCCGCCCCGGCACGGGCGGGCCGCACCCGGATCACGCTGCGCCTGCATCATTTCCTGCCGCCCATGGCGCCGATGCAGACCGCCGTGTTCGAACCCTGGGCTGCGGCGCTGGCGGAGGCGTCGGAGGGCGGCATTGATCTGCAGATCTTTCCCGCCATGCAGCTTGGCGGCAGGCCGCCGCAGCTGGCCGATCAGGCGCGCAGCGGCATCGCCGATCTGGTCTGGGCGATGCCCGCCTATACGCCGCGCCGCTTTCCGGTGGCCGAAACCATGGGCCTGCCCTTCATGGTGACCAGCGCCGAACAGACCTCGGTCGCGCTGCACCGGCTGATGACGGAATTTGGCGGGCAGGAATTTGCGGGCACGCGCCCGCTGGCTTTCTGGGTCCATGCCGGGGGCAAGCTGCATCTGCGCGATGCGCCCGTGGCCGGGGCCGCCGACCTGCGCGGCCTGAAACTCCGCAGCCCCAGCGCCAGCATGGGCGATCTGCTGGCGCGGCTGGGGGCGGAGCCGGTGTTTTTCCCGGTGACGGAGATGGTGACCGGGCTCAGCACCGGGGTGATCGACGGCTGCTGCCTGCCCTACGAAGTTGTGCCCGCCTTCCGCCTGCAGGAACTGACCCGGTTCAGCAGCGAACCCGATCCGGGCGGGCGCGGGCTTTACGGCAACAGCAACGTGCTGCTGATGAACGCGCGCCGCCATGACAGCCTGCCCGCCGAACTGCGCGCGGTGCTGGACGGGCTCAGCGGGCCGGATCTGTCGCGCCGCATCGGTGCCAGCTTCGACCGGTTCGAGACGGCGGGGCGGCAGGTGGTGCTGGCGCAGGGCAACACCATCACGGCGCTGCCCGCCGCCGAACTGGCGCGCTGGCGCGAGGCCGCCATCCCGGTCCATGCCGACTGGATCCGCGTGCTGGAGGAGGCGGGGCTTGACGGCGCTGCCATTCTGTCGCGGGCCGAGGCGCTGCTGGCGGCGGGGGTCTGAGGCCATGGGCGGGGCGGGCCTCTGGCTCGACCGGATGGCGCGTGGCGCGGCGCTGGCGGCGGGGGCCGTGCTTTGCGCCATGGCGCTGGCGGTGACGCTGTCGGTGGTTCTGCGCGCGCTGGGGCGGGGCGGGCTGCGCGGCGATTACGAACTGGTGGAGATGGGATGCGCCTGTGCCGCCGGGCTGGTGCTGCCGCTCTGCCAGCTGCGGCGCGGCCATGTGGTCATCACCGTCTTTACCGCCGGGGCGCCGCCCCGCGCCAGTGCCGCGCTGGACCGGATCTGGCTCTGGCTGGCGGCGGGGATCTGGGCGCTGCTCTGGCTTGTGATGCTGCGCGGCATGGCCGAGACGCGCGGCACCGGCGACCGCAGCATGCTGCTGGCGCTGCCGCTCTGGTGGGGCCATCTGCCCGCGCTGCTTGGCGCCGCCGGGGCAGGCGCCATCGCGCTCTGGCAGGGGGTGCAGCCCCCGCCCGCGCCGGGAGGCTAGAGGGATGGTCGCCCTCTGGCTGCTGGCCGCGCTGCTGCTGGCGGTGGCGCTGCGCGCGCCGCTGGGGCTCGCCATGCTTGCAACCGGCGCGCTTGGCTATGCCCATTTCTCCAGTGCGGAGGCGCTCGCCGCGCATCTGGCCACGGCATGGCCCGCGCGCTTCATGTCCCATGATCTGGCGATGGTGCCGCTTTTTGTGCTGATGGGCCATCTCGCCACGCGCGGCGGGATGTCGGCGGCGCTGTTCGCCGCCTGCCGCGCGTGGATCGGGCATTGGCGCGGCGGGCTTGCCATGGCGGCGGTGGGGGGCTGTGCGCTCTTTGGCGCGATCTCGGGGTCGTCGGTCGCCACCGCCTCGACCATGGCGCGGGTGGCGCTGCCGGAAATGCGCCGCCACGGCTATGGCGCGGGGCTGGCCTGCGGCACCCTGGCGGCGGGGGGCACGCTGGGCATCCTGATCCCGCCCTCGGTGGTGCTGATCCTTTATGCGCTGCTGACCGAACAGAACATCGTCACGCTGTTTCTGGCGGCGCTGCTGCCCGGGCTGCTCGCCGTGGCGGGTTTCGTGCTGGCCATCGCCGTCACGGTGCGGATCTGGCCCGATGCCGCGCCGCGCCATCCGCCCTGCCCAAGCGCCGACCGCTGGCGCAGCCTCCGCGCCATCTGTCCCGCGGCGGGGATCTTCGCGCTGGTGCTGGGCGGGCTTTACGGCGGCCTTTTCACCCCGGCAGAGGCCGCCTGCCTTGGCGTCGTGCTGACCGCGCTGGCCGGGTTCCGCAGCGGAGAGCTGGGCTGGGCGGGGCTTCGCGACAGCCTGCTGGACACCGCCGCCACCAGCGCGATGATCTTCGTGATCCTGTTCGGCGCCGACATAGTCAATGTGATGCTGGCCCTGTCGCAGCTGCCGCAGGCGCTGGCAGGCTGGGCCGGTGCCGCCGGGCTGCCGCCGATGGCGGTGCTGGGGCTGGTGCTGCTGGCCTATCTGGCGGCGGGCTGCGTGCTGGACAGCCTGTCGCTGGTGCTGCTGACGGTGCCGGTGGTGGTGCCGATGCTGATGACGCTCGACTTCGGCCTGAGCCCCGACCAGCAGGGGCTGTGGCTGGGCGTGCTGATGCTGATGGCGGTGGAACTGGGCATGATCACGCCGCCGGTGGGGCTCAACCTCTTCGTCATCGCGGCCACGGCGCCCGAGGTGCCCGCGCCGGTGATCTTTCGCGGCACGCTGCCGTTTCTGGCGGTGGAACTGCTGCGCCTGCTGCTGCTGCTGGCGCTGCCCGGGCTCTCGACCCTGCCGCTCGGAGGGCCGGGATGACCCGCCCCTTACAGCGCCAGAGGATCGGTCAGGCCGCTGGTTTCCAGATCCCAGCGCGCCTGCCACTCCGCCCCCTGCCGTTCCAGCAGCAGGTAGTTGCGTTCGGCCACATAGCGCCCGCGCTGGCCGGGCAGGCGACCGATGCGGATGGGATGGCCGGGCAGCGGACCTTCGCCCAAGCTGGCGAGCGTGCCCAGAAACCGTGCCCAGCCCTGAGGCGGCGCCCGGTGTGCGATGCCGGAGGCGACAAGCTGCTGCAGCCCGCGTCCCTCGCCCAGATCCATCACCGCCCGCGTCGCCAGATGGATCTCGCCCGAGACGGCGGTCAGCGCATGGCCGGGCTGGCGCGCCATTTCGGCCACCATTTGCAGCATGCGGCGCCATTCGTCGCGATGTGCGCGGCTCTGCCACTGGTCGCGCAGGTCATCCTCGTATTTCTGCATCTTTGGCACGGCGACCATCACCGCCTCCAGCAGCGACAGGCGCGGCCCCAAGAGCGGCACGCTGGACAGCAGCAGCGTGTGGCCGGGCAGGGGGGTGCGGGATTCGGCCTCCATCAGCGACCAGCCGCCCGGCCCCATCACCTGCCGCCGCGTCCGTTCGGACCGCAGATCCGGCGCCAGCAGCCGCAGCCCCGGCGCATGCAGGGCCCAGCCCAGATGATGCCCGGCGGGATCGGCAAAGCGGCGCGGCAGATCCCCGTCGCAGGCGCCGTGCTGGAACAGCAGCGCCGCCTCGCGCGCGGCGGAAAACAGCGTTTGGCCCACCCCCGACCCCAGCCGCGAGCGGCGCAGCGACCCCCAGCCATCGCAGATGTCGTGATCGTCCCATTGCATGAGCGAGGGCACCCGCGCCATCAGCCATGCCGCTTCAGGGGCGGCGAGCACCGCCAGATAGCGGGTCAGGAAGCGTTCGCGCAGATGGTGGCGCAGCCCCGCCAGCGCCGAGGCCGAGGGCGCATCGGGCAGGCTGTCGGGCCAGTCATGGCTGAGCGGGTGGTCATGGGTGACCTCGTCGGCATAGACCTGATCGCCGCCATGCAGCAGCAGCGCCAGCGGGCGGCGGCGGTGCTCTTCGCGCAGGCGGGCCCACATGGCGTTGCGTTCGGACCCTTCGCGCAGCAGATCGCCGGTTTCCTCGCCATTGCAGGAGACATATCCCAGCCGCAGGTCGCCGGTCAGATCCCCCGCCACCTCATAGCGTTCGCCCGCCCAGCCATAGGCGGAGGGCCGGTCGGCGGGCAGGGTGAACCGCGCGCGCCAGACCGTGGCCTGATCGTAACCCGCAAGCCGCGTCACCGGCTGCGGCCCGTCGGGTGTGTCGAGCGGCGGCGGCGTCTGGCCGGGATCGGTGACGAACAGCGCGGCCAGATGCAGCAGGCCGTCGCGCACATCATCCAGAAACAGCACGGGGCCCAGAGGGAGGAGAGAAGATGTCATCATCGCCACTTAGGCGCGCCCGCGAGGCTCGGCAATTCGCGGCGCGCAAATTTTCCGTGTGCCCCGCAGACCCGTGGCCCAAAAAGCCACAGCCCGCCCGCGGCGCGCCGGGTCTTGGGTCATTTGCGCTTGTGTCCATGGGCCAGATCCCGTTTATGCGGGGCATTCGCGCAAGGACCCGGTGAAAATCCGGGTGGCTCTTCCGGCCGCCGATCCGCCGGACAACATCTTGACGAAACCCGACCGGCCTTGACGGACCGTCTTGCCAAAGACCTTCCGCGCCTCGGGTCCTGGACTGAACATGATTTCATTGACCGACTACCGGCACCAATGGTTCGGCAATATCCGCGGCGATCTGCTGGCGGGGCTTGTCGTGGCGCTGGCGCTGATTCCCGAGGCCATCGCCTTTTCCATCATCGCGGGGGTGGATCCCAAGGTGGGGCTTTACGCCTCCTTCTCCATCGCCGTGCTCATCGCCTTTACCGGCGGGCGGCCGGGGATGATTTCCGCCGCCACCGCCGCCACCGCCGTGCTGATGGTCACCTTGGTACGCGACTACGGGCTCGACTATTTGCTGGCCGCCACGGTGCTGGCGGGGCTTCTGCAGATCGGCGCCGGGCTGCTGAAGCTTGGGCGCTTCATGCGCTACGTGTCGAAATCGGTGATGACCGGCTTCGTCAACGCGCTGGCCATCCTGATCTTCATGGCGCAGCTGCCGGAACTGAACCCCGCGAACGAAGGTGTCACCTGGCTGACCTATGCGCTGGTGGCGCTGGGGCTTGCCATCATTTACCTGTTCCCGCGCCTGACCAAGGCGGTGCCCTCGCCGCTGGTCACGATCATCGTGCTGACCGTGCTGGTGCTGGCCATGGGCTGGGACGGCGTGCGCACCGTGGGCGACATGGGCGCGCTGCCCGACACGCTGCCGGTGTTCCTGATCCCCGACATCCCGCTGAATTTCGAGACGCTGGTCATCATCTTCCCCTATTCCGCCGCGGTCGCCGTGGTGGGCCTGCTGGAAAGCCTGATGACGCAGAACATCGTCGACGATCTGACCGACACCAAATCCAGCCGTGATCAGGAATGTATCGGGCAGGGCATCGCCAACACCGCCACCGGCTTCATCGGCGGCATGGCCGGCTGCGCGATGATCGGGCAGTCGATCATCAACGTGAAATCCGGCGGGCGCGGGCGGCTGTCGGCCTTCACCGCCGGCACGGTGCTGCTGATCCTCGTGGTGGGCTTGGGCGATCTGGTGGCGCGCATCCCGATGCCCGCGCTGGTCGCCATCATGATCATGGTGTCGGTCGGCACCTTCTCGTGGTCCTCGATCACCGCGCTGCGCACGCATCCGCGCTCGTCCTCGGTGGTGATGATCGCCACGGTGGTCACCGTGGTCTACACCCACAACCTTGCCATCGGCGTGCTGGTGGGGGTGCTGCTGTCGGGCATCTTCTTTGCCGCCAAGATCGCGCAGCTGTTCCGGGTCACGTCGGATCTGTCGCCGGACGGACGGCAGCGCACCTATCGCGTCGAGGGCCAGATGTTCTACGGCTCGGCAGAGGATTTTGCCGATGCCTTCGATCTGCGCGAGCCGCTGGAGCGGGTGGTGATCGACGTGAGCCGCGCCCATATCTGGGACATCAGCTCGGTTCAGGCGCTGGACATGGTGATCCTGAAATTCCGCCGCGACGGCGCAGAGGTGCAGGTGGTCGGCCTGAACGAGGCGTCCGAAACGCTGGTTGACCGGCTTGCCATCCATGACAAGCCCGGCGCCCTGGACAAGCTGATGGGCCACTGAGGGAGGATGACATGGACAAGATACTGACATTGCTGGACGGGTCCGCCTATTCCGAAAGCGTCTGCCATCACACCGCATGGATCGCAGGGCGGCTGGGGGCAGAGGTCGAGGCGCTGCATGTGCTGGGACGGCGCGAAGGCGCGGCGCCCAGCGACCTGTCGGGCACGCTGCGGCTTGGCGCCCGCTCGGCGCTGCTGCAGGAACTGGCCACGCTGGACGAAAGCCGCGCGCGGCTGGCGCAGGCGCGCGGCCATGCCATTCTGGAGGATGCCAAGGCCATTCTGGAACGCGATGGCGTGGCCGGGGTGACCACCCGCCTGCGCCGGGGCGACCTGCTGGAGGCGGTGCGCGCGCTGGAGCCCGAGATCCGCGCGATCACGCTGGGCAAGCGCGGCGAGGGGGCGGATTTCGCCTCCGGTCATCTTGGGTCCAATCTGGAACGGATCGTGCGCAGCACCCGCGTGCCGGTCTTTGTCGCCGCGCGCGATTTCCGCCCGATCACATCGGTGCTGCTGGCCTATGACGGCAGCGCCAGCGCGCGGGTCGCGGTGGACCGGATGGCGGCGAGCCCGGTGTTCAAGGGGCTTGCGGTCACCGTGGTCTGCGTGGCCGAGGCAGACGCGGGCGTCCGGGAGGATGTCGATCAGGTGGTGCAGCGGCTATCCGGGGCGGGGATGACCGCAGAGGGCCGCGTGCTGCCCGGCTCCCCCGAGGAGGTGCTGGCGCAGGTCATGACCGATGCGGGCGCCGACCTGCTGGTGATGGGCGCCTATGGCCACAGCCGGATCCGCGCGCTGATCATCGGATCCACCACCACCGCGCTGATCCAGACGGTGCGCGCGCCGGTGCTGCTGTACCGCTAGGGGTGCCGCCAAAAAAGCCACGCCCCGCCAGTCCGGGGCGTGCAGGCGTGAAAAAATTTCACATGCCGTGAAAAACTTCCTATCGTTGCGGCATGAAAAAGATCACAGCGAAAGACGTGGCCGCGCGGGCCGGTGTGTCGGTCTCTGCCGTGTCGCGGGCCTATCGCGGCACCGCGCCCCTTGCCGAGGAAAAGCGCAAGGCGATCTTCGCGGCGGCGGCGGATCTGGGCTATGTCAGCAAGGTCGATCAGGTGCTGGCGACGCAGGCCAGCAACACCATCGCCATGGTGGTCAGCGAGATGCAGAATCCGTTCTATCCGGTCGCGGTGGATGCGCTGACCCGGCTGCTGCCCTCGCGCGGGCTGAAGGCCATCGTGCATGTGGTGCCCTCTGCCGAGGATGTGGACACGATCATCCGGCAGGTGCTGGATTTCCGCACCGAGGGCGTGATCCTTGCCAGTTCCACCATGACCTCCGGGCTGGCGCGGGCCTGCCGGCAGAACGGGCTGCCGGCGGTGCTGCTGAACCGCGTGCAGTCGGACAGCCGGATGATGGCGGTCTGCTGCGACAATTACGGCGGCGCGCAGATGATCGCGGCGCGGTTTCTGGCGCAGGGACGCCAGCGCATCGCCTTTGTCGGCGGGCGGCTTGACACCTCGACCCATATCGAACGGCGGCGCGGCTTCCGTGACCGGCTGGAGGATGCGGGGCGGCTGATCGCGCATCAGTTCGACGGCGGTTTCAGCTACCGGCAGGCCTATGACGCGGCGCAGCAGATGCTGACGCTGCGCCCGCTGCCCGATGCGGTGTTCTGCGCCAATGACATCATGGCCATCGCGGTGCTGGATGCGGCGCGGATCAGCGGCATCCGGGTGCCGGAGGATCTGGCGGTGGTGGGCTTTGACGACATTCCCATGGCGGCATGGGAATCCTACCGGCTGACCACGGTGCGCCAGCCGCTGCGCCGGATGCTGGATCAGGCGGTGGACATCATCCTTGCGGCGGACGGGTCCGAGCAGGTGGGGGACATCCGCATCCTGCCCGGCGAGATGCGCGAACGCGCCAGCGGCTAGTGAAATAATTTCATTAAATCAGGCAAGAGTTGCAGCGCCCCGCCGATCTGTGGCTTGTCCTGTCGCATCCGCCGTACCGGCGGCTCTGGATTCTTTGGGAGGAGATTCATGAAATTCCGTTGCCTTGCGGCGACGGCGATCCTGTCGCTGTCCGCTGCCCTGACCACGCCCGCCTCCGCCGAAACCCGGCTTGCCTTTGGCGCCACCAATTCGCAGAGCGCGCATTACGCCTATTTCGCGTCGCTGGCGCAGATCGTGAACGGGGCCTATCCCGACACCTATCAGGCCTCCGTGGTCGAGACCGGCGCCACGGTCGACAACCTCAAGCGCATGTCGCGCGGGCAGCTCGATATCGGGCTGATCACCACCTCCACGCTCTATCAGGCCTATTCCGGGGTGAAATCCTTTGACGGCAGGCCGGTGGAATCAAAGCTGCTCTGGGCCTATTCGCTGGCGCCGCAGAATGTCGTGGTGCGCCGCGATTCCGGCATCACCGACCTTTCCGCGCTCGACGGGCAGAAATTCGGCCCCGGGATGCGCGGATCCTCGACCGAAGCCACCTCGGAAGAGGTGTTCGCGCTGCTCGGCGTCACCCCCGACTGGGTGCGCGGCACCAATGGCGAGCAGGCGAACGCCATCAAGGACGACCGGTCCGAAGGCTTCGTCAAAAGTGCTGTCGGCACCAGCTTTGACGCGCTGACCACCGACATCGCCGCCTTCACCCCGCTGCAGGTGCTGGGCATGACCGACGCGCAGGAGGCGCAGATCCGCGACTCCCTGCCCGAACTCTCCATCGTGGAGATGCCCGGCGGCGAGATGGAAAATTCCGGCCCCTACAAGGCGTGGGGCTTCATGATCGGCGTCTCGGCCCGGCCCGATCTTGACGACCAGACCGTCTATGACCTGACCAAGGCGGTGATGGAGAACATGGACGAACAGGCCGCCGCCTTCCCGGCGGTCAAGGGGCTGAACCTGCCGGAGCTGACGCTGCAATACGCGACCAGCCCGCTGCATCCCGGCGCGATCCGCTATTACGAGGAAATCGGGCTGACCGTGCCCGAGCACCTCAAGTAACCGGCGGCTGACCCCAGCCTACTGTCCTGTGACCGGTGCAGCGCCGCGCTGCCCGGTCCGCCCCCCCTTTGCGCGAAGGTGCCGCGATGACCGTTTCTTCCGACGCCCCCACCCCTCCGGCCAGACTGCGCCAGACGGCGATCGGCGCTCTGGCCGTGCTGCTTGGCGCGTTCGTCTTCTACACCTCGTTCAGCGGGCCGTTTGAATCGCTGGTGCAGCGGTCGCTGTTCGTCATGATGATCACCGCGCTGGCGGTGCTGATGCATCCGCTGTTCGAAGGCAGCCGCTGGCGCCCGCTGGGCATCGCCATCGACGCCGCAATCGTCGCCATGGTCACGGTGTCGGGCAGCTACATCATCGGCAGTTACGAGTCGATCATGACCGACCTGCCCTGGGCCACGGGCTGGGACATGGTGATGGGTTTCGGCACGCTGCTCTGCGTGCTGGAGCTGGCGCGGCGCAGTTCCAACTGGGTGTTCCCGCTGATCGTGATCGCCGCCGTCGCCTATGCGTTTTTCGGCTATCTCATCCCCGGCCAGTTCGGGCATCGCGGCTTTGACGCGGGCTATCTGACCGAGATCATCTTCCTGTCGGATCGCGGGCTCTGGGGGATGTTGGTCAATGTCGCCTCCACCACGCTGGCGGCCTTCGTGCTGTTCGGCGCGATCCTGCTGCATACCGGCGCCGGAGAGACTTTCTTTGACCTTTCGGCGCGGCTTGGCGGGTCGCGTCCGGGCGGGGCCGCCAAGATCGCGACCTTTGCCTCCGGGTTTTTTGGGGCGATCAACGGATCCACCGTTGCCAATGTCGCCACCACCGGCAATTTCACCATCCCGCTGATGAAGCGCCTGAAATACCCGCCCGCCTATGCGGGCGCGGTGGAGGCCATCGCCTCGACCGGCGGGCAGCTTGCGCCGCCGATCATGGGCACGGCGGCCTTTGTCATGGCCGAGCTTGTGGGGCTGAATTACTGGGCGATCGCCCTTGCGGGCGTGGTGCCGGCGCTGCTGTTCTATCTTGGGATCTACAGCACCGTGCATGTGATCGCGGTGCGGCAGGGCTTCAGCCCGGTCACCGACGACACGCTGCCCGACTGGCGCGGCGCCATGAGCTTTGCGCGGCTGGCGCCCATCGTCGCGGGGCTGCTGGGTCTGGCCTTTGGCGTGATCAACGGCAATTCGGTCGAACTGACCGCCTGTTACGGCATGATCGCCATGCTGGTCGCGGTGCTGGTGGCCCGCATCAGCAAGGGCGAGGATCCGCGCGCCGTCTTCGGCATCATCCTGCGCGCGCTGGAGGCGGGCGGCAAGGGGGTCGTCATCGTCGGCATCCTGCTGGTCGGCGCGCAAGTCTTCGTGGCCATGATCAACCTCACCGGCTTTGGCGTCGCGGTCACGGCGGCGGTGCTGAGCATCGGGCAGGGGCAGCTGTGGCTGATTGCCGGGCTGATGGCGGTGGTCTGCCTGATCGCGGGCATGGGCCTGCCGACCTCGGCGGCCTATGTGATGGTCGCGGCGGTCTTTGCGCCCGCGCTGATCCAGCAGGGGCTCGACCCGCTCGTGGTGCACATGTTCGTGCTTTATTACGCGGCGCTGTCGGTGATCACCCCGCCGGTCTGCCTTGGCGTCTTTGTCGCCGCCACCATCGCGCAGGCGCCGTGGATGAAGGTGGCGCTGCAGACGCTGCGGCTGGGGGCCACTGCCTATGCGCTGCCGATGCTGTTCATCGCCTATCCCGGCATGCTGGGCGGCGGCGGCGCCATGGCCATCGCCCGCGCGGTGATTTCTGGCGCGGTGTTCGTGCTGGCCATGGCGCATCTGCTGGGTGGCGCGCGCCTGCCCGGGGGCATGGCCGCGCGGCTGCTCTGGCTGCTGCCGGTCGGGCTTGCGCTCATGCCGCCATGGTGGGCGACGCTCAGCGGGGCTGCGGTGTTCGGCGGGCTCGTGCTTGCCTCCCGCAGGGTCACCCTGCAGCCCACCCCCCCGACATCGCAGCCTGCCTGACCGCAGCGAAAGGAGTTGAGATCATGACAAACGCAGAATTCCGGGCCCGCCTGACCGCCAGAGAGCCGCTGGTGGGGGCCTTTCTGAAAACGCCCCATCCGATCATCGTGGAGGTGATGGCCCGCGCGGGCTTCGACTTTCTGGTGGTGGATGCCGAACATGCGCCCTTCGACCGGGGCAGCACCGATGCCATGGTGATGACCGGGCGGGCGATCGGCTGTCCCATCGTGGTGCGCGTGCCGGTGGCGACGCCGGACTGGATCCTCAGCGTGCTGGATGCCGGGGCCGCCGGGGTGATGGTGCCGCATGTGGAAACGGTGGCGCAGGCAGAGGCGCTGGCGCGCGCCGTCAGCTATGGTCCGGGCGGGCGCGGCTTTGCCGGCACCACCCGCGCCGCCGATTATGCCGGGCGGACGCTGCCCGAGCATCTGGGGACGGCCCGCAGCGAACTGGCGCTGATCTGCCAGATCGAGGATCGGGACGGCGTCATCAACCATGCCGGGATCGCCGCGGTGGAGGGCGTTGACGCGCTGTTCATCGGGCGGGCCGATCTTGCGGTGGCGCATGGGCTCGACAGTTTCTTCGCCCCCGAGGTGGCCGAGATGACCCGCACCATCCTTGCGGCAGAGGGGGCGGCGACCGGGCTTTACTGCCCGCCCGGCGAAGCGCTGGAGCCGCATGGCTCTGCAGGCGGCTCTTTCTTTGTCGTGGGCTCTGAACATACGCTCATGCAGGGCGGCGGCGCCGCAGTCACCGCCGCGTTCCGGCAGGGGGTCGGGCGCTGACCGGCCCGGCTCTGGTTCTTTTACATTCATCCGACAGGAGCATTCCGCAATGACCATCGACTATCTCAAGCGCGGCCGGTCCGATGACGACCGGCGGCAGGACGACGCCCAGACCCGCGCGAGTGTCGAAAGCACCCTTGCCGATATCGAGGCGCGCGGCGACGTGGCGGTGCGCGCGCTGTCCGAGAAGTTCGACAGCTACAGCCCCGAGAATTTCCGGCTGTCGGCGGCAGAGATCGAGGCGCTGATCGCCACCCTGACCGAGCGCGAGATCGCCGACATCCGCTTCGCGCAGGCGCAGGTGGTGAAATTCGCCGAGGCGCAGCGCGCGTCGATGACCGATATCGAGGTGGAAACCCTGCCCGGCGTCATCCTTGGCCACAAGAACATCCCCGTGCAGTCGGTCGGCTGCTACGTGCCCGGCGGCAAGTTCCCCATGGTTGCCTCGGCGCATATGTCGGTGGCGACGGCCAAGGTGGCGGGCGTGCCGCGGATCGTCGCCTGCACCCCGCCTTTTGGCGGCAAGCCCAATGCCGGGGTGATCGCCGCCATGCATTTTGGCGGCGCCGACGAGATCTGGGTGCTGGGCGGCATTCAGGCCATCGGCGCCATGGCCCTTGGCACCGAAACCATGGATCCGGTGCATATGCTGGTGGGGCCGGGCAATGCCTTTGTCGCCGAGGCCAAGCGCCAGCTTTTCGGGCGCGTCGGCATCGACCTGTTTGCCGGGCCGACCGAAACGCTGGTCATCGCCGATGACACCGTGGATGCAGAGCTTTGCGCCACCGATCTGCTGGGGCAGGCGGAGCATGGCTACAACTCCCCCGCCGTGCTGCTGACCACCTCGCGCAGGCTTGCGGAGCAGACCCTGGCCGAGATCGACCGCCTGCTGGACATCCTGCCCACCGCCGACACCGCCCGCAAAAGCTGGGAGGATTATGGCGAGGTGATCGTCTGCGACAGCCACGAAGAGATGCTGGCGGTGGCCGATGACATCGCGTCGGAACATGTGCAGGTGATGACCGACCGCGATGACTGGTATCTGGACAACATGACCTGTTACGGCGCACTGTTCCTTGGCCCGCGCACCAATGTCGCCAATGGCGACAAGGTGATCGGCACCAACCACACGCTGCCCACCAAGAAGGCCGGGCGCTATACCGGTGGGCTCTGGGTCGGCAAGTTCCTGAAAACCCACAGCTACCAGCGCATCACCACCGATGAGGCGGCAGCGCGCATCGGCGCCTATGGCTCGCGCCTGTGCCTGCTGGAAGGCTTTGTCGGCCATGCCGAACAGTGCAACATCCGTGTGCGGCGCTATGGCGGCATCAACGTGCCCTATGGCGGCGCGGCACCCTATCGCGACACCGACTGACCCTGGCCGGTCCGGGCGCCAGATCGCGCGCCCGGGCCGTCCGTGCCGGCATTCACGACCAGAAAGGGGGCGACGATGCAGCTGCCGACATCACCCGATTTTACACTTCATGGCAAACGCGCCCTCGTGACCGGGGCCACCTCGGGCATCGGGCTTGGGGCGGCCACGGCCTTGGCGCGGGCGGGGGCGCATGTGCTTTGCGTGGCGCGCGGCGCCGGTCCGCTGGCGGATCTTGCCGCGGCGATGGCCCGCGAGGGGCTGTCCTGCGAGACGCTGGTGCTCGACATCACCGATATTGCCGCCATGCGCGCGGCGCTGGCCGAGGCGGATCCGGTCGACATTCTGGTGAATTCCGCCGGAATGGCGCGGCATGGCCCGGCGCTCGACACCACGCCAGAGGATTTTGACGCGGTGATGAACGTCAACCTGCGCGCGGCCTATTTCCTGTCCACCGCCGTCGCCCGCCGCATGATCGAGGCAGGCCTGCGCGGATCTATCCTGCATGTCGGCAGCCAGATGGGGCATGTGGGCGGCATCGACCGTGGCGTCTACTGCGCCTCCAAACACGCGCTGGAGGGGATGGTGAAATCCATGGCGATCGAATGGGGGCCGCATGGTGTGCGCGTCAACACGCTGTGCCCCACCTTCATCCGCACCCCGCTGGGGGAGCAGACGCTGGCGGATCCCGTCCGCCGCGCCTGGATCGAGGACAAGATCAAGCTGGGCCGCGTCGGCGAGGTGGCGGACATCATGGGGGCGGTGGTCTATCTCTGTTCGGACGCCTCGGCGCTGGTCACCGGCACCTCGCTGCTGGTGGATGGCGGCTGGACCGCCGACTGAGACAGGGCGGGCCCCGCCTCAGACTTTCCGGGTCAGCTCGGGGACCAGCTGGAACAGGTCGCCGACGAGGCCGAAATCGGCGACCTGAAAGATCGGCGCCTCTTCGTCCTTGTTGATCGCCACGATCACCTTGCTGTCCTTCATGCCCGCAAGGTGCTGGATTGCCCCGGAAATCCCGCAGGCGATGTACAGATCCGGCGCCACGACCTTGCCGGTCTGGCCCACCTGCCAGTCATTCGGCGCAAAGCCCGAATCGACCGCGGCGCGGCTGGCGCCCACGGCGGCGCCCAGCTTGTCGGCCAGCGCCTCGATGATGCGGAAATCCTCCTCGGAGCCGACGCCGCGCCCGCCCGAAACCACGATCCTGGCCGAGGTCAGCTCGGGGCGGTCAGACTCCGCCACCTTGTCCTCAACCCATTCGGAAAGCGCGGGATTTT
>NZ_JAYKSL010000009.1:210493-232323 GCF_035481585.1 Salipiger marinus | reverse complement strand
TCGCCGAACTGCCGCCCCCGCCACGGCCCGCGCAGGCGCGACAGCGTGCCAAGGATCGACCAGCCCGCCCCCGTCATGCCGTGGCCCCGCCCCGACAGACGGCGCCCCATGACAGAGGCCGGGGCGCGCCGCGCCACAGGACAGCCAGCGCCTGACCGATCCGGAATTGCCTCATCTCAAGATCCTGTTTGGTAAGGGAAAGACTGGGGGAAGGTCACAGCCCCTGCGGGCGCGCGGCAGGTGCCGTCGGAGGGTGGACGGGTCAGGAACGGGCCGCGCGGGGGACTGACCCTGCGCCGCCCGCTGCGGGTGCCCCAGCGGCCCGCCCGACACCCGTGGCAGGGGGACAGACGTCCACAGGCCAGACCACCGAGGGACACCGGGCCGATGGTGCAGAGCGGCGCCAACGCCTTCTGAGGCGCCGCGATGCGGGCGCGGGGTGGAGGTTGGAAACCGTGATGAAAAGCATTGCCATGTGCGGGACCGTAGGAAAGGCGCCGCCACCCTGTCGAGCCGGGTTTACCATACCTGGCCGAGTGCCGATGCCGCCTATGGGCCCGGGGATCCCTGCAACCGCGCGGGAAAAAATTGCGCGGCGCTAGGCTGTGGCGCGGGCGATATGGTCCAGCACCACGCGGGCCCACTCCGCGACCGGGGCCAGCGGCAGGGGCAGCAGCTTGTAGCCCGCGGCGGCATAGGCGCGCTGCAGCGCCTCCGACGTGGCGACGGCTTCATCGAAATCCTGCCGCCGCTCGGCATCCTGCGCGAAGATCTGCCGCCATGGCGGGGCGAAGAACACCGTGCCGTGATAGCGGAACTGCTCCGCCGCGCGGTGCATGTGGCCGGGGGCACCGCCCTCGTAAAGCTCCAGATAGCCCACCACGTCGGGCAGGCCCCGGTCGAACAGCACGGGCCCCTCCAGCGCCTGTGCGTCGTGCCATGACCGCAACTCCCATTGCAGCATCAGCTCGGCGAAAAGGCGGCGGTCCGACCCGTGCCAGCCGCTGCCGCCGATCCGGCTCTGGTCGCGGATGATCGCCCGCCCCGCCTCCGGCATGGTGGCCAGACCCTGACGGGCCAGCGCCGAAATCAGCACTGTCTTGCCCGATCCCGGGCCGCCGGTGATGACGAAAAACCGCGCGCTCATGGTTCTGCCTGTGCTTTGGGGGAGGTTGCCGCCGGCGCCATGGGGTGCCCTGCCGGAAGCCCGGACAGCATCGGCTCTCCACAGCCCGCCGTCAAGGCTGCGCGGACGCGCCCCGATTTCGCGATTGCCAAAACGCGGCCACCGGTGCTCACTGCCGGACAGGAGGCCCTGACCATGACCCAGTCCCCCGTGATCCGCCTGACCGATCTGACCCTGTCGCCGCAGCACCATGGCACCCGTTTCGAGGCGGCGATGGCCGCCATCGCGGCACCGCTTGGCGCGACCCATCTGGGCGCCCGGCTGGTCGAGGTGCCGCCCGGCAAGGCGGCATGGCCCTTCCACAGCCATCACGCCAATGACGAGATGTTCGTGATCCTGTCCGGCACCGGCACGCTGCGCTTTGGCCCCGAAACCCATGCGGTCGCGGCGGGCATGGTGGCGGTCTGCCCGGCGGGTGGGGCCGAGACCGCGCATCAGCTGACCGCCACCGGGGACGAGCCCCTGTGCTATCTCGCGATCAGCACGATGCGCGAACCCGACGTGATGGAATATCCCGACAGCGGCAAGATCACCGTCTTTGCCGGGGCAGCCCCCGGCGGCGACAAGGCGGCGCGGCGAATCGCGGCCTCGTTCCTGCAGGAAGACGCGGTCGATTACTGGGAGGGAGAGTGACGCGCTTCCGCCCCTGCCCGGATCCGCGGCACGTCTGAGGCTCGGGCCTGACCCGGCCCGGTCGGCATTTGCCTTCCCCCCGCCTGCGCGCCATGGTGGCCCCGACCAGCAGCCGCGGCGCCGCGCCGCCCCACCGGAGCCAGAACCATGACCGACTTCATTCTGGAAAATCTGCGCCTTGCGGGCGAAAGCGGGCCGCAGTCGCTGCGCATCGCGCAGGGCCGCATCGTGGAGCGGGGACCGGGTGCCGGCGCGCTGGAGGACGACCTGCCGCGGCGCGACTGCGGCGGCTATCTGGCCTGCGCGGGGTTTGTGGACAGCCACATCCATCTGGACAAGGCGCTGATCCTTGACCGCTGCCCGATCTGCGAGGGCACGCTGGCCGAGGCCGTGCGACTGACCGCCACCGCCAAGGCCGCCTTCACCGAGGAAGATGTCTATACCCGCGCCGCCGCCCTGCTGGAACGCGCCGTGCGCCATGGCACGCTGGTGATGCGCAGCTTTGTCGAGGTGGATCCCCGCGCCGGGCTGCGGTCCTTTCACGCGCTGGCGCGGCTGCGCGCCGATTATGCCGATGTGATCGACCTCGAACTTTGCGCCTTCGCGCAGGAGGGGCTGACGCAGGAGCCGCAGACGCTGGATCTGCTGCATGCCGCGCTGAGCGAGGGCGCCGATCTGCTGGGCGGCTGCCCCTATACCGACAGCGATCCGGTAGCGCATGTGACGCAGATCTTCGATCTGGCGGAACGGCACGGGGTGGCGGTGGATTTCCACGCCGATTTCGACCTTGACCCATCAGGCGCGATCCTGCCCGAAATCCTGTCCCAGACGCGCGCCCGGGGCATGGCGGGCCGGGTGTCGGTGGGGCATGCGACCAAGCTCGGTGCCCTGCCCCCGGACGAGGTGGCCCGCATCGCCGCGCAGATGCAGGCGGCGGGCGTGGCGCTTTGTGTGCTGCCCGCCACCGACCTGTTCCTGAACGGGCGCCAGCCCGGACCCGAGGGCCTGCGTCCGCGCGGGCTGGCCCCGGCGCTGGCCTTGGCGCGCGCGGGCGTCACCGTGACGCTGGCCACCAACAACGTGCTCAACCCGTTCACGCCGCTGGGGGATGGCTCGCTGCTGCGCATGGCGGGGCTTTACGCCAATATCGCGCAGCTTGCCTCGGATGCCGAGATGGCCGAAACCTTTGCCATGATCACCGACGCGCCCGCAGCGCTGATGGGGCGCGACCGCGCGCTGGTCCCCGGGGCACCCGCAGACATCGTGCTGCTTGATGCGCCCGATCCCGCCATGGCGGTGCGCATGGGCGCCCCGGTGCGCGCCGTCTGGAAGGCGGGGCGGCTGGTGCTGGACCAGCCCCGCGCCGAGATCCTGCGCCAGCGCTGACCGCCAACCGATCACGAAACCGCGATCCTTGTAACGCCGAGGCCCTGTCCTGCGAATTGCCTAGTGAAGGGCAGCAGACAGTCCTTCTGGTCTGACAAGGAGATGAACATGACCGCGATGACCCCCCGCTTTATCCTTGGCGCTTCGCTGGCCTGTGCGCTTGGCGCCATGGCCACCACGCCGGTCCACGCTCAGGCGATGGAAAAATGCTACGGCGTGTCGCTTGCCGGCAAGAACGACTGCGCGGCTGGCCCCGGAACCACCTGTGCCGGCACCTCCAAGGTGGATTATCAGGGCAACGCATGGACGCTGGTTCCCGAAGGCACCTGCATGACCATGGACCTGCCCGCAGGTGATGACGGCATGGCGCGCATGGGCTCGCTGGAGCCGCTGACCCGCGACATCCCGGCCTGATCCCCTTGGGGCGCGGATCGGCTCCGCGCCCCAGCCCCCACCCCCCGCAGGAGCAGCGCCATGACAGCCCTTCCCGCCGCGGCAGGTGTCGGGTTCAAGCCCGAGCATTTCGCCGCCATCCGCGCCGACCGGCCCCGCGTCGGCTTTTTCGAGGTTCACGCCGAAAACTACATGGGCGCGGGCGGGCTGCCGCATGTGCAGCTGGCCGCGATCCGCGAGGCTTATGCGCTGTCGATCCATGGGGTCGGCCTGTCCATCGGCGGCGCGCAGGGGCTTGACCGCGCGCATCTGGCCCGGCTGCGCGCCCTGTGCGACCGCTACCAGCCGGACAGCTTTTCCGAACATCTGGCATGGTCCAGCCATGGCGCCGACTATCTCAACGACCTGCTGCCGCTGCCCTATACGCCAGAGACGCTGGATCTGGTCGCGGCCCATGTCGATCAGGTGCAGGAGGGGCTGGGCCGCAGGATGCTGCTGGAAAACCCCGCGACCTATGTGCTGTTCGACCAGTCGACCCTGTCCGAGACCGAGTTTCTGGCCGAGCTTGCGCGGCGCACCGGCTGCGGGCTGCTTCTGGACGTGAACAACGTCTTTGTGTCCTGCACCAATCACGGCACCGATCCCCGCGCCTATCTGGCGGGTTTTCCGCTGGCGGCGGTGGCCGAGATCCATCTGGGCGGGCACGCGGCAGAGGATCTGCCCTCCGGCCCGCTGCTGATCGACAGCCATGGCGCGGCGGTGGCCGATCCGGTCTGGACGCTTTACGCCGAGGTCATCGCCCGCACCGGCCCGCTGCCGACGCTGGTGGAATGGGACAATGACCTGCCCGACTGGCCGGTGCTGGCCGCCGAGGCGGCGCGGGCCGACCATCTGCTCCGCGAGGCTGTCCGCCATGCCCGCGCATCCTGAGTTTCTGGCCCGGTTCGACGCGGCGCTGCGCGGCGGCGCGCTGCCCCCCGGCGTGACTGCCCGCGCCCCCGCCGAGGCCGAGCGGCGCTTTGCCGTCTATCGCAACAACGTCACCGTCAGCCTGACCGCGGCGCTGGCGGCGCGGTTCCCGGTGATCGCCCGGCTGGTGGGGCCTGCGTTTTTTGCGGCTCTGGCCCGGCATTTTGCGGAAACCCACCGCCCGCAGAGCCCGGTCACCGCCGAATGGGGCGCGGAGTTTCCGGAATTTCTGGAAGGATTTCCGCCGCTTGCCGCCTATCCCTATATGGGCGACGTGGCGCGGATCGAACATGCGCGGGGCCGCGCCTTTCACGCCGCCGATGCCGCCCCGCTGCACCCCGCCCGGCTGGCGGGGGCGGATCCCGAGACGCTGCGGCTGGGGCTGCACCCCTCGCTGATCCTGCTGCGGCTGGCACATCCGGCGGTGTCGATCTGGGCGCGCAACCAGCCCGGCGGCGCGGATCTGCCGCTGGCGCGCGGCCCGCAGATCGCGCTGATCCTGCGCGATCCGGGCTATGAGGTGCAGCTGCGCGCCGTGACGGCGGGCGAGGCTGCGCTGATCGAGGCGCTGGTGCAGGGCCAGCCGCTGGCAGAGGCCGCCGCCCGCGCCCATGCCGCCGATCCCGGGTTTGACCCCGCCCGCACCCTTCCCGAACTGATGCGCCACGGCGCGCTTGTCGATGCAAAGGTCTGACCCATGAACATGCTGCTTCATCCGCTTGGCCGGTTTAATGCGCTGGCGGGCGCGATCCCCCGCGATGCCGTGGCGCTGGCGCTGCGGGTGTTTCCGGCGCTGGTGTTCTGGCAGTCCGGACGCACCAAGGTGGAGGGGCTGTTTTCGATCAAGGACAGCACATGGTATCTCTTCGAACAGGAATACGCCCTGCCGCTGATCCCGCCGCAGATCGCCGCCGTGCTGGCCACCTTTGCCGAACATCTGCTGCCGATCCTGATGATCGCGGGGCTGCTGACGCGGCTTTCGGCGCTGGGGCTGCTGGCGATGACGGCGGTCATCCAGATCTTCGTCTATCCCGGCGCGTGGGTCACCCACGGGCTCTGGGCTGCCGCGCTGCTGGCGCTGGTCGCCATGGGTCCGGGGCGCTGGTCGCTGGATCATGCGCTGCGGCTTGACCGGGGCTGCGGGCCGCGGTGATGGACGCGCTCTGTGTCGCCTGCGCCGCAGCACCGCCGCGCAGGCAGGACTCCGCGCCGCCGCGTCTTCGGGACTGCGCCCCCTTGCGCATCCCCGATTGCGCGCCCCCGCGCATCCTTGATTACGCGCCCCCGCGCATGGCAGATTGCGCGACTCCCGCCGACCGCGCTAGCCTGCCCGCGACAGCACGCAGGGCGCGGGAGGCCGGGTTGGACAAAGACCCCAGCTGGGAAACCCTTCTGGCCCGCGCCAATGCGGGCGACAGCGCGGCCTTTGCCCGCTTCCTGACCGAGATCTCGCCCAGCCTGCGCGCGCTGATCCGGGCGCGCGGCACCGCCCTGCCCGCCCATCAGCACGAGGACATCCTGCAGGAGGTGCTGCTGGCCATCCATCTCAAGCGCGGCAGCTGGCGGCAGGGCTCGCCGGTGCGCCCGTGGCTTTACGCGGTGGCGCGCTACAAGATCGTGGATGCGTTCCGGCGCCGCAATGCCGCGATCCATCTGCCCATTGACGATTACGCCGACAGTCTGGAACAGGACATGCCCGACACGCCGCTTGCCGCGCGCGATGCCGACCGCCTGCTGGACCAGATCGATCACCGCTCCGCCGCGCTGGTGCGGGCCATTGCGCTGGACGGCGACAGCGCCGAAGAAGCAGGCGGCAGGCTGGGGCTCAGCGCGGGGGCGACGCGCGTCGCCCTGCACCGCGCGCTGAAGCGCCTGTCACAGCTTGCCGAAAGGATGAACCGATGACCAATTCCCCGCCGACCGAAGCTTTCATCCGCGATCTGGCCCGCCGCCCCGCCCCCGCGCCGCTGCGTCCGGCGCTGGTGGCGCTGGCCGTGGCGGGTGCAATCCTTGCCGGGCTGGCGCTGTTTTTTGCGCTGTTCGGCCTGCGCCCCGATCCCGGGGCGATGGCGCGGCCCGTGGTCGCCGCCAAGGCGCTGCTGCCGCTGGCGCTGGCGGGGCTGGCGCTGCCGCTGGCACTGGTCTCGGTGCGGCCGGGCGCGCGGCTGCCGCTCTGGCCGCTGCTGGTGCCGGTGGCGCTGGCCGCAGGGCTTTTTGCGGCGCGGCTGATCGACCTGCCGCCGCAGCGCCTGCTGCCCGACCTGATGGGGCAGACCGCGCTGGCCTGCCTGATTTCCGTCGTCACGCTGTCGCTGCTGCCGCTGGCGGCGGGACTGGCGCTGCTGCGCCGTGGCGCGCCCACCCGTCCGGTGCTGTCCGGCGCGCTGACCGGGCTTGCCGCCAGCGCGGGCACCGCCGCAGGCTATGCGCTGCACTGCACCGAGGATTCCCCGCTGTTCTATGTCAGCTGGTATGGCCTGGCACTTTGCCTTGCGAGCGCGCTTGGCGCGTGGCTGGGCCACCGCCACCTGCGCTGGTAGCGCAGGCCCGCCGCTCAGACGCGGGACACCTGCACCGACTGCCACAGCATTTCCGCAGGCACCTGCGATTCCATGAAAGCCACGTCATAGGCATCGCGCCCCACCGCGATTACCGCCATCGTGTCGGCGCGGCACATGCCGGTGGCATCGACCAGATGCCAGCCGCCGCTGAGCCAGACCTGCGCCACGGCGTGGAAATCCGGCGGTGTCACATCGGGGCTGTAGACCGCCACCATCCGCGCCGGGATCTGCGCCGCCCGCGCCAGCGCGCACATCAGATGGGCGTAATCGCGGCACACCCCCTGCCGCCCGGCAAAGGTTTCAAGCACCGTGGTGCTGGCATCGGAACTGCCCGGCACATAGGCCAGCTCGGCCTCGATCCAGTCGCGCATGGCGCTGATCTTGGCGCCGCCGCCAAGCCCGCCGAAGCGCTTTTCGACAAAGGACACGAACTTGTCGGACTGGCAGTAAAGCGAGGGGCGCAGATAGGGCACCGCCTCGCCGGGCAGCAGATGCAGCGGATCGGCCTGCAGCTGGTCCAGCACCTGACTGCGCCGGGTGATGTCCAGCAGCGCGCGATAGCTCAGACGCATCTCGTCGCCCGGCACGCGCGCCCATATCCGTTCGCCGACCCCGGCATCGCCGGTGATGCGGGTCACATCGGCCGTGCCAAGATCCAGCGTCTCCTGCACGAGCCTCTGCCCCTCGGTCTGTCCGGCCTGCAGGGCCAGAAAGACGGTGTTGGACCGCTGGAACCGGTAATGCAGGGCCACGTCGATCTGGATGCGCATCAAGTCTCCTATTGCCAGACATTTGCCTGCGACGCCTCGGCGGATCCTGCGTTGCGGATCCGGAGCGTCCTGCCGCCGCGTGACGGGCCGCGCAGGTCATGGCCCGTGCCCTAACCGTTCCTCAGCCGCGCTACAACCGGCGAACCGGGCCTGAGGGCACCACAGACCGGCTCCGTCACGCCTCGGTCGCGGAGTCGGTCAGCCATGCGACGATGGCTGCCACCTCGGGACGGTGCAGGTTGGTGCTGTGCGGGATGACGATGTGATGCCCCAGCCGTTCGGGCAGGGTTTCCGGACAGGCGGGCACCAGCCGCCCGTCGCGCAGATAGGGCCGGGCAAACACCTCGGCCACCAGCGCATAGCCGCGCCCCGAGGCGGCGTAATCAAGCGCGATCAGCGACTGGTCCACGATCAGCGCGGGCGGCGGCAGGTCCACATCCGGGACATGGCAGCTGAAAAACTCCTCCCAGCTGTCCAGAACCCCGGTGATCTCGATCAGGGGGCGGGTCGCGATCTCGGCGGCGGGCGCCACCAGCGCGGGCGTCGACACCGGCAGCACCCGGCCCTGAATCAGCCGCGAGACCGTGCCATCGGTCCATGTGCCGTCGCCATAGCGGATGTCGATGTCGATGCCGTCGCGCCCGGCATCCTCGGACCACGAGGTCGACAGCAGCCGCAGCGAGATCTCGGGATGGGTCAGGTGGAAGCTCTGCAGATGCGGCAGCAGCCACAGCATGGTCAGCGAACTGAGACAGCGCAGCGTGACCGTATGCGTATGACTTTTGCCGAAAAGCCCGGCGGTGGAATTGTTCAGCGTCGCAAAGGCCTGCGTCACGATCGGCAGGTAGCTCTGCCCGAGCCGCGTCAGGTGCAGCTCCCGCCGGTGCCGGGTGAACAGCGGCTGACCCAGCTGCGCCTCCAGCGCGCGGACCTGATAGCTGATCGCCGAGGGGGTCAGGTTCAGTTCCGACGCGGCGCGGGTGAAATTGCCCAGCCGGGCGCTGGCCTCGAACGCGCGCAGCCATGGCAGGGGCGGCAGATCGTTGAACATGGGGCGGACCCTTCTGCGAAAAATTTCGATACTGAGGCAAATTATTATTCGTTAGCCCCTTCCGCCGTCAAACTGTCACACTGGCGGCACAACAGGGGGACCATGTGACGCAGTACGATTACATCATTGTGGGCGCCGGATCGGCAGGCTGCGTGCTGGCCGAACGGCTGAGCCGGTCGGGCCGCCATTCGGTCCTGCTGCTGGAGGCCGGAGGCCGCGACCACCTGCCGTGGATCACCATGCCGCTGGGGTATGGCAAGACCTTCTATCACCCGCGCGTCAACTGGCGCTACAGCGCCGCCCCGGACGAGGGGCTGAACGGGCGCAGCGATTACTGGCCGCGCGGTCGCGTGGTGGGCGGGTCCGGATCCATCAACGCGATGCTTTACGCGCGGGGCCGCCCCGAGGATTTTGACGACTGGCAGGCCTCTGGCGCCGAGGGCTGGGGCTGGGACGCGGTCCGCGACGCCTATGCGCAGATCGAAACCCAGGTGGCCCCGGACGGCACGCGGCAGGGCAGCGGCCCGGTGCATGTGCAGGACGTGTCGGACCAGATCCACCCGGTGACCCGGCATTTCTTCGAGGCCGCGCGCGATCTGGGGCTTGGCACCTGCGACGATCCCAATGCCGCCGATGCCGAAGGTGCTGCCGCCTACCGCATCAACACCCGGCGCGGGCAGCGCCATTCCTCGGCCCGCGCCATGCTGCGCCCTGCCCTGCGCCGCCCCAACCTGCGGCTGGAAACCGGCGCGCTGGTGCAGGGCCTGCGCATCGAACAGCGCCGCGCCGTCGCCGTGCGCTATGCCCGCCATGGCCGCGTGACCGAGGCACGGGCGGGGCGCGAGATCCTGCTGGCGGCAGGCGCCGTGACCTCGCCCCGGCTGCTGCAGCTGTCGGGCATCGGCCCCGCCGAGACGCTGCGCGCGGCGGGGCTTGCCGTGCTCGACGACAATCCCAATGTCGGCGGGCATCTGCAGGACCATCTGGGCATCAGCTATCTGTACCGCGCTACCGAACCCACGCTGAACAACGCGCTGGCGCCGCTGTCGGGCAAGCTGCGGGCGGGGCTGCAATATCTGCTGACCCGGCGCGGCCCGCTGGCGCTGTCGGTAAACCAGTGCGGCGGCTATTTCCGCTCTGACCCGGCGCTGGCGCGGCCCGACCAGCAGCTTTATTTCAACCCGGTGACCTATACGACCACGCCCAAGGGCACGCGGACGGTGATCAATCCCGATCCGTTTCCGGGCTTCATCATCGGCTTTTCGCCCACCCGCCCGACCAGCCGGGGCCGCATCGACATCACCTCGGCCAATCCCGGCGATGCGCCGCTGATCCGGCCCGGCAGCCTTGCCACCGCCGAAGACCGCGCCGCCGTCATCGCGGGCGGGCGGCTCTGCCAGAGCTTCATGCAGAGCGCGGCCATGGCGCCGCTGATCGCCGGACCCATTGGCGCAGATCTGCGCGGCATGGACGATGCCGCCATCCTTGCCGATTTCCGCGACCGCAGCGGATCGGTGTTTCACCCGGTGGGCACCTGCCGCATGGGGCGTTGCGCCGCAGATTCGGTGGTCGATCCCCGGCTCAGGGTGCACGGAATCGGCGGGCTGCGCGTGGTCGATGCGTCGGTCTTTCCCAACCTCACCTCCGCCAACACCAACGCGCCTACGATGATGGTCGCATGGCGCGCCGCCGACATGATTCTGGAGGACGCATGACACAGCCCTATTCCGCCTCGGGCGCGGTCCCGCTGCGCGCCGCCCCCGGCGCCGAAGATACCGGCCCGCGCCTGACCCGGATCGAGACCTTCACCACGCCGCTGGTGGGCTTCGTGCGCGTCACCACCGAGGATGGTGCCTCCGGCTGGGGGCAGGTGTCGCCCTATAATGCCGACATCACCTGTCAGGTGCTGCACCGGCAGGTGGCGCCTTGGGCGCTGGGGCGCGGCACCGACGCGCTGGAAGAGGTCATCGCGCAGATCCCCGAACGCGAACACAAATACCCCGGCACCTATCTGTGCCGCGCCATGGCCGGGCTCGACACGGCGGTCTGGGACTGGCGCGGCAAGGTCGCGGGCCTGCCGGTCTGCACCCTGCTGGGCGGCACGCCCGGACGGGTGCGCGCCTATGCCTCCTCGATGCGGCGCGACATCTCCCCCGAGGAGGAGACGCGGCGGATGCAGGCGCTGCGCGACCGCCACGGCTTTGACGCCTTCAAGGTGCGGGTGGGGGCCGAATGCGGCCATGACCGCGACGAATGGCCGGGCCGCACCGAGGCGATCATCCCCGCGCTGCGCCGCGCCATGGGGCGAGAGGCGAGCCTGCTCGCGGATGCCAATTCCGGCTTCTCGCCGGAGCGCGCCATTGCCGTGGGCGGGCTGCTGCAGGATCACGGCTTCGAGCATTTCGAGGAACCCTGCCCCTATTGGGAGATGGAGCAGACCGCCCGTGTCCGCGCCGCGCTGGACCTTGACGTGGCGGGCGGCGAACAGGACTGGGATCTGGTCAACTGGCGCCGGATGATCGCGCTGCGCGCGGTGGACATCGTGCAGCCCGACATCCTTTATGTCGGGGGCATGATCCGGGCCATGCAGGTGGCGCGGATGGGCGATGCGGCGGGCCTGTCCTGCACGCCCCATGCCGCCAACCTGTCGCTGGTCACGCTGTTCACCCTGCATCTGCTGCGCGCCGTGCCCAATCCGGGACGCTATCTGGAATTCTCCATCGAGGGACCGGACTATTACCCGTGGCAGGAGGGGCTGTTCCGCAACGATCCCTACACCGTGACCGACGGTCATCTGACGGTCACCGACGCGCCGGGCTGGGGGGTGGAAATCTCCGCCGACTTCCTTGCCCGCGCCACCTATCACAGCAGCGAGGCTCCTTCATGACCGCCGCCGATCTGATCCACACCTATCGCACCACCGGCACCCTGCCCCATCTGCCGCAGGGGCATTTCATCGACGGGGCGCTGCATCCCGCGCTCGACGGCGCCGAGATGGACAGCTTTGATCCGGGCCGCGCGCAGGTGCTGGGCCGCTTTGCCGCCGGAAGCGCCGCCGATGTGGACCGGGCGCTGAGCGCGGCGGAGCGCGGCTTTGCGGTCTGGCGCGACACGCCCCCCGCCACGCGCTGCCGCATCCTGAACGCCGTCGCGATGCTGATCCGGGCAGAGGCCGATCTGCTGGCGGTGGTGGAATCTCTCGACAGCGGCAAGACCCTTGCCGAAGCGCAGGGCGACATCGCGGGATCGGCGCGGCTTTTCGAATATTACGCGGGTGCTGCCGACAAGCTTGACGGGCGCAGCCCCGATCTGGGCGGGGCGACCGTGGCCTTCACCAGCCGTGAACCGGTGGGCATCACCGCCCATATCGTGCCGTGGAACTACCCCACCTCCACGCTGGTGCGCGGCGTCGCCCCGGCGCTGGCGGCGGGCTGTTCCGCCGTGGTGAAACCTGCCGAAACCACGCCCTTTACCGCGCTGCTGCTCGCCGACCTGCTGGTGCGGGCGGGGGTTCCGGCGGGGGTGGTCAACGTGGTCACCGGCACCGGCGCCGAGGCGGGGGCGGCGCTGGTCCGCGATCCGCGTGTCCGGCATGTCACCTTTACCGGGTCGGTGGATACCGGCATCGACGTGATGCGCGCCGCCGCCCCCAATGTCACCGGGCTGACGCTGGAACTGGGGGGCAAGTCGCCTCTGGTGGCCTTTGGCGATGCCAAGGCCGATCAGGTGGCCGAAGGCGCGCTTTGGGCGATCTTTTCCAATTCGGGGCAGATCTGTTCGGCGGGATCGCGGCTGATCCTGCACCGCTCGCTGCATGACGAGGTGCTGTCGCGGCTGGTGGAGCGTGCGCGCGGGCTGCGCGTGGGGCATGGGCTGGGCAATCCCGACATGGGCGCGATCAATTCCGCGCTGCACCTGTCGCGGGTGGCGGCCCATGTCGATGCCGCGCGCGATCGCGGGCTCGAGATCGTGACCGGCGGCCATGCCCTGCAGGATCCCGAAACCGGGCTGGGCTGGTTCTATGCCCCCACCATCCTTGATCGTGTTGCATCCGACGACCCTGCAGTGCGACAAGAGATCTTCGGGCCGGTCCTGACGGTTCAGGTCTTTGACGAGATCGACGAGGCCGTAGCGCTCGCCAACGGGACCGATTTTGCGCTGAATGCCGGCATCTACACGCCGGACATCTCGACGGCGCTGAAGGCGGCCCGCCGCATCGACGCCGGCCAGATCGCGATCAACGATTACTGGGCCGGCGGCATAGAGCTGCCCTTTGGCGGCAACCGAAAATCCGGCTTTGGCCGCGAAAAGGGGCTCGAAGGGCTGGAGGCCTACACGCGCACCAAATCCATCGCTTTTGCGGTCTGAGAACGCCCCGGAACGGGGCCGCCGCCACACATACACAGAGGAGGATCTGACAATGACCAGTTCGACATGGGGCGCCTCGCGCCGCGATTTCATGGCAGGGGCCGCCGCCGGGGGCCTGCTGCTGGGCATGGGTCTGCCGGGTGCGGCCCGCGCACAGGACAGCACGCCCAAGAAGGGCGGCACGCTGCGGGTGGGCTACACGCAGGGCGAAAGCTCTGACTCGCTGGATCCCGCCACCTATTCCAACGATTTCATGTTCGCCATCAGCTACGCGGTGTTTTCCACGCTGGTCGAGATCGGCCCGGATGGCACCGCCCAGCCCGATCTTGCCGAAAGCTTCGAGCCAAGCGCCGATGCCGCCAGCTGGACCTTCCGGCTGCGCGACGATGCAACCTTTTCCGATGGCAAGACGGTGCGGGCGGCCGATGTCATCTCGTCGATCCGGCACCATATGGGCGAGGAGTCGAAATCCGGCGTGAAGAGCCTGCTGGACCAGATCTCCGACATCCGCGCCGATGGCGACAAGGTGGTGATCTTTGACCTGAAGGCGGGCAGCGCCGATTTCCCGCTGATCCTCAACGACTATCACCTGACCATCCGTCAGGACATGGACGGCCGCATCGACCCCGACAGCCGCATCGGCAGCGGCGGCTATGTCATCGAAAGCTTCGAGCCGGGGGTGCGGATCGAACTGGTCCGCCGCGACGATTACTGGAAGCAGGGCCGCGCGCATTTCGACCGCGTGGTGCTGCTGAAGGTCGGTGACCCTGCGGCGCGGATGAACGCGCTGGTGACGGGCGAGGTGGATCTGATCGACCGGCCCGACCTCAAGACCCTGCCGCTGATGGCGCGCAATCCCAACCTGCGCGTGCATACCCAGAACGGCACGCTGCATTACACCATGCCGATGAACGTCACCGCAGCCCCCTTTGACGACGTTAACGTGCGCATGGCGCTCAAACATGCCATCGACCGGCAGGCCATCGTCGACAAGATCCTGCTTGGCTATGGCTCGGTGGGCAATGACCACCCGATCGCAAGCTCCATGCGGTTTTACAATGCCGATCTGGAACAGCACGCCTATGACCCGGACAAGGCCAAGCATTACCTGTCCAAGGCCGGGCTCGACAGTCTTGACGTGACGCTGCAGACCTCTGACGCGGCCTTCAACGGGGCGGTGGATGCCTCGGTGCTGTTTGGCGAGGCGGCGCGCGCGGCCAATATCACCCTCAGCGTCTCGCGCGAACCCGATGACGGCTACTGGTCGAATGTCTGGCTGAAAAGCCCGTTCTGCTGCAGCTACTGGGGCGGGCGCCCGACGGCGGATCTGATGTTCAGCTCGGCCTATGCCGCAGAAGCCGACTGGAACGAGACAAGCTGGAGCAATCCGCGTTTCAACGACCTGCTGGTCAGCGCCCGGTCGGAACTGGATCAGGACCGCCGGGCAGAGATGTATGCCGAGATGCAGTCGCTGTGCCAGACCGATGGCGGCGCGCTGATCCCGGCGTTCGGGCAGTATGTCTCGGCCATGAGCACCCGCATCAAGATGCCGGAACAGATCTCGGAGATGTGGGATCTCGACAGCGTCCGCTTCATCGAGCGGTGGTGGATGGCCTGACGCCAGCCCCATGGCGGCGACCGGATCCGGTCGCCCTGACACCACCTTGCCGCCCGTGCCAGTCCTTGGCCGGGCGGCCTGCGGAGAACACCCGATGTCGCCTGTCCCCAAACTGATCCTGCAGCGCCTTGTTCTGGGCGTGGTCACGCTGTTCCTCGTCTCGGCGCTGATCTTTGTCGGGATCGAACTGCAGCCCGGCGATCTGGCCGAGCAGATCCTTGGCCAGTCCGCCACCCCCGACACGCTTGCCGCATGGCGGGCGGAGCTTGGCCTCGACCTGCCGCCGCATGTCCGCTACCTGAACTGGCTTGGCGGCGTGATGCAGGGCGATCTGGGCAATTCGCTGGCCTCGCGCCGTCCGGTGGCGGATCTGCTGTCGCAGCGGCTGGCCAACACGATGTTCCTTGCGGGCTATGCGGCGGTGATCTCCGTGCCCGTCGCGGTGGTGCTGGGGCTGCTTGCGGCGCTCTGGCGCAACGGCATCTTCGACCGGGGGGTGAATGTCGGCGCGCTCAGCGCGATTTCCATGCCGGAATTCTTTGTCGCCTATGTGCTGATCCTCGTCTTCTCGATCCAGCTGGGCTGGTTCCCGACGCTGGCGCGCATCGACGAGGCGCAGTCGCTTGGCGACGCGCTTTATCGCTGTTTCCTGCCCGCGCTGACGCTGATGCTGGTGGTGGTCGCGCATATGATGCGGATGACCCGCGCCGCCGTGATCAACGTGCTGGCCTCCCCCTATATCGAGATGGCGCGGCTGAAGGGCGTGCCGCGCTGGCGGATCATCCTGCGCCATGCCCTGCCCAATGCCGCAGCCCCCATCATCAATGTCGTGGCGCTGAACCTCGCCTATCTGATCGTCGGCGTCGTGGTGGTGGAGGCGGTGTTCTCCTATCCGGGCATGGGGCAGCTGCTGGTCGATGCGGTGTCGAGCCGCGACCTGCCGGTGGTGCAGGCGGTCGGGCTGTTCTTTGCCGCAACCTATGTGACGCTGAACGTGCTGGCCGACATCCTGTCGATCCTGTCCAATCCCCGCCTGCGCCGCGGCTGATCGAGATGAATGTGATGACCGTGACGACCACCCTGAAATCCGCCCCGCCCACCGCATGGTTCGGCATGGCCGTGGTGGCGCTGACCATCGTCGTGGCGCTTGGCGCGCCGTGGATCGCCCCCTATGCCGAGACCGAGATCGTCGGCGCGCAGTTCCAGCCATGGAGCGCCGCGCATCCGCTCGGGACCGACAATCTGGGCCGGGACATGCTGTCGCGCATGATCTTCGGCGCCCGCAACACCGTGGGGCTGGCGATGCTGACCACCGGCATGGCCTTTGCCGCGGGGTCGGTGCTGGGTATGCTGGCGGCGCTGCGCGGCGGCTGGACCGACCAGCTGCTGTCGCGCGCCATCGATGTGGTGATGGCGGTGCCGCCGCTGATCCTTGCGCTGATGATGCTGGCCATCGTCGGCGCGTCGATCCCCAACATGGTGGCGGTGATCGCCTTCATCTACATCGCGCCCGTCTACCGGCTGGCACGGGCGGCGGCGATGAATGTCGTGCGGCTTGATTTCATCGAGGCGGCCCGCCTGCGCGGCGAAGGCACGCTGTGGCTGATGCGGCGCGAGGTGCTGCCCAACATCGCCTCCACGCTGATCGCGGAGTTCGGGCTGCGCTTCTGCTTCGTGTTCCTGTTCATCGCGGCGCTGTCCTTTCTGGGCATCGGCATCCAGCCCCCCACGGCGGACTGGGGATCCATGGTCAAGGACAACGCGACGCTGATCACCTTCGGAGACGTGACGCCGCTGATCCCGGCAGGGGCCATCGCGCTGCTGACGGTGGCGATCAATTTCATTGTGGACTGGATGCTGCATCGCGCCAGCGGGCTGAAGACATGAACAACACCCCGATGACCCCCCTTCTGGAAATGCGCGGCCTGCGGCTGGAAGCCGGGCCGGTGAAATCCCCCACCGTGATCCTGCACGGGCTCGATCTGACGCTGCGGCGCGGCGAGGTGCTGGGGCTGGTGGGCGAAAGCGGCGCGGGCAAAAGCTCTGCCGGGCTGGCGGCCATGGGCGTGGTGCGCGACGGCGTGCGCTTTGCCGGCGGGTCGGTGCGGTTTGACGGGGTCACGCTGACCGATCTGTCGCCCGCGAAGCTGCGCAGGCTGCTGGGGCGGCGCATGGCCTATGTCGCGCAGTCGGCGGCGGCAAGTTTCAATCCGGCGCATCGCGTGCTGGATCAGGTGACCGAGGCGCCGGTGCTGCATCAGACCGCCTCCCGGTCGCAGGCGCAGCAGGAGGCGATCGCGCTCTTCCGCCAGATGCAGCTGCCCGATCCCGACCAGATCGGCCTGCGCTATCCGCATCAGCTGTCGGGCGGCCAGCTGCAGCGGGCGATGACCGGCATGGCCATGGCCTGCCGCCCCGATCTGATCGTGTTCGACGAACCCACCACCGCGCTGGACGTCACCACCCAGATCGAGGTTCTGGGCGCCATGCGCGACATCGTCGAACATTTCGGCACCGCCGCGATCTACATCACCCATGATCTTGCCGTGGTCAGCCAGATGGCCGACCGCGTGATGGTGATGCGCGACGGGCGCGAGGTGGAAACCCAGCGCACCCGCGAAATCCTGTCCGACCCGCAGCAGGATTATACCCGCTCGCTCTGGGCCGTGCGCAGTCTGGAGCGTCCGGCAAAGCCCGCCGACACGCCGCCGCTGGTGGAATGCCGCGACCTGACCGCAGCTTATGGCGAGGTGACGGTGCTGAAGGACGTGTCGGTCCGCCTGCCCACCGGACGCACCACGACGGTGGTGGGTGAAAGCGGCTCGGGCAAGACCACGCTGGCGCGGGTGATCGCGGGGCTGCTGCCCCCCGTCTCGGGCGAGGTGCTGTGGCAGGGCCAGCCGCTGCCGCCGGATTATGCCCGCCGCGATCCCGCGCTGCTGCAGGACATCCAGATGATCTATCAGATGGCCGATACCGCGCTGAATCCCCGCCACACCGTGCGCGAGACCCTGACCCGCCCTGCCCGGTTCTGCCGTGGCCTGTCTGGCCGCACGCTGGAGGCGCGGGTGCGCGAGCTGATTGATCTGATCGAGATGCCGCCCGGCCAGTTCCTTGACCGCCGCATCCCCGAGCTGTCGGGGGGGCAGAAACAGCGGATCGGCATTGCCCGCGCGCTGGCCGCCGAACCAAAATTCCTGATCTGCGACGAGGTGACCTCGGCGCTGGACCAGCTGGTGGCGCAAGGCATCCTGCGCCTGCTGATGCGCCTGCAGGACGAGCTTGACCTGACGCTGCTGTTCATCACCCATGATCTGGCGACGGTGCGCGCCGTCGCCGATCAGGTGGTGATCATGCAGCAGGGCCGCATCGTCGAACAGGGCCCGCGCCAGCAGATCTTTGACAGCCCGCAGCAGGCCTATACCCGCCGCCTGCTGGATGCGGTGCCGCAGATGGATCCGGACTGGCTGTCCCGCGTGCGCTAGGGCGCGGCCTTGGCCAGACGCGCGGCCCGGGGGGCCGCAGACAGCAGGCCCTGCCGCATCAGATCGGCCAGCGCGCCGTAAAGGCTGGTCCAGACCTGCCGGGCACGGGCGTCAAAGGCGGCGCCCAGCCACTGCTCCAGCACCTGCAGCAGCGCCGCCCCCACCGGCGCGAACTGATCGGGCCGCACGCCATACTCGGCATGGCGGGCGCCCAGCGCGATCACCGCCGGGGCCAGCGTCTCCGCCCGGTCCAGATGGGCCATGGCGAAATGCAGGACCGCCATCAGCTTGCGGCCCTGATCGGTCATGTCGCGCGGGAAATAGGCGCGCAGATCGGGCGCGAGGGCAAAGAGGTGGCCGTAGAAGGCCGCCGAAAACGCCTCCTCCTGACCGGACAGGGCGGCGAAATGGTGCCGCACGAGGCGGATGTCATCAGGGGTCATCGGCATTTCTCCGGACCGGGACGGGGCGCGGGATGCGCCCCCTGCGCGGTCCGGTATAGGCGGGGCTGCTGCCCTGCTGCGTGTCACGCGGGAGGTGCCCCTGTCGCAATTGTCGCAGCCGCCGCGTGGCGTCACAGATCGCCGGGTTCGAACATGTAGCCTTCGCCGCGCACGGTGCGCAGCACGCGGGGATGGGCGGGATCGACCTCGATCTTCTTGCGCAGCCGGGCGATGCGGTTGTCCACCGACCGGTCATAGGGATCCCACTGGCGGTTATGGGCGAGTTCGAGGATCTGGTCGCGGTTCAGCACCCGGCGCGGATGGGTGGCGAAGACGTAAAGCAGATCATATTCCATCGCCGTCAGCGGCAGGCCATTGCCCGCATCGTCAAAAAGCTGGCGTTCGGCCAGATCGAACACGCATCTGCCAAAGCGCATCCGCTCCGGCGGGCGGCCATTCACCACCACCGGGCTCATCGTGCGGCGCAGCACGGCGCGGATGCGGGCGCGCAGCTCGGCCAGCTCGAACGGTTTGGGCAGGTAATCATCCGCCCCCATTTCCAGCCCCACCACCTTGTCGGAAAGCGAGCCCATGGCGGTCAGCATCAGGATGGCGCAGTGATGGTCGGATTTCAGCCAGCGCGCCAGCGACAGCCCGTCCTCGCCCGGCATGTTCAGATCCAGCAGCACCAGATCGGGCCGCAGCTTCGGCACGAGACGGCGCAGCGTCGCCCCGTCGATGGCCTGCTCCACGGCATAGCCCTGCATGGCGACAAATTCCACCAGCGTCTCGCGCATGTCGGGATCGTCGTCGCAGACGATGATCCGCGCCTTTTCGCCCTGCGGGGGATGGCCTGCGCGCGAGGACATGGATCAGGCCTCCCAAGCTGTTGCTTATCCGGCAAAGGCTAGCCCAGCCCTGCCCGCTTTGCACCTGTCCGCAGCGCCGTTGCGACAATTGCGACAAAGATTCCGCCCCGGTCGCAGCATTGCGGCGCAGGGCAGCCCGCACGGCCCCGCGACAATTGCGACATATCCGCCGCCGCCGCGTCGCAGAAACGCGGGCGAAAGGCCCCAGAACGCCGGGACCGAAACCAAGGAGGCAGCGATGCCAAAGACACTCATCACACTGGAACCCTTCGTCGCGAATACCTTTGACCCGACGGACGGTCTGATCGACCTCGACTACGAGGTGCATGGCGGCACCAAGAACGACAGCATCAAGACGCTGGACGGCAATGATCTTGCCTATGGCGGTGCGGGCAACGATTCCATCTGGAGCCTGTCGGGCTCTGACACCTTTTATGGCGGCGCGGGCGATGACCGGATCTGGCAGTCCTCCCACAAGCTTCTGGTCTACAGGAAACTCGTGGCCCATGGCGAGGAGGGCAATGACACGATCAGCGGCTCAGACGGCGATGACAAGCTCTATGGTGGCGCCGACAATGACGACCTTTATGGCTCGTGGGGTGCCAACTACCTGTCCGGCGGCACGGGCAATGACACGATCTGGGGCGGAGCCGACGCTTTGGCGGACACGATGGTCGGCGGCACCGGGGACGACGTCTTCGTGTTCACCGGAGATTTCCAGTCCGACAAGATCTACGAGGATCCGGCGGGCGGCCATGACACGCTGTATGTGCAGCCCGGTGCCCATCTTACCCTTGCCGATTACGTCGAAGACCTGATCGTGGCGGCGCCGGGATCGGCCTACAACACCGGGCAGGTGTCGCAGTATTTCAGCTCGGTCCTGACCGGCAACGCGATGGCCAATACCATCTCCTCCGTCGCGGGCTGGGACACGCTGAAAGGCGGCGCGGGCAATGACAGCCTCAGTGCCGGTGCAGGGCATGACGTGCTCTATGGCGGGGCGGACAATGACCTGCTGCTTGGTCAGGAGGGCAAGGATACGCTTTATGGCGAAAGCGGCCATGACACGCTGCAGGGCGGCAGCGGCGAAGACCGGCTTTATGGCGGCACCGACGGGGACACCCTGTCGGGCGGCACCGACAATGACACGCTCTGGGGGGAGGATGGCGACGACCTGCTCGACGGCAACGAAGGCACCGACGTGCTTTATGGCGGCGCGGGACATGACCGGCTGACCGGCAGCGGCAAGGATCTGCTGCAGGGCGGGCTGGGCAATGACACCTATCACGTCGACAGCACGGCGCAGATCCTCGAGTCCTTGAACAGCGGGATCGATACGGTGATCACCAAGGCCACCAGCCTGTCGCTTGCCGCCAATGTCGAGAACCTGACCTTCGACACCGCCTCCCACCATACCGGCACCGGCAATGCCGGGGCCAACGTGATCGAGGACACAGGCTGGTCCGGGCCCGCCAAGGCGAACTCCACCTTCTACGGCCTTGGCGGCAATGATACGCTGAACGGCGGCGACGGCAGC
This sequence comes from Salipiger marinus, assembly GCF_035481585.1. Taxonomy (NCBI): domain Bacteria; kingdom Pseudomonadati; phylum Pseudomonadota; class Alphaproteobacteria; order Rhodobacterales; family Roseobacteraceae; genus Salipiger; species Salipiger marinus. The sequence goes on along the minus strand of NZ_JAYKSL010000009.1, from coordinate 211,054 downwards.
GACAAGCTTTATGGCGGCGGCGACCACGACACGCTGAGGGGCGAGGAAGGCAGCGACCGTCTGGAAGGCGGCGCAGGCAATGACCTGCTCTATGGCGGCGAGGGCGATGACCTGCTGGCCGGTGGCGCGGGTCAGGACAAGCTTTATGGCGGCGAGGGCGCCGACCGCTTCGTCTTCTACACCGCGTCGGATTCGGCGGGCGCGACCTATGACAAGCTTGTGGGCTTCGACTTCGGAGCGGACAGGATCGACCTCTCCTCCATCGATGCCAACAGCCTGCTGGCGGGCAATCAGGCGTTCAGCTTCTCTGTCGACAAGCCCTTCTTCACCAGCGCCGGGGATCTGTGGACCGAACTGGGTGGCGCCGGGATCAAGATCTTGGGCGACACCAATGGTGATGGCGTGGCCGATTTCCAGCTTGTGGTCTATGGCATCGGCAATCCCTACGAGGTGGACTTCGAAGCCGCAGATTTCATCCTGTAACCGCGCCGCCCTGCGCGCCCAGTTCGGCCAGCACGGCGCGCAGGCTTTCCAGATCGAAGGGCTTGGCCAGAACCGGAC
>NZ_JAYKSL010000009.1:108970-210352 GCF_035481585.1 Salipiger marinus | reverse complement strand
GGATGTCCTGCCCCCCGCCGCCCAGAACATCGCCGGTCACAAAGGCAAGCCGTGCCACCGCCAGCGGATGTGTGGCGGCCAGCACCTCCAGAAACCCTGCCCCGCCCATGTCGGGCATCCACAGATCGGCAAGGATCACGTCGAACTCGCGCGCGGCCAGAGCGGCAAGCGCGCCGCTGGCGCTGGTGCGCATCTCGGCGCGGTGCCCCAGCACCCGCAGCAGATCCGCCAGCGCCTCGGCCACCTCGGCCTCGTCATCGACGATCAGCACCCGCCGCGCATCGGCACCGGGCGGGGTCGCATCCGCGGCGGCAGGCTGCGAGCTATCGGCCTCGATCCACGGCAGGGTGATCCGGAACCGCGCCCCGCCCGGCCCCGGCACCACCTCCAGCGTGCCGCCATGGCCTTCGATCATCGCGCGGGAAAAGGACAGGCCCATGCCGGTGCCCTTGCCCTGCTCTTTCGTGGTGAAGAACGGCTCGAAGATGCGGCCCCGCAGCGCCTCGGTCACGCCCGGTCCGCTATCGGCCACCTCCAGCCAGAGGCTTGCGCCCTGCGCGCCCAGACCCGTCGACAGGGTCAGGACACGTTCGGCCCCCGGCGGCAGCGGCTCCATGGCCTGAAGGGCGTTCAGCACCAGATTCATCACCACCTGATGCACCTGATCGGGATCGCCGGTGGTGGGCGGCAGGTCGGCGGCAAACTGGCGCCGCAGCTCGATCCCGGTGGCGCGCAGCTGATAGGCCAGAATGTCGATCACCTGTTCCACGATCACATGCAGGCGGATGGTCTCGCGCAGCGGCGGGCGCTGCCGGGCCAGCGACAGGAAGGTCTGCACGATGCGCACGCAGCGGTCCGCCGCGCGCCCGATGCGGCTGGCGCGGGCGGCAAGCGCGGTGCCTTCGGTTTCCATGCGCAGCATCTCGGCCTGCGCCTTGACCACGGCCAGCGGGTTGTTCAGCTCATGCGCGACCCCGGCCAGCAGCTTGCCAAGCGCGGACAGCTTTTCGCTTTGCAGCAGGGCCCACTGGCTGCGCTGCACCTCTGCTGCCGCCAGCTTCAGCTGGGTGATGTCGATGTCGAACCCGCCGATCCGCCATTCGCGCGCCGCCTCCGACCACATCGGGAAGCGCAGCACCAGCGTCCAGCTATAGGCATCGCGCCCGTCCAGATATTCCTCCAGCGCCAGCGGCCTGCCGGTCTCCAGCACCTTGGCGTCATTCTCGCGCACCATCGCCGATTCCTCGGGGCTCAGCAGCTCGTCAGCGCTGCGGCCAAGGATGGATTCAAGCGGCTGGCCGAACACCCGGGTAAACTCCGGATTGGCCATGATGTAGCGCCCCGCGCCGTCCTTCAGATACATCCCGATGGGCGCGTGATCCATGAAGGCGCGCAGCCGCGCCTCGCTGTCGTCCCGCGCGGCCTCGGCAGCGCGTTCGCGGGTCAGATCGCGCAGCGAGGCGGCGAAATGGCGGGCACCGCCGGTCAGGACTTCGCTGATCGACAGCTCCACCGGAAACAGCTCGCCGCTGGCGCGCATCGCCTCGATCTCGACCCGGCGGTTCAGCACATGCGGCACGCCGGTGGCCATGTAGCGGGTCATGCCGTTCTGATGAGCGGCGCGCAGATGCGGCGGCACGATCAGATCGGCGATGGAGCGGCCGATGGCAGCGTCGCGCGGATGGCCAAAGATGGATTCTGCCGCCGGGTTGAACTCCACCACCCGCCCCGCCTCGTCGACGACGATGATGGCGTTGAGCGAACTGCGCACGATGGCGGCAAGGAGTGTGTCCGGATGATCCGCCAACCGAAGCTCCCGCGCCATTGCGACAATCGCGACACTTCCCCGCCCCGCCCGCGCACAGGCCGCGACGGGATCCGCGCAGATTACCCGGCATCACACGCGGGTCAAGATGTCCCGCCTGACAGGAGACAGCCCATGGCCCGCACCAGCCCCCGCCCCGACCTTGCCGATGACTGGCCCGCCCCGGCCTGCTGGCGTCTGGATCCCCTGCCGGAGGCGGCCCTGCCCCGGAGCGTGCCGCACCGGTCCGGATGGCTGACAAGGCTGGTGGCGGCGCTGCTGGCCGCCGATGCCCGCCACCGCGCGGCGCAGGCCATGGACCGCCTGAGCGACCCGCAGCGGTATGACATCGGCCTGCCGCCGCGCGGCGCGGCTGCCCCGCGCGGGGGCGCGCAGCTGTGGTAAGCGGTGCTCAGGCCGGGCGCGGCCTGCCCGGGGTCAGGCGGCGTTCCAGCTGCACCAGCGCGTCATAGATCAGCACCGCGAACAGGCCCACGATCAGCCCGCCCTGCAGCACGAAGGCGGTGTTGCTGGTCAGAAGCCCCGCGATGATGACCTCGCCCAGCGTGCGCGCGGCCACGGTGGAGCCGATGGTGGCGGTGCCAAGCCCAATCACCGCCGAAAGCCGGATCCCCGCCAGCATCACCGGCGCGGCCAGCGGCAGTTCCACCTGCCAGAGTTGCTGCCAGCGGTTGAGCCCCATGCCCCGCGCCGCCTCCATCGTGCGGGGCGGCAGGGTCGACAGCGCCGTCATGGCGTTTTCAAAGATCGGCAGCAGCCCGTATAGGAACAGCGCCACCAGCGTGGGCCCGGTGCCGAAGCCCAGCACCGGCACCGCCAGCGCCAGCACCGCCACCGGCGGAAAGGTCTGGCCCACATTGGTCAGCGTGCGCGACAGCGGGCGAAAGGCGGCCCCTGCGGGCCGCGTCACCAGAATGGCCAGCAGCACCGCCACCACGGTGGAGGCCAGCGTGGCCACCGCCACCAGCCCCAGATGCCCCAGAGACAGCGACAAGAGCGAGGCGCGGGTGTAGATCACCGGCCCGCCCTCTGGCGCGAAGGGCGCAAAGACCGGGGCAAATCCCTGCGGCCAGAGCACCAGCGCCAGCAGCAGCAGCGCAAGACCCGCGCGCAGGAGGGTGCCGTAACTTACGGGCATCGCGCCGCCTCGCGCCGCAGCGCCGCCAACGTGACCCGGCCCATTGGCGCGCCGTCCCGCGTGACCGGCACCGCGTCGCGCCCGCTGCGCAGGCAGGCCGACAGCGCGTCACGCAGGCTTGCCGCATCGGAGAGCGGCGCGCCCTCCGCCTCGCCGGGTTCCACCAGATCGCGCACCGGGATCAGCGACAGAAAGCGCAGCGGACGCTCCGCCTCGCCCACCATCTCGGCCACGAAGGGCGTGGCGGGGCGCGCCACGATGTCCTGCGGCGGCGCGTATTGCACCAGCCTGCCGCCATCCATCACCCCCACCCGGTCGCCAAGGCTCATGGCCTCGTCCATGTCATGGGTCACGATCATGATGGTGGATCCCAGCTTCTGCTGGATGGCACGCAGATCCTGCTGCGCACGGGCGCGGATGATCGGATCAAGCGCGCCGAAGGGTTCATCCATCAGCAGCAGATCCGGGCGCGAGGCCAGCGCCCGCGCCACCCCCACCCGCTGCTGCTGCCCGCCCGACAGATCCTGCGGGTAGCGGTCGCGGAACTCCGCAGGGTCCAGCCCGAAGAGCCCCAGCAGTTCGTCCACCCGCGCCGCGATCTTGTCGCGCGGCCAGCCCAGCAGACGCGGCACGGCGGCGATGTTGCGCGCCACGGTGTGATGCGGGAAGAGCCCGTGCCCCTGAATGGCATAGCCGATGCGGCGGCGCAGCAGATGCGGGGGAGTGTCGCGCGTGGGTTCGCCATTGATGCGCACCTCGCCCGAGCTTGGCTCCACCAGACGGTTGATCATGCGCAACAGCGTGGTCTTGCCCGAACCCGAGGTGCCGACGATGGCGGTGATGGTGCCGGTGCCCACCGTCATGGACACGGCATCGACCACGGTGGTGTCGCCATAGACCTTGGTGATGCGGTCGATCTCGATCATCTTGCCTCTCCGGGGCTGTGGCGGGTCAGATCCACCAGGATGTCCATCAGGATGGCCGCCACCAGCGCCAGCGCCACGGTGGGCAGCGCCCCCAGCAGGATCAGGTCGGTCGCGGTCTGGTTCAGCCCCTGAAACACGAAGGTGCCAAAGCCGCCGCCGCCGATCAGCCCGGCAATCACCGCCAGCCCGATATTCTGCACCAGCACGATGCGCAGCCCGGCAAGGATCACCGGCAGCGCCAGCGGCAGTTCCACGCTGCGCAGCCGCTGCGCGGGCGTCATGCCCATGCCGCGCGCCGCCTCCACCGCCGCGCGCGGCGCCGCATCGAGCCCCGCCACGGTGTTCGCCACCACCGGCAGCAGAGAATACAGCAGCAGCGCCAGAAAGGCCGGGGCAAAGCCGATGCCCGCGATGCCAAGCTCGCGCGCGCCAGGAACGCTTGCCGCGACCCAGGACAGCAGCGGGATCATGATGCCGAACATGGCCAGCGAGGGGATGGTCTGCAGAAAGCTCAGCACCGGGATGGCCACCGCCCGCAGCGCCGCGCGGCGCTGGCACAGGATGCCCAGCGGAAAGCCGATCAGCCCTGCGGCCAGCAGCGACCCAAGCGCCAGCGCCACATGCCGCGCCGCCGCGCGCTGGAACCCTTCGATCCGGGCGCGGTATTCCTGAAACACCGACAGATCCGCCAGCAGGCCGGAGGCAAACAGCGCCGCCAGCAGCGCCAGCGCCCCCGCCAACAGCCCCAGCCGCAGCCAAGGCCCCGGGCGCAGCACCGACAGCGCATCGGCCATCAGCATCATGAACACCAGAAGCAGGCACCACGCGCCCGCAGCGGGCGAGACGCGGGCAAACTCCCCCGCTTCGGCCAGCAGGCGGGGCGCTGCATGGCCCAGAAGCCCCAGCAGCGCGCCAAGCCCCAGAAGGCTGCCCAAGAGCCGCGCCCATGGCCAGCCGCCGCGCAGGCCAAGCCCCAGCGCCAAGGCCATGGCGGCCAGCGCCGCCGCCGTGGTCCATGGTCCGGCCACCTGCCACAGCGCCAGCCCCTGCCCCGCCACGATGCGGTTGGCGCTGAGCGTGGCGAAGGGCAGCGCCATGGCGCCAAGCCCCAGCACCGCAAACAGCAGCCCCGGCGGCGACAGACCGCTGCGCAGGCTCATGCCGTCAGTCCAGCACGCCGGTATCGGTCAGATACTGCCGCGCCACCGCCTCGGCGGGCTCGCCGCCCACCTGAATGCGCCCGTTGAGCTGCTGCAGCGTCGCCATGTCCAGCCCTTCGAAGATCGGGCCCAGCACCTCGGGGATGGCGGGATATTCCTCCAGCACGGCGGCGCGCAGGATCGGCGCGGGCTCGTAAACCGGCTGCACGCCCTTGTCATCCTCCATCACCACCAGCCCGGTGGCCCCCACGCCGCCATCGGTGCCATAGACCATGGCCGCGTTCACGCCCGAAGTGCCGCGCGCCGCCGCCTGAATGGTGGCTGCCGTGTCGCCGCCCGACAGGATCACGGTCTGGTCTTCGGAGAGATCAAAGCCATAAGTCTCCTCCATCGCGGGCAGCACCGCCGGAGACGAGACAAATTCGGTGGAGGCGGCAAGCTTCACCTCGCCGCCCTCCGCGACCCATGCGCCGAACTCGGACATGGTGGAGAGGCTGTTTTCCTCGGCCAGAGGGCCGGTCACGGCGATGGCCCATGTGTTGTTGGCGGGCGCGGGGGTCAGCCAGACCACCTCGTTGGCTTCGGCATCCAGTTCCTTGGCGCGCTCATAGGCGGCATCGGGATCCTTCCAGACGTCGCTGTCGGCCTCGCTGAAGAAGAACGCGGCATTGCCGGTATATTCGGGATAGATGTCGATCTGCCCCGCCAGCAGCGCCTCGCGCACCACCTGCGTGCCACCCAGCTGCAGGCGGCGTTCCACCGGCAGGCCCGCATCCTCCAGCGCCAGCGCGATGATGTTGCCCAGCAGACCACCTTCGGTGTCGATCTTGGACGACACGGTGATGTCGGCCAGCGCCGCCTGCGTCATGCCTACGGTGATCCCGGCAGAAACCCCGAGGGCGGTAAAAACTGTCTTGATGCTCATGGCTCAGGGCCTCCTCGCAGAACTTTGATCGGGGAAGGTAGCGGCGCAGCCCCGCTCGGCAATGGCGCGGCGGCAACTGGTGCCGTGATCGGGGGGCGCTTCGGACACAGCTGCGACAATCTTCTGCGGCGGCGCATTGAAACCTCCCGTCCGCAGCGCCACTTAGCCCCGGGGCGCGCGGCCAGAGCCGCAGGCCGAAATCATCGACCGCCGCAGAGCCGCGGCACGGGGAGCTTGGAATGCTGGATATTTGGCTGCCGCTGGTCGGCGGGCTGGTGCTGCTGATCGCCGGGGGCGATCTGCTGGTGCGCGGGGCGGTGCAGGTCGCCGAACGGCTGGGCGTGTCGCCGCTGGTGATCGGCCTGACGCTGGTGGGCTTCGGCACCTCGATGCCCGAGCTTGTCACCTCGGTGCAGGCGGCGCTCGGCGGATCGCCGGGCATCGCCTATGGCAATATCGTCGGGTCGAACCTTGCCAATATCCTGCTGATCGTCGGCATCTCCGCGATCCTGTTTCCCATCGCCGTCGCCTCCTCGGCGCTCCGGCGCGATGCCATGGTGATGCTGGGCGTGGCCGTAGTCTTTGCCGGACTGGCCTTCGTGATGCCGATGACCCGGGTTGTGGGCGCGGTCTTCGTGCTGGCGCTGGTGGGCTATATCGTGATGGCCTTCCGGCAGGAAAGTGCCAGCACCGCCCATGGCGCGGTGCATGAGAAGGCAGCAGCGTTCGAAGGCGTGGACCCGGCGGTGATCCCGGGCACGCCGCGCCGCAGCGGGCTGGTGCTGCCGCTGCTGCTGTCGGTGGGCGGTCTGGTGATGGTCATTCTGGGCGGCACGTTTCTGGTCAAGGGCGCCGTGACGCTGGCGCAGTCCTTCGGCATCCCCGAAACGGTGATCGGCCTGACCATCGTGGCGATCGGCACCTCCATGCCGGAGCTTGTGACATCGGTCATGGCGGCGATCCGGCGGCAGAGCGACGTGGCCTTCGGCAATATCGTCGGCTCCAACATCTACAACATCCTCGGCATCGGCGGCACCACCGCACTGATCGCCCCCACCCCCGTCCCGCCCGAGATCGTGCGCTTCGACAACCTGCTGATGGTGGGCGTGTCGCTGCTGCTGGTGCTCTTCGCGGCCACCGGCCTGCGCATCGCCCGCTGGGAAGGGGCCGTGCTGCTGGCGGGATACTGCGCCTATGTCTGGACCATCTGGCCCTAACCTGCCTGCCCCCGGGAGAGGCGCCAAAGCCCGGCGCCCCTCCCGCCCTGCCTTTCGCCCGCCGCCGCAGGCAGAAGCGCTTGCACGCCCGCGGACGATCAGCTAAACGCGCCCTACCACATCGGACGGCGAGTTGGCGGAGTGGTGACGCAGCGGATTGCAAATCCGTGTACAGGAGTTCGATTCTCCTACTCGCCTCCATATGTTTCAGGGCATTCCTTGGTTTCGGCCTGACCCTCCCCCTCTTTGTTGTCGATGTCTCCGGAAGCCCTCGGGCTTCGTCCGGAGCGTTGCGCCGCCTGCAGGCCCGCTGTGGCCCCTGCCCCGCGGCACCGTCGCAAATGCGGTCCAGAATCCCGTCGCGCCAGAACGCTTTGTTAATGCACCGCGCGTATCACTCTGAGGCAACCGGGCGGCCCGAGGTTGCGCCGGGCCCCCGCAGAGTGACGCTAAAAAGGTGCCCCACCCGCGATGACCGATCTTCAACTTCATGTTCTCGAACCCGCGCGCAACCGGAACGGCGAGGATGCGCTTGTGCCTTTCCTGCTCGGCGCCCGCCACATGCCGATCCGCATTTCAGCACGGGAAGTTGCCCGGCTCGATTCCCACCGCCTGCAGCTGCTGCTTGTGGCCCAGAAGCAATGGGCGCTGGAGCAGGTTCCCTTCCAGCTCATCGAGACGAGCGCAACCTTCCGCGCCGGGCTCGAAAGGCTCGGCGTTGCCCCCGACCATTTCGACAAGGACGCGATGCAATGACGACGAAAGTGCTCGCCATCGACGATTCCCGGACGATCCGGAACCTGCTTCGGGTTTCGCTGGAAGGTGCCGGTTTCGAATATCATTCGGCCTGTGATGGGGTCGAAGGCGTGGAGCAGTTTTCCGAGGTGGAGCCCGATGTGGTCATCACGGACATCAACATGCCCAATATGGACGGGTTCGGGGTGATCGAGACCCTGCGCAGCGGCCCGAATCGCACGACGGTGCCGATCATCGTGCTGACCACGGAAAGCGGCGCCGATCTCAAGGCCCGCGCCAGAGCGGCCGGAGCCACCGGCTGGATCGTGAAACCCTTCGACGACGCTTCGCTGGTTTCCGTGCTGCGCCGCCTGACCGGCCATATGGTGTAGCCATGTCAAGGAACGCGATCCGGGACACCTTCTTCGAGGAATGCGAAGAACTTCTAGAAGCGCTGGTCGAAGGCCTCTCGGCGATGGAGGAAGACGCCGGGAACATGGACGTGGTCAACGCGGTGTTCCGGGCTGTCCACTCGATCAAGGGAGGGGCTGGCGCCTTCGCGCTTGGCCGTCTGGTCAGCTTTGCCCATACCTTCGAAACCGTGATGGACAAGGTGCGGTCACAGGAGCTGATGGTGGACGAGGCGCTGATGCGGCTGTTTCACCGCTCCGGCGACCAGCTTGCCGATCTGGTGGAAGCGGCGCGCGACGAACGAGACCCGAATGCCGAAGCCGAGGCGACGATCCTGCGCGAACTCGAGGCCTATCTGGGCGAGGAAGAGCAGGGCGGCGACGAGGATTTCAGCTTTGATGCGCTGTCTTTGGATTTCGGCACGTCCGCGGAAAGCGAGCAGAGCCCGGAATACCCGGAAACACCGCCCAGCGCGCTGCGCCAGTTCGACATCCGGTTCAAACCCAGCCGCGCTCTTTACGCCAATGGGCACGAGCCGCTGCTGCTTTTCGATGCGCTGGCGGAGCTTGGCACGCTGACGGTGCAGGCGGATCTGTCTTTTCTGCCCGATTTCGATGCGTTCGATCCCAATGACGCGGTGCTGGCCTGGCAGCTGCAGCTGGAAACGGCCGAGCCCGAAACCGTTCTGCACGAGATATTCGAGTTCGTGGAATCGCTTTGCGAGCTCGATATGTCCGTGACCGAAGAGTCCGACACGCCGGATTTCGACATGGAAACGGTGACGGAAACTACCGTGATGAAGCCGCCGCCCGCCACGCTCGTCAAATCCGCGAAGGTCGCCTCGGTAATGCCGGGTGCCGGATCAGACGGCCCGCCCAGTCCGCGCAGCACCGCCGCCTCCAAGGAAGAGCCGCGCGGGCCCCGCCCCACCCTGCGCGTCGATCTGGAACGCGTGGACAGGCTCATCAACACGGTGGGCGAGCTGATCATCAACCAGGCCATGATCTCGCAACGGATCGAGGAACTGGAACTGCCCGCGGTCGCCCATCTGACCAACGAGCTTGAGGCCTACAAGCTGCTCGCGCGCGACATTCAGGAAGGCGTGATGGCCATCCGCGCCCAGCCGGTCAAGCCGCTGTTCCAGCGCATGTCGCGGATCGTCCGTGAGGCGTCGGAGGCCACCGGCAAAAAAGCCCGGCTTGTCACCGTCGGCGATTCCACCGAGGTGGACAAGACCGTCATCGAACGTCTGGCCGATCCGCTGACCCATATGGTGCGAAACGCGGTGGATCACGGGCTTGAAAAGCCCGAAAAGCGGATCGAAGCGGGCAAGGATACCATCGGCACGATCCGGCTCTCCGCCTCTCACCGGTCCGGAAGCGTCTTCATCGAGATTGCCGATGACGGTGCCGGACTGAACCGCGCGCGCATCCTCGAAAAGGCCATCGAAAAGGGTCTGGTGGTGCCAGAGGCCGAACTGTCCGAGGCAGAGATCGACAACCTGCTGTTCCTGCCGGGCTTTTCGACGGCGAGCGAGGTGTCGAACCTCTCGGGCCGGGGCGTCGGGATGGATGTCGTCAAAAATGCCGTGGCCGCGCTGGGCGGCAGGGTGTCCATCACCTCCAGTCCCGGGGCGGGCACGACCTTCACCATTGTCCTGCCGCTGACTCTTGCGGTGATGGATGGGTTCGTCATCTCGGTCGCCGATCAGACCATGGTCATTCCGATTGCGTCGATCATCGAAACCATCCGCCCCAACCGCCGGGACCTGCATTCCATCGGCACAAAGGGCTTCGTGATCTCTGTGCGCGGCGCCTATGTTCCAATCGTCGACGTGGCCCGGAACCTGGGCTTGGCTCCCGGCGCCCAGGATCCGGGCAATGGCGTGCTGCTTCTGGTCAGCACGGAATCGCAAGGTCTCACCGCGCTCCGGGTGGAAGCGATCCATGATCAGCGCCAGGTCGTGATCAAGAGCCTGGAAAGCAATTACGGCGCCATTCCCGGCGTCTCAGCCGCCACCATTCTCGGCGACGGCAAGATCGCCCTCATCCTTGATCCCGAAGAACTCGTGAAACTCCAGCCCGCCGCCCCCTATTTCGCTGCGGTCACCTCCCCCAGAATGGAACTTCGCCATGCTTGATGTCCTCGAAGGCCCGACGGAAACACAGTTCGAATTCATCACCTTCTCAGCAGGCAATCAAAGCTTCTGCCTCGAGATCACCCAGATCCGCGAGATCCGCCGCTGGACCCCAGTGACGAAGCTTCCCCACACGCCCGAAGACGTGCTGGGGGTGATGAACCTGCGCGGCGCCGTCATCCCGATCTTTGATCTTTCGGCCCGCTTTGGCCTTGGCAAGACGGTGGACAACGAGCGCAACGTGGTCATCGTCGCCGCCGCGGGTGGCACCACCGTCGGGCTTCTGGTCGAGTCGGTCTCGGAGATTCTGTCGGTCAACAAATCCTCCATTCAGGAGACACCCGACATCAAATCGGAAGCCGCCCGCCAGGCCATCCTTGGCGTCATTTCGGTTGGAGAGTCGATGGTGCGGGTCGTCAATCTGGATGCCGTGCTGGACACTGACGGGGGCATGGTCGCATGACACTGTCGCCGCTCGAGGCGGGCCCGCGCGAATTCACCTTCACCGATGATGACTTCCGCAATCTCGCCAAGCTCGCCCGCGCGGAATTCGGTCTGAGCCTTGCGGACAGCAAGAAGCCCTTGGTGTATTCGCGTCTGGCCCGGCGTCTGCGTGCGCGCAATGTCGCCTCGTTTCGCGATTACATGACCCTGCTGGCCGCGGAGGCCGAGGGCGAAGAACGGCTTGAACTCGTCTCTGCCCTAACCACGAATGTCACCAGTTTCTTTCGGGAAAAGCACCACTTCGACTCGCTCCAGTCGGAGCTTCTGCCACAATTCTCTCAGCAGAGACGCGTGCGCATCTGGTCGGCCGGCTGCTCCTCCGGACAGGAAGCGTTTTCCACCGCCATGACTCTGCTCGCGGCATTCCCGGATGCAGCCCGCCGGGACATGCGCATCCTCGCCACGGATATCGACCCGGCCATTGTACGCAAGGCGCGGGCGGCCCGCTATCCTCTGGAAGAACGGGCGGCGATTCCGGCGGCCCTGCAGTCCCGTTGGACGGTAACACGGGAGACCGATGCCGGGTTTTTCGAAATGGCGCCGGACGTCAAGGCGCTGGTGACCTTCGGCGAACTGAACCTCGTTGAACCCTGGCCTTTCAGGGGGCCCTTCGACGCAATCTTCTGCCGGAATGTCGCGATCTATTTCGACCAAGAGACCCAACAGACCCTCTGGGCCAATCTTGCCAGGATGCTCCGGGAGGGCGGCCTGCTGTTTATCGGCCATTCCGAACGTGTCTCCGGCCCCGCCACATCGGACCTCGCGACTGCGGGCGTGACAACCTACCGAAAGCGACCGGGCCGCGACAGGCCGGCCACGAACTAGGAGACAATTATGAGCCTGAAAGATTCCCTCCGCATCATGGTGGTCGACGACATGGCAACCAGCCGTGGCCTCATCACACAGGCGCTCGACGAGATCGGTATCTCGAACTACGTCACCGAAAACGACGGAGCCAAGGCGCTCGCCCGCCTCTCCGCCAACCCCGTGCATCTCGTTCTGTCCGACTTCAACATGCCCAACATGGACGGGCTGGGCCTGCTCAAGGCGGTACGCCAGAACAAGGCGACCCAACGGATGGGCTTTATCCTCGTCACCGGCAAGCCGACCCCAGAAATGGTGGCAGAGGCGAAGCAGCTTGGCCTGAACAACATGATCAAGAAGCCGTTTACCTCGCTGTCGCTCAAAGCCTGCATCGAAAGCGTGGTGGGAAAGCTTTAGGCCATGTCCATGCGCATCCTGACTCCCGGCGAAGCGACCTGGCTCCTGTCGCGAGAGATCCGCCATTTGCAGAACCGGCTGGAGCGGCTCGAGCATGGCATGGAGCATATCTATGCCAGAGAAGATGCGACTTTGGGCGCCGTCGCGATCACCGCGTTTCAGGAACTGGACATGCTGGCGCAATCGACCGATGCCCTGGCCGCCTATGTGGAACGGCTGGCCCGCAAACTCGATGATCCCACCGGGCTGGACCTCGCCGAGGCGCTCGCCGCCATCCCTCTGCGCGAACTGGCGCTGCGGCTGAGCGGTCAGGATTCAGATCAACTCGTCGCCAATGCCCCTGAACTGTTCTGACAGCCTCGGAACCTTCTCCAGCGGGTCCACACGCCGCAGCGCCAAGAGCAGACCATCGCGAAAAGCAAGACAGATCGGCACGTGCAGCAGCGCGGGCGGAAACCACCAGAAAGGAGCTGGACGATGTCGCGCATCACTCTAGTCATAGCACATCCGGACAGGGCATTCCGGCACCGTCTCGCTTCTGAAATCGCACCGTCGAGCTTTGTCGAGGTGATGGCAGAAACCACGGATCTCATGACCACCTACACGGTCGTGGAAGAGCGTGAGCCCATGGCGGTGCTGATTGCCGAGCGTCTGGCGCTGATGCCGGAATTCGAGGTGATGCGGGCGCTTTTTTCGGCGCTGGACGTGCGCTGGCTGGTCATCAAGACCCGCAGCGAGGCGGAAGCCGCAAGAGAAGCTTCGCCTTGGAACCGAAAATCCGATCTGTTTGCGATCGATCCGGACACCCCGGCGCAGATCCTCGTGGATATGCTGCGAAGTGTGACCCGCACCACGCGCCGGAATGCGCAGACCATCAGAAGCCAGCCCGTGGCCCCCAGAAGCCCTGCAGGGGCACCTCGCTCCGACCGGTTCATCCTGCTAGGTGCCTCGACCGGTGGCGTTGATGCCCTTCTGACGGTCCTGTCACATTTCCCCTCGGATTGCCCCCCCACGTTCATTGTGCAGCATACCGGAGGGGGATTTGGCGACAGCCTGACGCGCCTGCTCGACCGTCAATGCGCGGCCACGGTGCGCGCTGCGCGCGATGGCGACACGGTGCGGCCTGGCGAAGTGGTGATAGCGGCAGGCAGCCGCGCCCATCTGATGCTGGGCGGCGGCCATCCCATGCGCATCGTGCTGCGCAGCGGCGAACCGGTCTCGGGTCATATGCCCTCGGTGGATGTTCTGTTTTCTTCGGCGGTCCCTGGGGCCGGACGCGCGGTGGCGGCATTGCTTACCGGAATGGGCCGGGACGGTGCACAGGGGCTCAAGGAACTGCGCGACGCTGGGGCCACTACCTTTGCGCAGGATGAAGCCACATCCATTGTCTATGGCATGCCCCGTGCGGCGGTTCAGCTGGGGGCAGCGCAAAGCTGTCTGCCCCTTGCCGAGATCGGACCAGCGGTGCTGCGCGCCTGCGAGGCGCCAAAATCCTCCCCCAGTGCAAGGATCATCGCAAAATGATCGAGTCCGGCGAAAAGCTCGTGAACGTGATCCAGGGAGAATACAAAATCTCCCGAAACCCGGGGGAGGTTCTGTCGACGGTGCTGGGATCCTGCGCAGCCGTATGCCTGTGCGATCCGGAAGCGCGGGTCGGCGGCATGAACCATTTCCTGTTGCCGCAGAGATCCGGGAAAGAGGGGGAAAACGTGCGTTATGGCGCGTATTCCATGGAACTGCTCATCAACGGCATGCTGAAACATGGCGCGCGCAAGAACCGCCTCATCGCGAAGCTGTTTGGCGGTGCCAACATGATCAGCCAGCTGCGGGATATTGGCAGTGACAACGTGGCGTTTGCGAAGGAGTTTCTTCAGAACGAGTCGATTCCGCTCGCCTCGGCCAGCACGGGAGGAAGCTCCGCCCGCCGCATCCGGTTCTGGCCCACCGATGGGCGCGTGCGCCAGTTCATCGTCCCCGGCGAACTCGAACGGGTCGCGCCGATTGCCCCACCCAAACCAGCGGAGACCGAAATCATCCTGTTCTGACCTCAGATCACTTCCCCCGGCCTGCCATAAGGCGGCGTGTGCCCTGCAAAGCTCTTCGCCGGCATGAGGGGCAACAAGACTGCCGCCGACGTTCACGCCTTTCACCGGTCGCCCATCATGGGCTGCCCTTTCGCGACACCAGACAAGCGGCTTCACCATCGGAACAGCCGCAGGTTTCGCTCATGTGTTGATCTGGCACGTCCTCTGGTTAGGCTCGGTACAAGCTGCGACGCTGAACGCCACAGCAGACCGAGCCTGCACAGGCGGGACGCGGGACCGAGGCTATTTGCAGGCGATCCCGTTGCGGCCCGCCCCGGTCCGGATGCTGCGTGAGAGATGACGACGCATCACACAAGCGCGCGGGCGGGTGCCGCAATGAGGCAGGCCTATTGGTGAGCATGCAGCGCCGACACCTCTCCCGGTGGTCCCGCAGCGAGATGCGGGGCAAAGTTCGGACGATGCGATGCTGCGTGATCCGGCTGAGGCGCGACCTTTTCGTGCCAAAGCGCGGCATAGGCGGGTGGGCAGGCTCTGCTTGCTGGTCACCGGAGCAAGGCGCGGCATAGGGCGGATCCCGCCGGACAGGAGTCGCCGCGTACAGAGCGGGTGAAGGTGAGGTTTGCCCCGCGCTGGGGCGATTTTATGAATTACGCTGTCCGTCAGCAGGGGATGGTGGTCTGGCAAAAACGGGCGGCGAGGGGGTCTGGTCGGGCTTTCAGGACCTTCAACAGCCGGTTTCCGGGCTTTTGATGCTGCGCAGGAGGGCGATACCTGCCCCTGTGCCGCGCGCGGCAGCGGCCAGATCTCCGCGCGCCGCGCCACGCAGGGCATCGCGGCGACGTGCCCTGCCGGGGGGTGCTCGGATCTGGAGCACAAGGCCAGTCGCACCTCTGGAACTGCAGGCCAAACTGCCACGCGGCCCTAAAGCAGCCCGGTCCGGTGCCAGATCGACAGATGGCATTTGGGGCGCGCGTCGACGCCCCCTTTCTGGACACGGCAGTGCAGAAGGTAACGCTCTCCTCCACCCGCGCTACGGTGCCGGGCACTTGCGCAGCCCCGGCCCCGATGGCGGATGCAGACCATGATTGATCCTCTCGGACAGGACCAGAGGAACGCTGGATGCGTCGACAAACTGGCGGTCTCCGGCCCTGTGGACCTTGCGGAACGCTTTCCCGCCGCCATCCCTTTCGAAAGATCCGGCGGGGCGGAAGCGGTGCAGTCGTCATCATCCCGGCGGAGAATGACCGGGCCTACGCCCTCGCCGCCTGGCCGGTCGATCAGGCCAGCACTTCGTTAAAGCGGATCGATCCGCTGGAAGGCCTGCCGCAGTTCTTCGGACCACGCATTGCTCATGCGCTTGAAGCCCTCGTCGGTGTCGGGAATGCGGCGCGTGCGCGAGATGCGCAGCGCATCGCGTTCGATCACGGCAAAATCCAGCGGCATGCCAACGCTGAGATTCGAGCGCAGGGTCGAATCCATCGACAGCAGCATCGCCTTTTCGGCATCGGCCAGCGTCGTGTCGGCCTCGATCACGCGGTCGAGAATGGGCTTGCCGTATTTGTGCTCGCCGATCTGCAGATAGGGCGTGTCCGGCGTCGCCTCGATGAAATTGCCCTCGGGATAGACAAGGAACATGCGCATGGGCCCGCCCTTGCGCTGCCCGGCCACGATCATCGAGGCTTTGGCGGTCTGGCTCATCCGTTCCATCTTGGCGGCGATTTCGGTGGTGACGTCCGACAGCATCGCCCCCACGATCTCGGCCACCTGCAGCATGGTGGGCGCGCGCAGGATCGAACGGGCCGAGTCGGCATCTTCATTGGCATCGCTGAGCCGCGCCAGCGTGGTCTGGGTGATCGACAGCGACCCGGCGGTCATGATGGCGATCGCGCGCTCTCCGGGGTTTTCGAAGAGGAACATCTTGCGATAGGTCGCGATGTTGTCCAGCCCGGCATTGGTGCGGGTGTCCGACAACAGCAAGATCCCCGCATCCAGCAGAAGCCCCACGCAATAGGTCATAATCCCCCGGTTCCCTCCGACCACATCCCGCGCCTTGTAGGGCCGCGGCGCCGCCGCAGCAACCCTGCCCCATCGGCGTGAAGGATGGATTACTGCTGCTGTTGCTGTCCTGCCGTGACCACCACCTCGACCACAAGCTGTTCGACCGGCACCGCGCCCTGCACCATGCCGCGGATCGGCGCCGCCTCCTGCGCATCGCCGCCCGAGCCCAGCCGGATGTAGCGTTCATCCGGGCAGCAGGCATTGGCGGGGTCGAAGCCGACCCAGCCCAGCGTCGGCACATGCAGTTCGGCCCAGGCATGGCTGGCCTCGTGACTGGCGCCCGCGCCGTCCGACTGCAGATAGCCGGTGACATAGCGCGCGGGGATCCCCGCCACATGCGCCACCGCGATCAGCGCATGGGCGTGGTCCTGACAGACCCCGGCGCCGCCCGCCAAGGCTTCGGCGGCGGTGGTATGCGCCTCGGTCTCGCCGGGGCGGTAGGCGATGGCGGCAGACACGGCACGGCAGAGCGCATGGGCGCGGTCCAGATCGCTGGCGCTGTCCATGCCGCCCAGCGCCTCGTCGGACAGGGCGCGCAGCCCCTTGTCGGGGGCGACGGAGCGGGTGGCGCGCAGATAGGCCGAAGGCGGCACCTTTTCGCGGTGGTCGCGCAGCACGCCGAACAGGTCGATGGTCTCCACCTGCCCGGTCACCTCGATCTCGATCTCCGACACCGGGCCGCGCCAGCTGGCCAGCTCCACCCGGTCGCCGGCGCTGTCGGTAAAGGCCGCGCCGCGCATGCAGCCTTCGGAGGTCACCGCCCAGGACAGCACCCGCTGCGAGGCGCAGCTGGCGGGCCAGAGCTTCTGGGACTGGACGATGCCGCGGACCGGCTCGTCGAACAGGTAGCGGGTGACATGGCGCACGTTCAGGATCATACGGGCAATCCACTCAGATAGACGTTATGCACGGTCGTGGCGAGCTGGGCGTTGCGCGTCATGAACCGGGCCAGAAATTCGTGCAGGCCTTCGTCAAAGATATCCTCGACGCTGGCATTGCTCAGATCGTCAAAAAGCTGATGCGCCACGGCCTGCGCCTCGGTTTCCTTGTGGTAGTTCTCGGCGATGTTGTCGAGATATTCGCAGGTCCATTGCACGCAGGCTGCCAGCGACCGGGGAAACTTGCGGTTCAGGATCAGCAGATGCGCGATCTTGGAGGCAGTGATCTCGCCGGTATAGCTCCAGTTGAAGGCGCGCTGCGCGGTCATCGACTGCAGCAGCAGGGCCCACTGGCTTTGATCCAGACCCGAGCCCACATAGCTGACCGAAGGCAGCAGCACGTAGTATTTCACGTCGATCAGCCGCGAGGTATTGTCGGCGCGCTCCAGCGAGGTGCCGATGCCCATGAAGTTGTAGCCGTCATTGCGCAGCTGCGTGGCGGCGATGGAGCCGCGCACCAGATGGCAGGACCGCATGGTCCATTCGGTCAGATCCGACACCATGAGCTTGCTGCGTTCGGTGCGCTGCAGCTGCTTCAGCTCCTGATAGGCGGTGTTGAGCGCGTCCCAGACCGGCGAGGTCAGCGCGGTGCGCACCACGCGCGCGTTTTCGCGCGCCGCCGACAGGCAGGAATAGACCGACGAGGGGTTGTCGGCATCGAAGAACAGGAAGGTTTCGATGTTGCGCTGGTTGGGCTCGCCATATTTCTCGCGGAAGGGTTCCAGCGCGCCCTTGGCCTGCAGCACGGCTTCCCAGTCGTTGCGATAGCCGCCGTTCACATTGGGCAGCAGGGCGTTGCGCGCCCCCACTTCCAGCAGGCGGGTCGTGGTCTCGGCGCGCTCCAGATAGCGCGACATCCAGTAAAGGTGGTTTGCGGTCCGGCTCAGCATGTCGTCACTCCGCCAATACCCAAGTGTCCTTGACGCCCCCGCCCTGCGAGGAGTTCACCACCAGCGATCCCTCCTTCAGCGCGACGCGGGTCAGCCCGCCCGGGACCAGTTCGATGGTTTCGCCCACAAGGCAGTAGGGCCGCAGATCCACATGGCGCGGCGCGATGCCTTCCTCCACAAAGGTCGGGCAGGCCGACAGCGCCAGCGTGGGCTGCGCGATGTAATTGTCGGGGTTGTGGCGGATGCGCGCGGCAAAAGCCTCGATGGTGGACTTGTCGGATTTGGGACCGACCAGCATGCCGTAGCCGCCGGATCCATGCACCTCCTTGACCACCAGATCCTCCAGATGCTCCAGCACGTATTTGCGGTCATCGGCCTTGGCGCATTGCCATGTGGGCACGTTTTCCAGCACCGGCTCCTCGCCCAGATAGAACCGGACCATTTCCGGCACATAGGTGTAGACCGCCTTGTCATCGGCCACCCCCGCACCGGGCGCGGAACAGATCGTCACCCCGCCAGAGCGGTAGACATTCATCAGCCCCGGCACGCCCAGCATGGACTCGGGCCGGAAACACAGCGGATCGATGAAGGCATCGTCGATCCGGCGATAGATCACGTCGACCTTCTTGGGGCCCTCGGTGGTCTTCATCCAGACGTAATCGCCCTCCACGAACAGATCCTGCCCCTCGACCAGTTCCACCCCCATCAGATCGGCAAGGAAGCTGTGCTCGTAATAGGCGGAGTTGAACTGTCCCGGCGTCAGGATGACAATATTGGGCTCGTGGTCGCATTTGGCGGGCGCGACCGAGGCCAGCGTCTTTTTCAGCAGCCCGGCATAGCCATCCACCGGCGCGATGCGGTTTTCCAGAAACAGCTGCGGGAACATGCGCATCATGATCTCGCGGTTCTGCAGCATGTAGCTGACCCCAGACGGCGTGCGGCAGTTGTCCTCCAGCACATAGAACTGGTCGGGCCCGGTGCGCACCAGATCGATGCCGACAATATGGCTGAACACGCCGCGCGGCGGGCGGAACCCCACCACCGCCTTTTCATAGGCTTCGTTGTTGGTCACCAGATGTTCGGGGATGCGCCCGGCCCGGATGATCTCGCGCCGGTCATAGACATCGGCCAGAAACGCGTTCAGCGCCGCCGCCCGCTGGCGGATGCCGCGATCCATCTTGCGCCATTCCGCATTGGTCAGCACGCGCGGGAACATGTCGAACGGGATCAGCCGCTCCGGATCGCCGCCCTCGCCATAGACGGCGAAGGTGATCCCCACCCGGCGGAACAGCGCCTCCGCCTCGGACTGCTTGAGACTGCGCAGTTCGGCAGGCATCGAGCGATACCATTTCTCAAGGCTCTGATACCCGGGGCGGATTTCGGCGCCGTTCAGCATCTCGTTGAAGATCGGTGGCTCTTTGGGGCTCATGTTCTTCCCTTCACTCTTGCACCCACGTTCCACGTTTCAGCAACGAAGCGGAAGCCCCCCCACAGGAAAAAGGAAATTTCGCGACGACTGGGCGCATAATTAATAGGCAAACGCCCGAATTCCCCGCCGGGTTCCCGCCGATCTGGCCAAAACTTGCGGGCTTTGCCGCCAAAACTTCCTGCAAGCCGCCTTCTGAAAAGGCAAAACCGGCATTTTCCGCCCAAGGATTAGGCGCGCGTTCGGACCGGCGCGGGCGCCGCCGGAAATCCTCATGGCGGGTGCCGCAGCGTCGGCTATTGGAATCGGGTGCCCGGCAAACGGGTGCGTCACGGGGATGCTGCCGGAGGCCGGTCGGGACCGGGCCAGAGGCGGCGAAACAATAATCAAGGCGGCACAGGGCCTCGCCCGGTCAGCCGGCCCTTGGGGCCGGCCCGGGACAGGATTGCCGGATTGCTGCTCCATAGGGATGCAAGTCAGATGACCAAGACATTGAAACTGCTCAGCACGGCCTCGCTCGCCATCGTCGCCGCGGGCGCCGTGGCGGCACAGGATGCCGAGTGCCCCATCAAGGTGGGCGTGCTGCATTCGCTCTCCGGCACCATGGCGATTTCCGAGACGACGCTGAAAGACACCATGCTGATGCTGATCGACAAGCAGAACAAGGCCGGTGGCCTGCTCGGCTGCCAGCTGGAAGCGGTGGTGAAGGATCCGGCCTCTGACTGGCCGCTCTTTGCCGAAAAGGCGCGCGAACTGGTGTCGAATGACGCGGTGGACGTGATCTTCGGCTCGTGGACCTCGGCCAGCCGCAAGGCCGTGCTGCCGGTGATCGAGGAACTGAACGCGCTCTATTTCTACCCCGTGCAATACGAGGGCGAGGAAAGCTCCAAGAACGTGTTCTACACCGGTGCCGCCCCGAACCAGCAGGCCATCCCCGCCACCGATTACTTCCTCGAAGAACTGGGCGTCGAAAAATTCGCCCTGCTCGGCACCGATTACGTCTACCCGCGCACCACGAACCGCATTCTTGAGGCCTATCTGAAATCCAAGGGCATCGCGGAATCCGACATCTTCATCAACTACACCCCCTTCGGCCATTCCGACTGGTCGACCATCGTGTCCGATGTCGTGGCGCTTGGCGCGGATGGCAAGCAGGTCGGCGTGATCTCCACCATCAACGGCGACGCGAATATCGGCTTCTACAAGGAACTGGCGGCACAGGGCGTGTCGGCGGATGACATCCCCGTCGTCGCCTTCTCGGTCGGCGAAGAGGAGCTTTCCGGCCTCGACACCTCCAACCTCGTGGGCCATCTCGCGGCGTGGAACTACTTCATGTCCGCCGAAGGCGAGGCCAATGCCGGGTTCATCAAGGAATGGCATGCCTTCATCGGCGACGAGGCGCGCGTGACCAATGACCCCATGGAGGCGCATTACATCGGCTTCAACATGTGGGTGAACGCGGTGACCGCCGCAGGCACCACCGATGTGGATGCCGTGCGCGAAGCCATGTGGGGGCAGGAATTCCCCAACCTGACCGGCGGCACCGCCGTGATGGGCGTCAACCACCACCTGTCCAAGCCGGTGCTGATGGGCGAGATCCGCGCCGATGGCCAGTTCGACATCATCTCCTCCACCGATCCGGTGCCGGGCGATGCATGGACCGACTTCCTGCCCGACTCCGCCGTGCTGGAATCGGATTGGAAAGACCTCGAATGCGGCATGTACAACACCTCGACCAGCACCTGCGTGCAGCTCAACTCCAACTACTGATCTGACGCAGTGACCGACGGGCGCGCGTCCTTCTCCCGCGCGCGCCCGTCGCGTTTCCTTTCCCTGACGAACCAAGAAGGGCCGTCCATGCTGCGCGCGCTCCTGACCTGCCTTGCGCTTCTGTTCTGCGCGACCAGCCCTGCCCGGGCGCAGACCCCCGACCTGCAGACGGTGCTGCAGACCTATGCCGCCGAAGTCGCCGATCCCGGCCGCCAGACGGTGGACACCGTACTGGGTGCGCTGGTGGATGTGGGCGGGCCCGAGGTGCAGACCTTCCTCGAACGCTGGGCCGATCGCGGCGTCTACCAGCGCGCGGGCGACGGGCGGTTCTTCTATGCCACCGAAGCGGGCGACGGCTATGCCCTGACCGATCCGGCCACCGGCACTGACGCGGGCACCGCCAGCCGCGCCGAGATGACCCAGATCCGCCCCAATGGCGGGGTGCGCCGCGTCATCGCCTCGGCGCTGGTGCAGTTCCAGCTCTCCGACCCCGATCCCGCCCGCCGCATCGCCGCCCTCGACGCCATCGCGCGCAGCCCCTCCGAGGATCAGCTGGGCCCGCTGCGCGCCTCAATCGAGGACGAGCCCGATGACGACATCCGCGCCCGCAAGCAGCGGCAGTCGGGGATGCTGGCCGCAAGCTTCGGCGCCACGCCCGAAATCCGCATCGAAGCGATCGAGGCGCTGTCGGACGAGATCGCCGTGGACGTGCGCGCGGCGCTGAACCAGATCCTCACGACCCGGCCCGGCGTCGCCGCCACCCTGCCCCAAGACGCCAACATCGCCCGCACCCTGACCCCGGGCGAGGACATGACCGAAGCCGCAGCCTATGCGCAGCTGGTCGAGGCAGGGCTTGCGCAGCCGGTGCAGGGCCGCGACGCGATCAAGGCGGCGCTGACCGCAAACATCACCGAGGGCAGCGCAGGCGGCGTGCCGCTGGGCCAGCTCGGCAGCGAAGCCGCCCGCGCCCGCGCCTATGAAGCGCTCGCCGCCGCAGGCAGCGTGCCGCCGCTGGTGACCGAGGCCGACCGGCAGGCCGCCCTCGCCTCCCATGTCTTCTACGAGGAATATGCCGAACCCGATCCCGCCATCACCGCCGCCGCCCGCGCCGCACTGGACGAGATCGAAACCCGCGTGCTGCTGTGGCAGGGGCTGGATCTGGGGCTCGACAGCCTGTCGCTGGCCTCGATCTATTTCCTTGCCGCCATCGGGCTTGCCATCACCTTCGGGGTGATGGGGGTCATCAACATGGCGCATGGCGAATTCATCATGATGGGCGCCTATACCGGCTTCGTGGTGCAGCAGGTCATCCCCGATTACACGCTGTCGCTGGTCGTGGCGCTGCCGCTGGCCTTTCTGGTCACCTTCGGCGCGGGCGTGGCGATGGAACGGCTGGTGATCCGCTGGCTCTACAAACGCCCGCTGGAAACGCTGCTTGCCACCTTCGGCATCTCCATCGCGCTGCAGCAGCTGGCCAAGAACATCTTCGGCACGCAGGCGCGCCCGCTCACCTCGCCCGCATGGCTCGACGGCGCGTGGATCCTCAACGACGTGGCGGGGATCGCAAACATCCGCATCGCGATCTTCGTCCTCGCGCTGGTCTTTCTGGCGCTGATCCTCTTCATCCTCAAACGCACCCGCATCGGTCTCGAGGTGCGCGCCGTGACGCAGAACCCCGGCATGGCCGCCTCCATGGGCATCAACCCCGACCGCATCAACATGCTGACCTTCGGCCTTGGCTCGGGGATCGCGGGCATCGCGGGCGTGGCCATCGGGCTCTACGCGCAGGTCACCTCGGAAATGGGCGCCAGCTATATCGTGCAAAGCTTCATGACGGTGGTCGTGGGCGGCGTCGGCAATGTCTGGGGCACGCTGGCGGGGGCTGCGCTGATCGGCGTGCTGCAGAAGGGCATCGAATGGGTCAACCCCTCGAACACGCTCGCGGCGCAGACCTACATGATCCTCTTCATCATCCTGTTCATCCAGTTCCGCCCCAAGGGCATCGTCGCCCTCAAGGGCCGAGCCGCCGGAGACTGACACCATGCGCGCCCCTTTCTCGATCGTTGCTTCTGGCGTCACCCTCCGGCCGGCCTCCGGCCGGGATATTTGGGGCCAATGGAAACCGCAAAACGCCAAGACCCGTGTTTCCTTCGGCCCCAAATATCCCGGGGTGAATGGCGCCGAAGGCGACAGAGGGGCAGAGCCCCTTGCTCCCCTCCTCCCCAGCCCGCAGGACACCTCCGCATGACCCAAGGCCTTTTCCACCAGAACCGCTCGGTCGCCTGGTTCCTGCTGGCGCTGGCGCTGTTCGTCCTGCTTGTCACCATCCTGTCCGAGGCGGCGGGCAACGGCTATCTCTCCACCTCTTTCGTCAAGACGCTGGGCAAGACGCTCTGCCTGATGCTGGTGGCGGTCGCCATGGACGTGGTCTGGGGCTATACCGGCATCCTGAGCCTTGGCCACATGGCGTTTTTTGGCCTTGGCGGCTACATGATCGGCATGTGGCTGATGTATGCCCGGACCGAGCTGATCATCGCCGACTCGCTGCGCGCCGCCGCAATCCCGCCCACGCCCGAAGAGATCCGCGATGCCGTGGGCCAGCAGATCTTTGGCGTGGTGGGCAGTGCCGATTTCCCGTGGCTCTGGATCTTTGCCGACAGCCTCGTGCTGCAGCTTGCGCTGGTGGTGCTGGTGCCGGGGCTTCTGGCGCTGGTCTTTGGCTGGCTGGCCTTCCGGTCCCGCGTCACCGGGGTCTATCTGTCGATCCTGACGCAGGCGATGACGCTGGCGCTGTCGCTTTACCTCTTTCAGAACGAGGCCGGGCTGCGCGGCAATAACGGGCTTTCCGGCCTGCAGAACCTGCCGGGGCTCGATGCCGTGCCGCAGGCCACGCTGTCGATCTGGTTCTTCTGGGCCTCGGCGGCGGCGCTGGCTCTGGGCTATGTGCTTTTTGCCTGGGTGGTGTCGGGCAAGATGGGCTCGGTCATCCGCGGCATACGCGACAATGAAAGCCGGGTGCGCTTTCTGGGCTATCATGTGGAAAGCTACAAGCTTTTCGTCTTCACCCTGACGGCGGTGGTGGCGGGCATCGCGGGCGCGCTCTATTATCCGCAGGCGGGCATCATCAACCCCGCCGAGGTCGCCCCCATCGCCTCCATCTATCTCGCGGTCTGGGTGGCCATCGGCGGGCGCGGGCGGCTTTACGGCGCAGCCCTCGGGGCGGCGGCGGTGTCGCTGCTGTCAAGCTGGTTCACCGGCGGCGGCGCGCCCGACATCAACCTTGGCGTCTATACCGTGCAATGGACCGACTGGTGGCTGGTGCTGCTGGGCCTCAGCTTCGTCGCGGTCACGCTTCTGGCCCCCAAAGGCATCGGCGGGCTCTTCGATCTGCTCAGCCGCCGCCATCCCGTGCCGCTCCGCACCGGCGATTTCGGCCCCGACAAGGGCGCCCGCCGCACCGTCGAAGGCGAGGAGGAGAAATGAGAACGCTTCTTGAAATGTCCGGCGTCTCGGTCAGCTTCGACGGCTTTCGCGCCATCAACAACCTCAGCTTCCAGATCGCCGAGCCGGAACTGCGCGCCATCATCGGCCCCAATGGCGCGGGCAAGACCACCTTCATGGACATCATCACCGGCAAGACCCGCCCCGATTCCGGCCGCGTGCTCTGGGGGGAGAAATCCGTCTCGCTGCTGAAGATGTCCGAAAGCCAGATCGCGCGGGCGGGGGTGGGGCGCAAGTTCCAGAAACCCACCGTGTTCGAGGCGCAGACCGTGCGCGAAAACCTCGCCCTCGCGCTGAAGAACAGGCGCGGGCCGTTCGACGTGCTGCTCTACCGCAAGACCCGGCGCGGCGCCGCCCGGATCGAGGAGATCGCCGAGGAGATCGGCCTTGCCGCCGAACTGCCACGCATCGCGGGCGAACTCAGCCACGGCCAGAAGCAGTGGCTGGAAATCGGCATGCTGCTGGCGCAGGATCCGCGGCTGCTGCTGGTCGACGAACCCGCCGCGGGCATGACACCCGCCGAACGCGAACACACCACCGACCTGCTGCGCCGCGCCGCCCGGACGCGCGCGGTGGTGGTGGTGGAACATGACATGGAATTCGTGCGCCGCCTGAACTGCAAGGTCACCGTGCTCTGCGAAGGTGCGGTGCTGGCCGAAGGCTCGCTTGACCATGTGACCTCCAATCAGGACGTCATTGACGTCTATCTCGGACGCTGAGGACCCCAGATGCTGAGCGTGGACAACCTGACCCTGCATTACGGACAAAGCCAGATCCTGCATGGCATCGGCATCACCGCCGAGCCGGGCAAGGTCACCGCCGTGATGGGCACCAATGGCGTGGGCAAGACCTCGCTGCTCAAGGCCATCGCCGGGCGCCATCCCTATGCGCGCGGCACGATCACGCTGGACGGACAGGTGCTGGACCATCTCAACGCCTTCCAGGCGGCGCGCGCGGGCATCGCCTATGTGCCGCAGGGGCGCGAGATTTTCCCGCTGATGACCGTGCAGGAAAACCTCGAATCCGGCTTCGCCTGCCTGCCCCATGCCGAACGCGGCGTGCCCGCGCATATCTTCGAGCTTTTCCCGATCCTCAAGGATTTCCTGCACCGCCGGGGCGGCGATCTGTCGGGCGGCCAGCAGCAGCAGCTGGCCATCGCCCGCGCGCTGATCACCCGCCCCCGGGTGCTGCTGCTCGACGAGCCGACAGAAGGCATCCAGCCCAACATCATCCAGCAGATCGGCCGCGTCATCGCGCAGCTGCGCGAACAGGGCGACATGGCGGTGATCCTTGTGGAGCAGTATTTCGACTTCACATGGGGGCTGGCCGACCGCTTCTTCGCCGTGACCCGCGGCACGGTCTCGCTCTCGGGCGAGGCGGGCCAGATCAGCCGCGAGGCGCTGCTGGACAAGGTCTCGATCTGACATTCATCTTGCCCCTAAACTCCGGGGGAGTCTGCGCGCCAGCGCAGACGGGGGCAGAGCCCCCTTCTTTTTGAACTGTCCGCCTGTGGCGGACGGGGGCAGAGCCTCCTTCTTTTCTCACTGTCCGCCTGTTGCGGACAGGCGGCAGAGCCCCCTTCTTTTCGAACTGTCCGCCTGTGGCGGACAGGCGGCAGAGCCCCCTTCTCGTCACACATCCGCCTGTGGCAGACGGGGGCAGCGCCCCCTCCCCTCCTCCCTGCCCGCGTGCTAGACCCGGTCCACCCAAGCCCGGAGAGCCCCCATGCGCGCGCCCAGCCTGCCCCTGACCCGTGACCTCGTGCTGATCGGCGGCGGTCACACCCATGCGCTGGTGCTGCGCATGTGGGGGATGGATCCGCTGCCCGGCGCGCGGCTGACCCTGATCAGCCCCGGCCCCACCGCGCCCTATTCCGGCATGCTGCCCGGCTTTGTCGCGGGGCATTACGCCCGCGAGGACCTAGAGATCGACCTTGTCCGCCTTGCACGCTTTGCCGGGGCGCGGCTGGTGCTGGGCGCGGCCACCGGGCTCGATCCGGTGCGGCGCGAGGTCCATGTGGCGGGCCGCGCGCCGATCCGCTTTGACCTCGCCTCGGTCAATACCGGCGTCACCAGCGCCATGCCCGACCTGCCGGGCTTTGCCGAGCATGGCCTGCCCGCCAAGCCGCTGGGGCCCTTTGCCGAGGCCTGGCAGGGTTTCCGCGACCAGCCCGGCCCCGCCCGCGTGGCGGTGATCGGCGGCGGGGTGGCGGGGGCGGAACTGGCGCTGGCCATGGCCTTTGCCCTGCGCGCGCGGGGCCGTGCGGCGCAGGTGCATCTGCTGGACCGGGGCACGGCGCTGTCGGCGCTGCGGCCCCCCGCCGCCGCCAAGCTGCGCGCGGCGCTGGAGGCGGCAGGCGTGACCCTGACCGAGCAGGCAGAGATCACCCGCGTCACCGCGACCGGGCTTGAGCTTGCCGATGGCCGCCAGATCAAGGCCGAGTTTGTCACCGGGGCTGCGGGGGCGCGGGCGCAGGGCTGGCTGGCCGAGACCGGCCTTGCCCATCACCACGGTTTCCTCACCGTGGATCCCAGCTTGCAAAGCTCGGACCCGGCGGTGTTTGCTGCGGGCGACTGCGCGCATCTGCGCGACAGCCCGCGCCCCAAGGCCGGGGTGTTTGCGGTGCGCGAGGCGCCGGTGCTTTTCGCCAACCTGCGCGCGGCGCTGGCGGACAGCCCGGACCGCCGCCGCTACCAGCCGCAGCGCGATTACCTCAAGCTGATCTCGCTGGGGGGCAAATCCGCGCTGGCCGACCGGTTCGGGCTTGCCCCGGCAGGCCCGCTGATGTGGCGCTGGAAGGATCACATCGACCGCCGCTTCATGCGGAAATTCCGCGACCTGCCGCAGATGGCCCCGCCGCCCCTGCCGGTGCCGCGCGCGGCGGGCACCCCCGACACCGCCCCGCCCCTGTGCGGCGGCTGCGGCGCCAAGGTCGGGCGCGGCGCGCTGGCGGCGGCCCTTGCCACCCTGCCGCCGCCCGCCCGCGCCGACGTCACGCCGCTGCCCGGTGACGATGCCGCCCTGCTGAGCACGGGCGGGGTGCGGCAGGTGCTGACCACCGACCATCTGCGCGCCTTTGTCGAGGATCCGGCCGTGATGGCACGCATCACCGCCGTCCACGCGCTTGGCGACATCTGGGCCATGGGTGCGGCCCCGCAGGCCGCCACCGCCAGCCTGATCCTGCCCCGCATGTCGGAAGCTTTGGCCGAACGCAGCGTGACCGAGATCCTTGCTGCCGCGTCGGAGATCTTCCGGCAGGCCGGGGCCGAGATCGTGGGCGGCCATACCTCCATGGGCGACGAGCTGACCATCGGCTTTGCCATCACCGGTCTTTGCGACGCGGCGCCCGTCACGCTGCGCGGCGCGCGGCCCGGCGATGCGCTGGTGCTGACCAAACCGCTGGGATCAGGCGTGGTGATGGCGGCAGAAATGCGCGGTCTGGCCCCGGGTGCCGCTGTCGCCGCCGCGCTGGCCTCCATGTGCCGCCCGCAGGGCGATGCGGCGCGTCTGCTGGGCGGCGCCCATGCCATGACCGACGTGACGGGCTTTGGTCTGGCCGGGCATCTGGACGGCATTCTCATGGCCTCGGGCTGCGGCGCGCGGCTTGATCTGGCCGCCCTGCCGCTGCTGGCGGGGGCCGAGGCGCTGGCGCGGCAGGGCATCCGCTCCTCGCTTTATCCGCAGAACCGCGCCGCCGTGCCGGGGCTGGAGGCGGCGCAGGGCGCCCGGGCGGATCTGCTGTTCGATCCGCAGACGGCGGGGGGGCTGCTTGCGGCGCATCCCGACGGGGCAGCGGTGGTGACGGCGCTGCGCGCCGCAGATTATGACGCGGCGGTGATCGGCCAGATCACCGATGCGCGCCCCGGTCAGATCACGCTGGTCTGAACCACCGCCGCGATGCGGTCCGCCAGCCGGTCCAGCGCGGGCGCGTCCAGCGCCGGCGTTTCCACCCGCGCCAGCAGCGCAGGTGCGATGGCGCGCATAGATTTTTCGTAAGCCGGATCATAATGATCCGCCGCCAGCGAGGCGCAGAGGCCCAGCCGGTCGCCCGCATCGATCTGCCCAAGCCAGCTGTCCACCAGCGCATGACCGCGATGGAACCGCAGCACCGACAGCTTGTCCTTCAGCGCGGGCGCGTCGGACAGGATGTCGTCATAGGCGGCGTTCAGATAGGCGGCCCGCGCCTCCAGCGGCGCCGTCACCTCGATCCACGGCGCGAGCTTCATCGCCTCCCACAGCGCGGGCGGCAGCAGGATCTGGCCGATCTTGCTGCTTTCGGCCTCCACCAGCACGGGCCGCGCCGGATCGAGCCCGTCAAAGGCCTGTGCCAGCGCCGTCTCGAAGGCCTTCTGGCTGGGCTGTCCGCCGGGCATGGATCCCAGCAGCGAGCCGCGATGCCGCGCCAGCCCTTCCAGATCCACCACCTGCACGCCACGCGCGGCAAGGCGCGGCAGCAGCGCGGTCTTGGCGGTGCCGGTATGGCCGCCCAGCTGCACCAGCCGGTGCGGCAGCGGCTGGTCATACATGGCCTGCGTCACCAGACGGCGGAAGCTGCGATAGCCGCCCTCCACCACCTCGGCGCGCCAGCCGATCTGCTGCAGCATCCAGCCGAAGGATCCGGACCGCTGCCCGCCGCGCCAGCAATAGACCAAGGGCCGCCAGCCGCCCTCGTGATGCGACAGCGGTCCCTCGATATGGGCGGCGGCGTTGCGGAACACCAAAGCCGCCCCCAGCTTGCGCGCCAGAAACGGCGACTGCTGCTTGTAGATGGTGCCGACCCGCGCCCGCTCCTCGTTGTCGAGCACGGGCAGGTTGATGGCACCGGGGACGTGATCCTCGGCAAATTCAGCCGGGCTGCGCACGTCGATCACCGTGTCAAAGCCATGGCGGAAGATGTCGGAAAGCTGGGGGAAACTGCGGGTCATGCCGGCAGAGATAGCGGCTGCCACGAGGCCGGGAAAGCGCGATCTTCGCCGCGCGACAGATCGGTGAATTTTTTCCAACATCCCCTCTGGACACCGCCGCGCGGCTCGGCTATCCCCCGCCTCACCCGAGAGGCAGTGATGCTTCTCTCCCGTGCCCGGGTAGCTCAGGGGTAGAGCAGTGGATTGAAAATCCTCGTGTCGGTGGTTCGATTCCGCCCCCGGGCACCACGCCTTCCCCGTGGTTTAGCAGCGTCAGTTCTTCGGTCCCGTCAGTACCCGTCTCCTCCCTCCTTTCCATATCCGTCTCGTATGGTCGCTCCGAGTGCCGCAGCCGCGGTCCGGGGTTTCTTGCAGTTTCAAGACCTTGCGTTTGCGAAATTAGA
Organism: Salipiger marinus; assembly: GCF_035481585.1. Taxonomy (NCBI): domain Bacteria; kingdom Pseudomonadati; phylum Pseudomonadota; class Alphaproteobacteria; order Rhodobacterales; family Roseobacteraceae; genus Salipiger; species Salipiger marinus. The sequence continues at coordinate 180,217 of NZ_JAYKSL010000009.1, read as the reverse complement.
TAAAGACATGAATTTGAATCCCGAACCGACTGAGCTAGCGGTATCTTCTCGACAGCCGCAGGAAAGCCGCACCGTGTCCCGCACTGACCTTCTGATCGGCGGCTTCACCGCTGCAACGGCCATGTTGATCGTGGTCGGATCGCTGGAAATCATGCCCGCGCTGGATCACCGCCCGCTGGTCTCCGACAAGTTCGAACATGTGCTGGCCTATGCCGTGCTGGTGCTGCCTGCGGCGGTGGTCCGTCCCGGCTGGCTGCTGTGGCTGGCGCCCGTCGGGCTGGTGCTGGGCGGGCTGATCGAGGCGGTCAAGCTGCTGAAGGGCGGGTCCGAACTGGTCAATGACCTTGTCGCCGCAGCGATCGGGCTGGTTCTGGTCAGCGCGGGGTCGTTCACCCTGCGCTGTCTGGTCGCCCTCATGCGCAATGACCTGCGGCTGCCGCCAGACCTTGCCGACCGGCTGGACTGACCCGCCCCGCTCTTTCCCCTTCACAGATCGCACCATGGCTGCCCGCATGACCTGCGGCGCGGCCCGCATGCCTGCGCGGCTCGCGCACCGCCTGCGCGGCTGACCGGTCCCGGCGCCTGCGCAAAAAAACAGGGTGGCACCGATGGTGCCACCCTGCATGTCTTTTTGCCCTGAGGCGGGGTCGATCAGGCCATCGGCAGCGCGACGAAGGCCGTGTTGTCCAGATCGCCCTGCGACAGGTTCTTGATCAGGATTTCGTCGGCACCGAAGTCCAGCAGCAGGTCGTTGCCCATCTGCGTCAGATCCGCCGCCGCCATCAGACCGTCCAGATCGCCGATGCCCAGACCGGTCAGGTCAAGCTGATCGGCCTCCGCAAGGGTGAAGTCGGCAATCTGGTCCTGACCGAAGCCCGCCGCCGCGAAGACGAAGACATCCGCCCCGCCCTTGCCTGCCATGAGGTCGTTGCCAGCGCCGCCCGAGATCATGTCATCCGAGCCAGCACCGGTCACGCGCTGGTCGCCGGTCTCGCCGTCGATCCGGCGGGTCACGGCCACCGCGCCATCTTCATAGGTGGTCTCGACCATGTCGCCATTGTCCAGAACCGCCGTGGCGCCCGTCAGGACACCGTTGTCATAGACCCGCTCCAGCGAGGAGAAGGCGAAGACATCGGCATTGTCCTCAAGCAGCGTGCTGACCACCATGCCCGCGTCGAATTCGGCGGTGATGACCTGCCCGTTGTCATAGGTGGTGACCCGCTCGACCAGCTCTCCGGCTTCGAACTGCATCGCGACCGAAGCCACGTCGAGCACATCTTTCGTGTCGACCATGCCGCGGGTGGCGATCAGCCCGTCTTCGAAGGTGACCGACAGTTCGCGCCCATCTTCCTGCAGGACCGTCACGCCACTGCGCGCGCCGGTTTCGTCATAGGTGCGCACGGTCTTCTGCGTGTCGGTGACCATGGCCGTGCTTTCCAGCTGGCCTGCCGCGTTCCACTGCAGGGTCTGGATGTTGCCGTTGTCGAAATCCACGACCCGCTCGCGCAGCACATCGGCGCCGTCGAACGTGTCGGTGACCATGGACACCGGGCGGTCGCCGTTATCGCCGCGCAGCACCTGACGGGCAAAGCCGAGGTTGGTGATGTTCAGGTCGCTGTCGCGGCCCGTCTCTGCCTCGTCAAAGGCGGTTTCGACCGTGCCGTGGTTGGCGGCCAGATACTCGGCAAAGGCATCCTGTTCGGTGCCATTGTCGGCAAAGGTCGCAACACCGTCACGCAGCGCATCCGCCTCGCCGTCACCATCCAGATCGTAAAGGTCGACCCGGTCGGGGTTCGACAGGTCCAGCGGGTAGCCGTCGCCGTTCGGAAGCATGAAGTTCAGCACCACGGCCCGGATCACCAGATCGGCATCCGCCACCGTCACGCCGTTCCGCACCAGAGCCACAAGGACGTTGCCATCCTCGTCCACGATGTCGGCCTGCGTGACCCGGCTGCCTTCGGGGCGCGCCGGATCAAAGCTGTATTCCACCCCGGCGAACTGGCCGAAGGCCCCCTGACCGCCGCTGTTGGCGGCATGGTTCAGAACCGCCACCATCTCTGCCGCGGTCATGCTGACCAGCGACAGGCCGTTGTTGAAGGCGAGCGCCGAGCTGATGTCGTTCTGGCTGATGGCGCCTTCGGCCTTGATGACGTTGCCGTCACCGTCGACCAGTTCCTGATTGGGCAGACGCACCGCCTCGGTGCCGCCCGCGGGCACGGTGACCTCGCCGATGGAGGCGCGGATGCCGCCGCCATTCTTGATGGAGACCATCACCGAATTGTCCTGCTCCTGCGCGTAGGCAAGGTTGGCCTTCGCGGTCAGGTTGCCAAGGTTGGTTTCCTGGCTGCGGACGCCATCCGTATCGGTGCCGGTGTCGGCGCCGGTGCGGTTGCCGTTCAGGAACACGTCCGAGTAACCGAAGACGTTGGACTGGGTCGCGACGATTTCCGCCTCGATCTCGTCCACGATCTGCTGGATTTCCGCATCCACCAGATCCTCGGCCCCCAGTTCGGCCACGCCCTCGGCGTCGGTGGCATATGCGCCCGACACGTCGGCATCATAGCTTTCCGGGATGATGTGGCCGTTTTCGTCGAAGTCGACGACCAGACGCCCGACATACTTGTAGGAGCCATCGGTGTTGACCACCGCGATCGGGTTGCCGTCGGCATCCGTGGTGAAGATCGGATACTGACCCTGATCGCTGTCGCCATCGCGCGGGCGGTCGTTTTCATCAAAGAGCCGGGTGTTGGACCCGCCCGCGATGATCACGTCGACGTTGCTCAGGCGGCCCGCCAGTTCCACTTCGATGTCCAGCACCTGCATGTGGGCCATCAGGATGACCTTGTCCATACCGGGGTTGGCAGCAAGCAGCGCGTCGACCTCGGCCTGGATTTCGGCAGCAAGCGCGTCCAGCTGGTCGGCGGTGGGGGTGTTGTCGAAGGGCAGCGGGGACACGCCCACATTGCCCGGCGAGGAGATGCGGCCCAGCGTCGGCGTGGTGGCGCCCACGACACCCACCAGTTCGGTGGTGCCGGTCTGTTCGCTGTCCACGGTCAGCACCACCGAAGAGGTGACGGTGCCGCCCTGCGGGGCCTGACCGCCTGCCACTTCCAGCGCGCCCAGTTCGGGGTTGGTCGAGAAGTCGAGGTTGGTCGACAGGTAGGAGAAGTCGGTCCCGCCAAAATCCTCGCCAAGGATGGTGCCCGGTGCCTCGCCCGAGATCAGACCGGCAAGGTTGGCCGGGCCGAAGTCGAATTCGTGGTTGCCAAGCGCCATGGCCTGAATGCCCAGCTCGTTCTGGATCTGGATGTCGGCGATGCCCGCCGAGCCGTAAACGGCAGCGGAGGCGGCGTAGAAGGGCGAGCCGATGATCGCGTCACCCGAAGAGAGGGTCAGCGTGTTGTCGGCGATCCCGTCATTGCCCACATCCTGCGCCCGCAGGCCGTTCAGCACGGCCGACAGGTTCGGCGCGTCAAGCAGCGCCGAGGTCGAGGCTTCCTGATCGGAGAAGTGCAGCAGTTCCAGCGTGAAGTTCGGCGCAGCAGGCGTGCCCACCGTGCCCGGCGAGGCGATGGCAGGTTCGGTGCCGTCGCTGCCGCCCAGTTCTTCGGTCGCCACGGCGCCCGAGGCATTGCCCACGGTGGAGCCTTCGCCAAGCGCCACGTCGTAGGAGACGCCGCTGGCCAGTTCCGGAATGACCGCGAAATCGGCCTCGACACCGCCCGCAAGCGGGTTGCCGACCCACAGGGTCACGCCGTCACCCGACTGGCCCAGACCGGAACCATCGGTGAAGGCCACCTGCACGTCGGTCAGATCGGTTTCGGAGGCCCAGACATCGCGGAAGGTTGCGGCATCGTCGGCAGTGCCGATCACCACGATCGCGGTCTCGCCCGGGGCCAGCATCGACACGCCGTCGATCACGGTGGCGTCGGCAGCGCTGCGGCTTTCGTCATCGTAATACAGCGCGCCATGCACCGACATGTCATAGGCGACATCGCCGGTATTGGTGATCTCGAACCAGTCGCCGGTCAGATCCGTGCCGTCCTGACCAACCCAGGCTTCGGTGATGGTCAGCGTCGGCGCCTCGGCAGGCTCCGCTTCGTCGAGAGAGTAGATGCCCAGCGTCGCGGACACCTCGTTGGTCACCACATAAAGCGCCTCGCCGGTGGGGCTGTCTTCGGCAGAGATCACCAGCGTGCCTTCGGGGCTGACATCGCCCGCATTGCCGGCGGAGCCGACATAGCTGACGTCGGCGGGGTTGGTGACGTCAAAGATCAGCGTGATGTTGGAGCGTTCCAGACCGACGAAGGCATAGGCCTTGTCGCCCACGACGCCGACCGTCACGCCCTCGGGCTCCGGGCCCTTGTTGTCGGACCGGCCATCATCCCAAAGCTCGGGGAATTCGGCGGCGATGATCCGCTCCAGCGCGTCGCCGCTGTCGAACACCATGGTGCCGGTCTCGTCGAGGATCGAGAAGGAGCGTGCGCCATAGGCCAGCAGCTGGTCCACATCGCCGTCGCCGTCGATGTCGCCATTGAGCAGCGGCGCGTTGGTGACGTTGAGACGGCCAAGCACCTCGTCCGCCTGCAGGGCTGCGGCATCCGGGAAGGCGTCGGCATCCAGCGTCACGTCGGCTGCGCGTTCGCTTTCCTCGGGGTCCATGAAGTCGTCGCGGTCGTCGCCTTCATTGGCGATGATGTAATAGGTCTGGCCATCCTCGGCGGTGTAGGAGGTGATGGCATCGGGCATGAACTGGCCAATCACCGGGTTGCCGGTGGTCAGGTTCATGCCGCCGTCGCGGTCGGAGAAATCGGCCTGAAGGTCCGAGAAATCCTTGCCGCCCAGCGGAACGATGTCGGTGAAGGTCATGGTGGTCAGGTCCAGCACCGCGATGGCATTGGCTTCCTGCAGGGTGACCATGGCGGTCAGGCCATCGGCGGAGACGGAGATGAATTCCGGCTCCAGATCGTCGGACACGCTCTGGCCTTCGAAGATGCGCACGCCCGCTTCGCGCAGCGCGTCTTCCTGACCGTCAAAGGCGGTGAAGTCGAGCTGAGTCACGGTGGCGGCATCGGTGCCTGCCGCGATGTCGATGACCGTCACGCCGCCCTTGGGGTTGTCCAGCGCCAGATCGACCGGCTCGCCTTCGTTGGCCACAAGGATCTTGGTGCCATCGGGGGAGAAGGTCACCGCATCCGGCAGCGCGCCGGTGTCGTAGGAGGCCACCAGATTGCCGTCCAGATCCAGCAGCACCACCTTGCCCGCTTCGGTCTTGTCAGCGGCGGGCAGCGCCACCGCGACAAATTCGCCATTGGTCGCGACCGAAGTGATGTCGGTGGTGGCAAAGCCATACCCCGCGGCGGTGAAATTCACCGTCGACAGCAGCACCGGGTTGGCCGGATCGGCGATGTCGACGATCTGCAGACCCCCGGAGGAGGTCACATAAAGCTTGCCCTCGGCGAAGGCGGCGATTTCGGCACCGTCCAGTTCCAGCGAGGCAAGGTGCTGCACGTCCAGCGCGCCGGTGGCTTCGATCGAACCCTCGTAGCTTGCGCCATCGTAAAGGGAGACTGTCATGGGGCTGTCCTCTTCGGAAAGGTCAATGCCCACGACCACCGGATCATGATCGGAGGCGCGCGTCGGCACGCTGCCGTCAAAGATGTCGGGATCGCGGGAGAAATCGGTGTTGTAGTCCAGCGCATCGGCCTCGTCGGCATTGATGTGCCATTCGAGCGCGTCAACGATCTTGGCGAAGAGTTCGACCGAGGCCATGGCGTAATCCAGCGTGCCCAGCATCGCGTCGAACAGGTAGGAATAGCTGCTGTCGAGGAACTCCTCGACAACGTTCACGAAGCCTGCCTCGTCGGTGAGGTAGGCGATGGGGTCTTCGGAGGCATAGGCGTTCAGATCGCCCAGCAGCAGCATGTTGGGCGTGGCCGACCCGGTGGGGTTGGTGTCAAGCCACGCATCCAGCGCCTGCGCCGCCAGCACGCGCTGGTTGTTGAACGAGCCTGCGCCATCACCCGCGTCCAGATCGGCGCCGGTGCCGGTGCCGCCCTTGGATTTGAAGTGGTTGACCACCACGGTCATTTCCTCGCCGCCCGCAAGGGCTGCGAAGGTCACGGCCAGCGGCGCGCGGCTGGTGCCGGAGCCGTCAAAGATGCCGCCCACGGTGCTTTGCGCCAGCAGATCGGCATCGACCGCGGCATCGGTCAGGAAGGCGGCAGAGGTGCCGTCGGCGATCTCGACCTTGTCGCTGCGGTAGATGAAGCCACCGGCGATGGCATCGCCGCCGACAAATTCGCTGCCCGGATCGACCCAAGCCCAGACATCGCTGCCTTCTGCGGCGTTGAGCGAGTCGACCAGCGCCGCGATGGCGATGCCGCGGTCGCCCTGCGCGCCGTCAGCGCCCGGTGCGATGCCACCTTCAAGGAAGTCGTTCTCGATCTCGACCAGCGCCACCACATCGGCGCCCAGACCCTGAATGGCCGTCGTGGTCTTTTCCAGCTGCCGCTCGTATTCCTCGACGCTGTCGGCACCCCGGCCTTCCATGTCGAGGTTCGGGCCGATGCCTTCGTTGCCGCTGACATCGATGGAGGTGAAGAAGTTCAGCACGTTGAAGCTGGCCACCTTGATGTCGCCCGCCACCTCGGCAATCACGTCCGCGACCGGATTGGTGTCGTCAAAGCTGTTCTGGCCGTCTTCGGTGCCGCGCACCCGCCATGTCGCCTGCGAGGCGGAGTTGCCCGCCCACTGGTAATCCAGCACGCCGGTCAGGTTGGTCACCGTGTCGCCCATCGACGGGGCGGTGCCGGTGGAATAGCCCTGAAAGCCGTCCAGATTGCCGATCGGCTGGTTCTGCTGGTTCAGACCGTCATCATAGATGATCTGGCGCCCGCCGATTTCCGACAGATAGGCGTCATTGCCTTCGGCATCGGGGGTGTTGAACTGGCTGTAGGTGAAGGGACGCTCGCCCACGATGGTGGTGCCGTCGGGGCCTGCCTGCTCGAAGCCGTTGGTGTCGAACAGCATCACTTCGTTGAACCGGTCGAGCTGATACTGCTCGGTGATGGTCAGCGTGGCGGGCAGCGTGACCAGCATGCCCTCATAGGCTTCCAGATCGGCCTGATAGCCGCCATCCTGCGCCTGCGACACGTCGCCGTCCAGATCGATCACGGCGGCGGTGGGCAGCGCGTTGCCCGAAGAGATCACTTCGACCGAGGAGACCGAACCAAGCTGCGTCATGCCGAAATATTCGGTGACGGTGCCGGTGACGCGCACCTTGTCGCCCACCTGCACATCGGTGCCGAAAGAGCTGTCAAAGACATACAGACCTTCGGAGGTGGAGGCATCGCCATCCGCATCCGCGTCTTCTTCCTGCAGGTAGAAGCCGCCAAGGCTGCGGCCTTCGTCGGCGTCGCCGTTCTGGAAATCGCCGACCACGATGGCCTCGACCGTCACGGTCTGGCCGCGCAGCGGGCTCGCATCCATGTTGTCGGTGCCGCTGACCGCGTTCGAGCCCTGCGTGTCCGCATTGCCCTGAATGGTGGAGATCAGCGTCGCCTCGTCATTCTGGATCGTGCCGGTGGCGGTGGCCTGGCTGATGGTCAGCTCGCCCGAGGGATCGGTCAGGGTGACGGTCAGCGTCTCGGCGGCTTCGGGGGTGGTGTCGCCGGTCACGGTCACGTCGATGGTGGCCTCGGTCTGGCCTTCGGCGAAGCTCACGCTGCCGGAGGCGGCGGTGTAGTCGCTGCCTGCGGTGGCGGTGCCGTCGGCGGTGGACCAGTCCAGCGTCGCGGTGCCCGCGCCATCGGTGCGGGTCACGGTGAAGCTCAGCGTGGCGGTGCCGGTATCGCCTTCGCTCACCTGCGCGTCGGCGATGGCATAGCTGACCGCGCCCTCATCGCCGCCAAAGCTCTGGCCCGCGTTGATGCCGCCCATGCTTTCGGCGGCAGGTTCGGCCCATGTAAAATCTTCGTATTCGGTGCCGGTGCCGGTCAGCTGCAGCGACAGGCCGACATCGGTGGAGGAGGTCTCTGCGACGCCCACATCGACCGAGGTCATGCCATCGGCGGGGCCGCCCACGGCGGTCAGCGTGCCTTCGTAGCTCAGGAACTGCACCACGGCGCCATCGGCATCGACCAGCGCGATGGCATCGGGCGAACCGTTCTGGATCGAGTCGGCGGCAAGGCTCTCGGCGATCTTCACGGCGCCAAACCCTGCGCCCTCGTCGTCGATGCTGCCCGACAGCGTCACGGTGCGGTAGGACGCGCCGTTGCTGCCGTTATACAGGACAATGGACCATCCGGTCAGATCGGTGCCGGCGGGGCCTGCGATTTCGATCATCTCGCCGGTGTCGCCTCCGACGTTGTCATAGTGAAATTCGTTGATGAAGATCGCGGTCATATCAAGCTCCCCGAGCGCAACAAAAGTCCTTCGGTTGCCGGAAAACATTGTTTTCCGACATTTTTTCAGGACGATGAGTCAAACGCGGACCCGGCACGGTAGGCCCGCTCTGGTCGGTTAACGGAGTTTCATGACGGATTCTTGAAGTCGCACGCGGCTTCTTGCCGGAATGCGGGATTGACCGGGTGACGTTAGGTCATCCATCGGGCACGGGTTTTACAAGGCAGGGCCCTGCCCCGGAACTGCGTGAGAGATCAGGAAAATTCGGCGGAAGGCGCGGAACCGGTCAGGCCGCGCGGCGATGCCAGCGGTGCATGACATCCGCGCCAACGACACGGGTTTCCGCCAGCGTGAAACGCGGCGCCTCCGCCAGACGGTCGATCCCCAGCGCGCCGATGCCGGGGCGGCCTTCGGCCCCCAGTGCCACACCGGCGGTAAAGCCCACCAGTTCATCGACCAGGTCAGCCCCCAGCAGCGAGGCGGCAAGCTGGCCGCCGCCTTCGCAGAACACCCGGGTCAGGCCTTCGGCGGCAAGCCCGGACAGCAGCGCCGCCGGATCGATCCGTCCGCCCGTCAGCGCGCAGGGCAGCAGGCGGGCGCCGCAGCTTTCCCAAGCCCTGCGTGTCTGCACCGGCGCGTCGCGCCCGTGCACCAGCCAGACCGGCACGTCGCGGGCCGAGGCGGCAAGGCGGCTCATCAGCGGCACGTCGATCAGGCGCGACACCACCACCCGCACCGGCTGGCGCCGGGGGCCCCAGCCGCGCACGGTCAGGTCCGGATCATCGGCGCGCGCGGTGCCCGCGCCCACCATCACCGCATCATGGCTGGCGCGCAGCGCATGCACCACCGCCCGCGCTTCGGGCCCGGTGATCCAGCGGCTTTCACCGGTGGCGGTGGCGATGCGGCCATCAAAACTGCTGGCAAGCTTCAGCGTGACATGCGGCCTGCCCTGCCCGATCCGCAGGAAAAAGCCGGAATGGTCGCGCGCCGCCTCCTCGGCCAGAATGCCGGTGGTGACCTCGATGCCGCGGCGGCGCAGCATCTCGAACCCCTTGCCCGACACGCGCGGATCGCGGTCGGCCAAAGGCGCCACCACCCGCGCGATGCCCGCCTCGGCCAAGGCCGTGGCGCAGGGCGGGGTCTGGCCGTGATGCGCGCAGGGTTCCAGCGTGACATAGGCGGTGGCGCCCCGCGCCGCCTCCCCCGCCTGCGCCAGTGCGACGGGTTCGGCATGCGGCCTGCCGCCGGGCTGGGTCCAGCCCCGGCCCACCACACGACCCTCGCGCACGATCACGCAGCCCACGGCGGGGTTGGGCCAGCACTGGCCCATGCCCCGGCGGCCCAGCCGCAGCGCATGAGCCATGTGGCGCGCGTCATCGGTCACTTGTCGCCGCCAGCCCCGGGGCGCAGTTCGCTGACGAACTTGTCGAAATCATCCGCCGCCTGAAAATTCTTGTAGACGCTGGCAAAGCGCACATAGGCCACGGTGTCGATCCGGGCGAGCGTTTCCATGACGATCTCGCCGATCTGCTTCGACTGGATGTCGGTATCGCCCAGACTTTCCAGACGGCGCACGATGCCGGAAATCATCTGGTCGATGCGCTCCGGTTCCAGCGGGCGTTTCTGGATGGCCATGCGGATCGACCGTTCCAGCTTGTCGCGGTCAAAATCCTCGCGGCGGCCACTGGTCTTGATCACCACCAGATCGCGCAGCTGCACCCGTTCATAGGTGGTGAAACGTCCGCCGCAGGCCGGGCAAAAACGCCGCCGCCGGATCGAGACGTGATCCTCCGCAGGGCGCGAATCCTTCACCTGCGTGTCGATGTTTCCGCAAAAAGGGCAGCGCATCCCCCGTCCCCCTGTATTTTCGGCCCGACAATGGGGGTGCCCCCAGTTATCCACAGCCACTATAGGGGAGCCGCCAGACCTTGGGTAGGGGGCATTTGGTCGGTCAAGATAAGGGGGATGGCTCAGCGCGACAGATGCGCCGCCACCTGCCGCTGATGGGGGGCGCGGCGGTGTTCCACCAGATAGATGCCCTGCCAGCGGCCAAGCGCCAGCCGCCCGTCGCTGACCGGAATCTGCAGCGACACAGGCAGCAGCGCCGCCTTGATATGGGCGGGCATGTCATCGGGCCCCTCATAGGTATGGGTCAGATAGGACATGGACGGATCGTCAGAGGGCGGCACCAGCCGGTCCAGATAGGCCAGAAGGTCGCTCTGCACCTCCGGATCGGCGTTTTCCTGAATCAGCAGCGAGGCAGAGGTGTGGCGGATGAACAGCGTCAGCAGCCCGGTGCCGCTGGCCCAGTCCGCCACGTCGCGGGTGAAGTCATAAAGCCCCGGCCCGCGCGTGGCGATGGTAAAGCTGGTCTGCACCCGCCCTGCCCTTCGTCGGTCAGGCTTCGGTGGCGACGCAGCGGACGCTGGGCAGATCGGCGCTTTGATCGACAAGCATGGGCGAGCCGCTGTCGGTGACGACGGGCATCCCGGCCACCTGTTGCAGCGTCATCTCGCAACGCGCCAGATCCTCGGGGGCGACTTCAATGTCGATGACGGTGGTGTTTTCGGTCATCAGCGCCTCGGTCGCAGCAAAAGCGGCCACGGCGGTGCAGGTGGTGATGGCGGTCAGCAGGGTGAGGCGCAGCATCTGTCTCTCCAATGCGGTTCAAGGAATAAACTCAGCCAAAATCATAAAGTTCCGCTTAAAGCGGATCGCATTGCCCATTTCTGGGAGGAAATGCCGGAAATCGGCGTCAGGGATGGCGGATCCGGCGGCGCCGGAAGCAAGGTTCAGGTCATCAAAATTGGGGCAAGCTATGACGGCGGAGACTCAAGGGTAATGCCCTCAGAATACGCCCTGTGCGGGGGGTCAGGCAAGCCCCGCGTGACAGCAAAAAGGCGCCCCGCGGGGCGCCTTTGTCATCACTGGTCCAGAAAGCTGCGCAGCTTGCGCGAGCGGGACGGATGTTTGAGCTTCCGCAGCGCCTTCGCCTCGATCTGGCGGATCCGCTCGCGGGTCACGCTGAACTGCTGGCCCACCTCTTCAAGCGTGTGGTCGGTGTTCATGCCGATGCCGAAACGCATCCGCAGCACCCGCTCCTCGCGCGGGGTCAGCGAGGACAGCACGCGGGTCGTGGTTTCCTTCAGGTTCTCCTGAATGGCGGAATCCAGCGGCAGGATCGCGTTCTTGTCTTCGATGAAATCGCCAAGCTGGCTGTCTTCCTCGTCGCCGATGGGCGTTTCCAGCGAAATCGGCTCCTTGGCGATCTTCATCACCTTGCGGACCTTTTCCAGCGGCATCTGGAGCTTTTCGGCCAGTTCCTCCGGCGTCGGTTCGCGACCGATCTCGTGCAGCATCTGGCGCCCCGTCCGCACCAGCTTGTTGATGGTCTCGATCATGTGGACCGGGATCCGGATGGTGCGCGCCTGATCCGCGATGGACCGGGTGATCGCCTGACGGATCCACCATGTGGCATAGGTCGAGAACTTGTAGCCGCGGCGGTATTCGAACTTGTCCACCGCCTTCATCAGGCCGATATTGCCTTCCTGAATAAGATCAAGGAACTGCAGCCCGCGGTTGGTGTATTTCTTGGCAATCGAGATCACCAGACGCAGGTTCGCCTCGACCATTTCCTTCTTGGCCTGACGGGCTTCCTTTTCGCCCTTCTGCACCTGATTGACGATGCGGCGGAATTCCGAAATGTCGAGCCCGACATACTGGCCGACCTGCGCCATGTCGCTGCGCAGCTCCTCCACCTTGTCGGAGAAGCGTTCGATGAACATCTGCCAGCCGCGACCGTTCTTTTCGGCCATGCGGTCCATCCAGTTCGGATCCAGCTCGTTGCCGCGATATTCGTCGACAAATTCGCGCCGGTTGATCCGCGCCTGATCCGCCAGCTTCACCATGGCGCTGTCGATGGACATGATGCGCTTGTTGATGCCGTAAAGCTGGTCGATCAGCGCTTCGATGCGGTTGTTGTGCAGATGCAGGCCGTTGACCAGTTCCACGATCTCGGACCGCAGCTTCTGATACATCGCCTCCGCCCCGGCGGAAAAGCTGCCATCCTCGTTCAGCGTCGCGCTGATCCGGGCGTCCTGCATTTCGGCCAGCTGTTCGTAATCGCGGGCGATGCGGTCCAGCGTTTCCAGCACGCGCGGCTTCAGCGCGGTTTCCATCGCGGCCAGCGACATGCTGGCCTGATCGTCGTCTTCCTCGTCATCTTCCTTGATGATCGGGTTGCCGTCGGCATCAAGCTCCGGGTCGGTGTTGCGGTTGCGCTGGATCGTGACACCCGCCGCATCCACCATCGGCTCCTCGAGCCCGCCTTCCTCGTCAAGCTGGTTGCCGAAGGTGGCTTCAAGGTCGATCACGTCGCGCAGCAGGATCTCTTCGCACAGAAGTTCCTCGCGCCAGATGGTGATGGCCTGAAAGGTCAGCGGGCTTTCGCAAAGCCCGGCGATCATGGTGTTGCGGCCCGCCTCGATCCGCTTGGCGATGGCGATCTCGCCCTCGCGGCTCAGCAGTTCGACCGAGCCCATCTCGCGCAGATACATGCGCACCGGGTCATCGGTGCGGTCCAGCTTTTCGGCGCCGCCCCCGGACAGCGCGACATCCCGCCCGCGCGAGGCATCGACCAGTTCGGTCGATCCCTTGGCCTTGGCGTCGTCTTCCTCGCCTTCCTCGTCGTCCTCGGTGACCTGAATGCCCATTTCCGAAAGCATCGACATCACGTCTTCGATCTGGTCAGAGCTGACCTGATCGGGCGGCAGAACCTCGTTCAGCTGGTCATAGGTGATGTAGCCCCGCTCGCGCGCCTCGGCGATCATCTTCTTGACCGCGGCCTGGCTCATGTCGAGGCTGTGGCCGTCATCCTGAGTGTCCGGCTTGGCGTCGTCGGTATCTTTGGCTGCCATGAAGTGCTCCGTCAGAGGGAGGTGCCGGTGCTGGACCGGCGCTCGCGCGAATAAAGTGATTCGAGACTCCGAATCATGAGGCGATTCGAATGATTCGGCCACCCGTCTCGCTGTCTTTCCTGCATCTTTCCGTTCAAGCCGATCTAGCTCCGGCCTTTTGAAAAGCGAATCTGCTGCATGAGCGCGTCAAATGCACTGCGTTCCTCCTTGTCGATCCGGGCCCCGTTTGGACCAAGGTCGAATTCCACCTCGTCTTCGGCCCGGTTCAGAACCGCCTGATTGCGCGCCTGCGCCGCCTGCGCAAGCCGCCAGGTCAAAGCTTCATCCGCCAGATGCTCCAGATCCTCCACGGCCTCGGCAAGCTCGGCCACAAATCCGGCCTGCGCCGCGATCTTTCCCAAGGCCTCGGCCACGGTCAGGCGGGCAAGGTCCACATCCTCGGGACGGCGAAGGCAGGGCACGACCGCGACATGGCGTGCCGACAGCAAGGTTTCAAGGGCTTCCGGCCCGATTGCCGCCTCTGCCTCGTGCTTCAGATCGGCCGGATCGCTGCTTGCGCTGCGCAGCAGCACGTCGCGCAGCGCCGCGTGGCGCCAGTCGGCGCAGTCCAGCCGTTCGAGCCGGGTTTCGAATTCCGGGATCAGCACCGGCGTGTTCAGCAGCACGCAAAGCACCACCACCTCGCGCAGCTGCGTTTCGGCATCATCGCCCGCCGCCACCAGATGCGAGGCCTTGGCGGACGCGCTTGGCGGCTCGGGCGGCGGGGTCCAGCGCCCGCCCGGGCCGGGGCGTCCTCCCCTGCCCTGCGGCGACCGGGGCGCCTGCGCGGGGCGCTTGTGCCGGAACAGTTCCCAGCGCAGGTTCTTGAGTTCGGCGTCGTAATAGCCGCGCAGTGCCGGATCCTGAATGCGCCCGATGGTCTCGCGCAGCGAGGCCTCCAGCGCCGCCTTGCGTTCGGGGCTGTCGAAGACGCGGCCTTCGGTTTCGCGCCGCCACAGCACCTGCACCATGGGCTGCGCCTGATCCAGCACCGCCCGCACCGCCTGCGGCCCCTTGGCGCGCAGCAGATCGTCGGGGTCCTGTCCTTCGGGCATCAGCGCGAAGCGCAGGCTTTTGCCCGGCGTCAGCAGCGGCAGCGCGGTGTCGATCACCCGATAGGCGGCGCGCAGCCCGGCCTTGTCGCCATCCAGCGCGATGATCGGCTCGTCGGTGATCCGCCACAGCAGCGCCAGCTGGTGTTCGGTCACCGCCGTGCCCAGAGGCGCCACCGAGGCGGCAAACCCCGCCTCTGACAGCGCGATGACGTCCATATAGCCTTCGGCCACGATCAGCGGCTGGCCCTTGCCCGCCGCTTCGCGCGCGGGGGCGTGGTTGTAAAGGCTGCGGCCCTTGTCGAAAAGTTCGGTTTCCGGCGAGTTGAGGTATTTGGCGTTGTCGTTCGGATCCATCGCCCGCCCGCCAAAGGCGATGGCGCGCCCGCGCCCGTCGCGGATGGGGAACATGATGCGGTGGCGGAACACGTCATAGGGCGCGCCCCTGTCCGGTGGCTTGGCCAGCCCCGCGCCCAGAATCAGATCCTCTGCCACGCCCTGTGCGCGCAGATGCTCCCACAGGTTGCGCCAGCCATCGGGGGCAAAGCCCAGTTCGAACCGGTCCTGCACATCCGCCTTCAGCCCGCGCCGGTCCAGATAGGCGCGCGCCTCGGTGGCGGCGGCGGTGCGCAGCTGCAGGCGGAACCAGCGCACCGCCTGCTCCATCACCTCGGAAAGCTGCGCGCGGCGGTCAGCCTTCTGCGCCGCCTGCGGATCCCGCGCGGGCATGGTCAGCCCGGCTTCGCGCGCAAGGATTTCCACCGCCTCCATGAAACCGACATTTTCGGTTTCCTGCACAAAGGCGAGGGCGTCGCCTTTGGCGTGGCAGCCGAAGCAGTAGTAGAATCCCTTGCGGTCATCGACGTGGAAGGAGGCGGATTTTTCCTGATGGAACGGGCAAGGCGCCCAGAGGTCGCCTTTGGCCTGATTTGATTTCCGGTTGTCCCACAAGACCTTGCGCCCCACCACCTGAGCAAGGCTGGTGCGGGTGCGCAATTCATCAAGGAAACCGGGTGGCAGACTCATCGCGGCATTATCCGCGCCACGGCAGCGCGAGTCCAGCGGCCCACGCTTACTGGCCTTCGCACTGCGCCTTCCAGCTGCGGCCCACTTCGGGGGTCAGCTCGTCTGCGGGCAGGGAATAGATCCATTCCGCCAGCTGCTGCCCCGCGTTGCGGTCGAGCACGCGGCGCAGTTCGCGTTCGGTGCGCGCCTGCGGAATGCCGTCCTTGCGGGCCTGCACCGCCTCCATGACCACCTTGGCCGATTGCGCGCAGTTCGCAGGATCGATGCCCTGCGCCGCCGCCATCCCGGAGGTAAGGCCAAGCCCGATCAGTCCCATCATCAAAGCCCGCATCGCGCATCCCCCTGTCAGACGCCAGTCGGCCAGAAGGGATACAGGAGTCGCGCACAAAAGTCACGGTGCGGCTTGCGCGCCGCGCTCACGTTGCAGCGAGCGCGGCGCGCCGGTCACAGGCCCTTGGCCTTGTAGCTTTTGGCGACCCGGTCCACCGCGACCAGAAAGGCGGCGGTGCGCAGGTCGGTGACGTCATTCCGCCCGTGCCAGACCTCGCGCATGGACTGATAGGCGGTGCGCATCGTGTCATCCAGACCCGAGCGCACCAGTTCCAGCTCGTCAGCGCCGCGCAGGTATTTTTCCTTGAACCGGGGATCAAGGCTCCAGCGGTCGCCCATCGCCACGTCGAGCCGTTCCAGCTCGTCCACCACAAGCTGGTGCCGCGACTCTTCCTGACGGCGCTGCATCCGGCCAAAGCGGATATGGCTCAGGTTCTTGACCCATTCGAAATAGCTGACCGTGACCCCGCCCGCATTGGCGTAAAGATCGGGGATGATGATGGTGCCGCGCGCCCGCAGCACCTCGTCCGCCCCGGCGGTGATCGGGCCATTCGCGGCCTCAAGGATCAGCGGCGCCTTGATGTGATGGGCATTGGTCAGGTTGATGACCCCTTCCATGGCGGCGGGGATCAGGATGTCGCAGTCTTCCTGCATCAGGCTGGCGCCATCGATGGAAAACTGCCCTTCGGGATAGCCCGACAGCCCGCCATGGCGCACCAGCCAGTCGCGCACCCGGTCCACATCCAGCCCGCGCGGATCGAACAGCGCGCCGTCGCGTTCGATGATGCCGGTGATCTTGGCGCCATCCTCCTCGGACAGGAAGCGGGCGGCGTGATAGCCGACATTGCCGAGCCCCTGCACGATGATGCGCTTGCCGTCGAGCTTGCCCGACAGCCCCGCCTTGGCCACATCCTCGGGGTGGCGGAAGAACTCGCGCAGCGCATATTGCACGCCGCGCCCCGTCGCCTCCACCCGGCCCGCGATGCCGCCCGCGTTCAGCGGCTTGCCGGTGACGCAGGCGCGGGAGTTGATGTCGGTGGTGTTCATCCGCGCATACTGGTCGGCGATCCACGCCATTTCCCGTTCGCCGGTGCCCATGTCGGGGGCGGGCACATTCTGGCTGGGGTTGATGAGGTCGCGCTTGATCAGCTCATAGGCGAAGCGGCGGGTGATCAGCTCCAGCTCGTGCTCCTCGTAAAGCCGGGGATCGACGCAGAGCCCGCCCTTCGATCCGCCGAACGGCGTTTCCACCAGCGCGCATTTATAGGTCATCAGCGCCGCCAGCGCCTCCACCTCGTCCTGATTGACCGCCAGCGAATAGCGGATGCCGCCCTTGACCGGCTCCATATGTTCGGAATGCACCGACCGGTAGCCGGTGAAGGTGTGGATGGTGCCGCGCAGCCGCACCCCGAAACGCACCGTATAGGTGGCGTTGCAGACGCGGATCTTCTCCTCCAGCCCGGGGGCCAGATCCATCAGCGCCGCAGCGCGGTTGAACATCAGATCCACGCTCTGGCGGAATGTCGGCTCGTTGGATGGTGCAGCGCTCATATGGTCCTCCGATCACGTCCGGCAAACGGCGCCGGCTTTCGGTCCGCGGCGGTCATCGGCCGCGCCCGCCCCCCGAGACAGAGCACGCCACCGCGCTCTGTCAAGCGGCGTGTCAGATCGAGTCGCATCGCGGTTTGGCCACAATCGCCGCGAGTCAAAGCCCGCAGTTCACCAACCTGACCCCTCATTGTTTCCAAATCCTTGCGATCTGCCCGCGCGCCCCGGCTTTTGTCCCGCAAATCCAGAAAGATAGCCGAAAATTCGATTAAACCGGCCCAAATTTGGCCATTTTGGGCGCCCATACAGGCTGCCATTGCACTGTAAATCTTGTGGGGCCTGTCCGGGAGTTTCTCCGGAAGAAAGGAATCGGGGAAATGAAAACGCAGTCTGACTTCGGAGACGCCTGTCCGCGCACCGAAACGGCCGCGTCCGCGCTTCTGTCCTACCTGCGGCGGTGGCGGCGCGACGAAAGCGGCTTTGTCTCCATCCTCGTGGTGGCGGTGATCATGGTCATGCTGGTCTTTGGCGGCATCGGCATCGACATGATGTATGCCGAACTGCAGCGCACGAAGCTGCAGAACACGCTCGACCGCGCCGTGCTGGCCGCCACCGATCTGGACCAGTCGCTGGATCCGGAAGCGGTGGTCACCGACTACATGGAACGGATGGCGCTTGGCGACGCGCTGGTGTCGGTCGATGTGGATGACGGCCTGAACTACCGCACCGTGACCGCCGAGGGCCGCATGACCGCCACCTCCAACGTGCTGCGCCTGCTGGGTGTCGACACGCTGCAGGTGGACGCGCTGGCGCAGGCCACCGAACGGTTCAACAAGGTCGAGATCTCGCTGGTGGTCGACATCTCCGGTTCCATGGATGATGGCGACAAGCTTGAAGAGCTGCAGGCCGCCGCCAAGGATTTTGTCGACACGCTGCTGGACGAGGGCAACGAGGATCTCGTCTCGATCTCGCTGGTGCCCTATTCCGAGCACGTCAATGCCGGGCCCGAAATCCTGAGCTACATGAACGTGAACTGGCGGCACGGCTATTCGCACTGCATCGAAATGCCCAACAGCGCCTTTGCCTCCACCACGCTGGATTACACCACCCGCTTTGACCAGATGCAGCATTTCCAGTGGAACTATAACGGTGCCAACAGCCGGTCAGACACGATCTGTCCGCGCTATGATTACGAACGCATCACCGCCTTCAGCCAGAACCGCACCGCGCTCAAGGCGCAGATCGACCAGCTGCAGCCCCGCGCCGGCACCTCGATCTTCATGGGGATGAAATGGGGCACGGCGCTGCTTGATCCCAGCGCACAGCGCATCGCCAGCGGCATGATCGCCAAGGGCAAGGTCGACCAGGTCTTTGAAGGCCGCCCCGTCGCCTATGACGACGAGGAAGTGCTCAAGACCGTGGTGCTGATGACCGACGGCCAGCATGACCGGTCCTACCGCATCCGCTCCGGCTATTACGACAGCGATTCCGAATATGCCCACTGGGACCGCTACAACCTTTGGTATTATCTGCAGAACTACGTCCGGTCGAGCAGCTGGGGCAACTTCTACTACCAGCGCTACGACTCCACGCTCGGCGACAGCCTGCTTGACGACATCTGCGACGCCGCGAAGCGGAAGGGCATCCTGATCTGGACCATCGGCTTCGAGGTGACGGATCACGGCGCCAATGTCATGCGCAACTGCGCCTCCTCGCCCTCGCATTTCTTCCGTGTCGAAGGGGTCGAGATCTCGGAGGCCTTCTCCACCATCGCCCACACGCTCAACCAGCTGAGGCTCACGCAATGACCGGATTTGTCAGAACCGCCCTCCGCCGTTTCTGCCGCAGCGAAGATGGCATGGCGCTGGTGCCCTTCGCGCTGTGGATGCCCTTCATCGTGGGCTTGACCCTTTCCGCCATCGAACTGGGCGCCAGCACCCTGCGCCAGAGCACGCTGGACCGGGCGCTGGACGAAAGCGTGCGCCATGTGAAGCTGGCCACCGGACGGCTTGTCACCCCGGAGCAGCTCAAGGCCGAAATCTGCGAACGCGCCCCCGTGCTGCTGAGCTGCGAAAGCATGCTGCAGCTGGAAATGGTGCGGCTGGACATGCGCGACTGGATCGTGCCCCCGGCACAGGTCGCCTGCGTGGATACCGGCCTGCCGGTCAACCCGCAGCGTTTCTTCGAGGCCGGACAGGGGCATGACGTGATGCTGCTGCGCGCCTGCTACAAATACCGCCCCATCGGCCCCGGGGGCTATCTGACGGCGGCGCTGTCCAAGGATGACGACGGCTATACCGCGCTGACCTCCACCACCGCCTTTGTGGCGGAACCGCTGTAAGGACAGAGGCCATGACCCTCAGACGCCCCATCGCCCGCCTCGCGCGCTTTGGCCGCGACAGCCGCGGCTATGTCACGCTGGAAATAATGATCTTTCTGCCGGTGGTCTTTCTGATCTTCGCCGCCTGCTGGGTCTTTTTCGACGTGTTCCGCCAGCAGTCCGTCAACCAGAAGGCCAATTACGCCATCGGTGACCTGCTGTCCCGCGAGACGCAGGAAATCGATGACACCTATATCGACAACACCTACCGCCTGCTGAAGCTGCTGACCCTGACCGATGACACGCTTTATTCGGCGGATCCGCTGGAGTCGCTGGCGCTGCCCGGTCTGGTGGGGGACACATGGTACAAGACCGATCTGCGGATCACCGTGGTCCGCTATGACGCCTCTGACAACCGCTACAATGTCGCTTGGTCGGCGGCGCGGGGCGATCATGCCTCGCTCAGCGGCAACCTGCCCGCTGACCTGACCCGGCTCATGCCGGAGATGACCGGCGGCACGCAGGTCATCCTCGTGGAAACGTGGGACGACTATCAGCCGACATTCTCTGTCGGGCTCGACCCGTTCGAGATTCACACCTTCAGCTTCACCCATCCGCGCTACGCTCCGCAGCTCGCTTGGGTGGGGGCTGCCAGCAGCGGCGGCGCGCCGCTGATCAGCACCGGCTGCAGCGGCAGTTGCACCAACGAAGATGGCAGCAACAACGTCGAACCCAGCATCAATTACCGCTGGGGCCGCGGCTGACGCCGCCACGCGCCCGCCATGACCGACGGGCGCGGCACAGCCTATTCGTCGGCGGGCGGCAGACGCCCGTCGCGGCGCATCAGCATCACGCTCAGGATGTCGGCCATGGGTTTGGTGTCGCGCGCAGCGGTCACGCCGCCAACCGCCACCCGGCGCCCGATCCGCCACCACAGGCCCGGAAACCACGCGCGCCGCCCCGGCACGCGCAGCGTCAGCGCAAAGCCGTTCGACGGTTTCAGCGCAAAGGCGCTGCGATCGACCTTCACCACATCGGCGACATGCGCGATCACCGCCCCCGAACTGTCGCTGAGCGTCTCTTCGGTCAGCAGGATCTCGCGCCCCGTGACCTGCCACATGCGCCACGCCATCACCAGCGCCACCACGCCCAGCACGATCAGGAAGACCTGCCAGATCACCTGCGCGGGCGGCTCGGTCACCGCAAGCCAGATCAGCAGCCCGCCCAGCCCGCCCAGCGTGCCCACGCCGATCAGCCGCCGCGGCGCGGTGGCCGCCGCGCGCGCCAGAACCTTGTCCTCGTTCAGCATCCGTCCCCCCTGCCCGGCGTCAGTCGCGCCGCGGATCGCGGGGATAGACGCCAAGGATTTCCAGTTTCTCGGTAAAATAGTCCAGCTCGTCCAGCGCGCGGCGCACCGCCGGATCCTCGGGATGGCCTTCGATGTCGGCATAGAACTGCGTCGCGGTGAACGACCCGTCCACCATGTAGCTTTCCAGCTTGGTCATGTTGACGCCATTGGTGGCAAAGCCGCCCATCGCCTTGTACAGCGCCGCCGGAATGTTGCGCACCTGAAAGATGAAGGTGGTCATCATGCCGTGATCGCCGCGCCGCGTCAGATCCGGCTCCTGCCCCATGATGAGAAAGCGCGTGGTGTTATGGGCGTGATCCTCGATATGGTGGGCGAGGATCTCGAGCCCGTAAGTCTCGGCGGCAAGATCGGAGGCCAGAACGCCGGTCTGGCGGCTGCCGCTGCGCGCCAGTTCGGCGGCGGCCCCCGCGCTGTCGGCGGCGGCTTCACCCTTGATGCCGTAGCTGGCAAGGAAGCTTGCCGCCTGCGGCAGCAGTACCAGATGCGCGCGCACCTTGCGCAGATCGGGCAGCGTCACGCCGGGCAGCGCCATCAGGCTGATATGCACCCGCACAAAAGCCTCGCCGACGATGCGCAGCCCGCTTTCCGGCAGCAGGCGGTGGATGTCGGCCACGCGGCCATAGGTGGTGTTTTCCACCGGCAGCATCGCCAGACGCGCCTCGCCGGAGCGCACCGCCGCGATCACCTCCTCGAAGGTGTGGCAGGGCAGCGCCTCCATGTCGGGACGGGCGTCCCGGCAGGCCTCGTGCGAATAGGCGCCGGGTTCTCCCTGAAAGGCGATGCGATCGGTCATGACAGTCTCACGATATTTTAGGCCCTTCGGGCTCTTGTGGGCGTTTCGTCGCGGGTAGTATACCTTGCCAGACATCAAGTGAAGCCGTAGATACCCCGCCAACGGATATCTTCAGGACACCCGAGCGACAGGATTAGCGACACATGTTCGACACGATGACGATGACGAAGGCCGTGGGTGGGTTCTGCGGCGCCTTCCTGATCTATCTTCTTGGGGGCTGGGCCGGCGAGTCACTTTACAGCGTGGGCGGACATGGCGGCGAAGAAGTGGCCTCCTACGTGATCGAGGTCGAGGATGCAGGCCCCGCCGAAGACGAGCCCGAGGTGGATTTCGCCACGCTGATGGCCTCCGCCGACGCCTCCGCCGGCGAGCGGGTGTTCGGCAAGTGCCGCGCCTGCCACAAGATCGATGGCTCCAACGCCACCGGCCCGCATCTGGACGGCGTCGTGGGCCGCGCCATCGATGCGGTCGACGGCTTCAGCTATTCCGGCGCGCTGCTGCAGGTGGGCGACACCTGGACCCCGGAAAACCTGTTCCACTTCCTTGAAAGCCCGCGCAACGCGGCCTCCGGCACGACGATGAGCTTTGCCGGTCTGCCCAAGCCGCAGGACCGCGTGGACCTGATCGCCTATCTGGACAGCCTCGACGGCTGACCCGTCCTTCCGGACCTCTGCATCAAGGGTCATGGCCGCAGGCCATGGCCCTTTTTCGTGCCGTTCCCGGGCAGGGCCGCGCGGGCTCGCGGGGAAATCGCGCGGGCTCACGCAAACGCCAGCAAGTTCGGCTTGAATGTGGTCTGCCCCGGCCCTTACCTTGGGCCAAATGTCAGGCAAACCGCCGACCACAGGGGAGAGCACATGAACCGGACGCCGCGCGCCGCAGCCCGAGCCACCAGTCTTCCGTCCTTCCGCCCGCTGATCTGTGCGCTGACCGCGCTGGGGCTTGCGCTGGCCGCCACCTCGCTCCGGGCGCAGGACACCGCAGCCCCCGCCACGCAGGAGGCAGAGGCGCAGCAGGTCATCACCTCGCACGGCTATTCCTATTTCGGCAATCTCGACTATCCCGCCGATTTCGACCATTTCCCCTTCGCCAATCCCGACGCGCCCAAGGGCGGCGAGCTGGTTCTGGGGGCGTCGGGCACCTTTGACAGCATGAACCCCTATTCCCGCAAGGGCCGGTCCGGGGCGCTGACCACCATCCAGTATGACCAGCTGATTCAGGACACCGAAGACTCGGTGGGCCAGTATTACGGCGTGCTGGCGGAACGCCTTGAATATCCCGAGGACCGGTCCTGGGTGATCTTCCATCTGCGCCCCGAGGCGACGTTCTGGGACGGAACCCCCGTCACCGCCGAAGATGTGGTCTATTCCCACAAGCTCTTCATCACGCAGGGCCTGCCCTCCTACGCTGCCGCCGTGTCTGAAATGGTCACCGGCGCCGAGGCGCTGGACGAGCATACGGTGAAATTCACCTTCAACCCCGAACTGACCAAACGCTCCCGGATCGAGACCGTGGGCGCGACGCCGGTCTTCAAGAAGGCATGGTTCGAGGAAGATCCCGAAAACCGCCGTCTGGACGAACCCCGGCTGGAGGTGGCGGTGGGGTCCGGCCCCTACATGCTCGACAGCTATGATGTGAACCGCCGCATCGTCTACAAGCGGCGCGACGATTACTGGGGCAAGGATCTGCCCTTCAACAAGGGCCGCTACAATTACGACCGCATCCGGGTCGAATATTTCGCCGACCAGACCGCGTCATTCGAGGCGTTCAAGGCGGGCGAATATACCTTCCGCGTCGAATCCGATCCGCGGCTCTGGGCCACGTCCTATGATTTCCCGCGCATTCAGGAAGGCACGGTGAAGAAGGAAGAGATTCTGGATGGCAGCCCGCCCAATCCCACCGGCTTCATCTTCAACCTTGCCCGCCCGCAACTGCAGGACAAGCGCGTGCGCGAAGCCATCGCCATGGCTTTCAATTTCGAATGGACCAATGAAAGCCTGCGCTACGGGCTTTATGCGCCGCGCAGTTCCTTTGTCGAAGGCACCCATGTGGAGGCGGAAGCCCTGCCCGAAGGCGCCGAGCTGGAGTTCCTGCAGTCGCTGGGCGACGTGGTGCCCGAGGAGATGCTGACCGAGGAGGTCTGGACCATGCATGAGTCCGATCCTTCCGATCTTCTGGGCCGCCGCACCCTGCGGCAGGCCATGGGCCTGCTGAACGAGGCGGGCTGGGAGGTGGATCAGGACGGGCTGGCGCGCAATGCCGAAGGCCAGACCCTGCGCCTGCGCATGATCATCCCCTCCAACATCGACAGCACGGTGGAGGCGATGCACGAGACCTATGTGCAGAACCTGCGCGGCATCGGCGTGGATGCGAGCTATACCAAGATCGATCCGGCGCAGTTCACCCTGCGCGAGCGCGACCGCGATTACGACATGATCTATTCCACCCGCTATGGCGCCTTCCTGTCCACCGGCGGCGGGCTCAGCCAGATGTATGGCTCGCGCGAGGCGGAGTTTTCGCTGTTCAACCCGGCGGGGCTGGCGAGCCCCTTGGTCGATGCCATCATCCGCGCCAGTTTCGAGGCGACCACGCAGGAAGAAACCGATGTGGCGCTGAAGGCGCTGGACCGCGCCCTGCGCTATGAATTCTTCATCGTGCCGGATGGCTATATCGCCGATCACTGGGTCGCCTATTACGACATGTATGAACATGCCGACATCCCGCCCTATGATCTGGGTTATCTCAGCCTGTGGTGGGTCAATCCCGACAAGGCACAGGCCCTGAAGGACACGGGCGTGCTGAACTGATATGGGCGCCTATATCCTACGCCGCCTGCTGCTGATCATTCCCACGCTGCTGGGGATCATGGTGGTCAATTTTACGCTGACGCAGTTCGTGCCCGGCGGCCCCATCGAACAGATCATCGCCCAGATCGAAGGTCAGGGCGATGTGTTCGGCGGCTTCTCCGGCGGGGCCGGCGATGGCGGCGTGTCGAATTACGGCATGGAAAGCGACAAATATGTCGGCGGGCGCGGCCTGCCGCCGGAATTCATCGAGAGTCTGGAAAAGGAATTCGGCTTCGACAAGCCGCCGCTGGAACGTTTCCTGACGATGATCTGGAATTACATGCGGCTGGATTTTGGCGAAAGCTATTTCCGCTCGATCTCGGTCGTCGATCTGGTGCTGGAAAAGATGCCGGTCTCGATCTCGCTGGGGCTGTGGTCCACGCTCATCGCCTATATCGTGTCGATCCCGCTGGGCATCCGCAAGGCGGTCAAGGACGGATCGGGCTTTGACACATGGACCTCCGGCGTCATCATCGTCGCCTATGCCATCCCCGGCTTCCTCTTCGCCATCGTGCTGCTGGTGCTGTTTGCGGGTGGATCCTTCTGGCAGATCTTTCCGCTGCGCGGCCTCACCTCCGACAACTGGGAGACGCTGAGCTGGCCGATGAAGATCGTGGATTACCTGTGGCATATCGCGCTGCCGGTCATCGCCTCCACCATTTCGGCCTTTGCCACGCTGACGCTGCTGACCAAGAACAGCTTTCTGGACGAGATCAAGAAACACTACGTGATGACTGCCCGCGCCAAGGGCCTGTCGGAAAGCCGCGTGCTTTATGGCCATATCTTCCGCAATGCCATGCTGATCGTCATTGCCGGTTTCCCGGCGGTGTTCATCGGTGTGTTCTTCTCCGGCAGCCTCATCATCGAGACGATCTTCTCGCTCGACGGGCTGGGGCGTCTGGGGTTCGAGGCGGCGGTGGCCCGCGATTATCCGGTGATCTTCGGCACGCTGTTCATCTTTGGCCTGATCGGGCTGGTGGTCGGAATCCTGTCCGACCTGATGTATGTGCTGGTCGATCCGCGCATCGACTTTGAAAAGCGCGAGGGCTGACATGACCCACATTCCCGATCCCGCGCAGCCCGGCCCCGGCCTGCAGCCCCAGCCGCAGCCCGGCAAACCCGTGGCGCCGCAGCCCGGACCGGGGCGCTTTGCGCTCAGCCCGCTGAACCAGCGCCGCTGGCGCAATTTCAAGCGCAACCGCCGCGCCTTCTGGTCGCTGTGGATCTTCGTGCTGCTTTTCGGGCTGTCGCTCTTTGCGGAATTCCTCGCCAATGACAAACCCATCCTCGTCAGCTACCGGGGCGAGCTGCGGATGCCGATCTTCAGCTTCTACCCCGAAACCGCCTATGGCGGCGATTTCCGCACCGAAGCCGCCTATCGCGACCCCGAGGTGCGCTGCCTGATCGCCACCGGCGGGCTGGAGACCTGTTTCGACGATCCCGACGGGCTGATCGAGACCGTGGAAGCGGGCGGCACGCCCGAGGGCGATTTTTCCAAGGGCTGGATGATCTGGCCGCCCATCCCCTACAGCTACACCACGCCGGTGGACCGGCCCGGTGCCGCCCCCCTGCCCCCCAGCGCGCAGAACTGGCTGGGCACCGACGACACCAAACGCGACGTGCTGGCACGGGTGATCTATGGCTTCCGGCTGTCGATCTTCTTCACGCTGGTGGTCACGCTGCTGTCTTCGGTGATCGGGGTGATCGCGGGGGCGCTGCAGGGCTTTTTCGGCGGCTGGCTGGATCTGATCTTCCAGCGCGTCATCGAGATCTGGAGCTCGACCCCGCAGCTTTACGTCATCATCATCCTCTTCGCGATCCTTGGCCGGGGCTTCTGGCTGCTGGTGGGGCTGATGGTGCTGTTCGGCTGGGTGGCGCTGGTGGGCGTGGTGCGGGCGGAATTCCTGCGCGCGCGCAATCTGGAATATGTCCGCGCCGCCCGGGCCCTGGGGGTGGGCAACATGACCATCATGTTCCGCCACATGCTGCCCAATGCCATGGTGGCCACGCTGACCATGCTGCCCTTCATCGTCACCGGCACGATTTCCACGCTGGCGGCGCTGGACTTCCTCGGCTTCGGCCTGCCCTCCTCTTCGCCCTCGCTGGGGGAGCTGACGCTGCAGGCCAAGCAGAACCTGCAGGCGCCATGGCTGGCCTTCACCGCCTTCACCGTGTTTGCCCTGATGCTGTCGCTGCTGGTCTTCATCTTTGAAGGGGTGCGCGACGCTTTCGACCCAAGAAAGACCTTTTCATGACGCCGCTTCTTACGGTCCGCGACCTGAAAGTCAGCTTCCGGCAGGACGGTGCGCTGACGCAGGCGGTCAAGGGCGTCAGCTTCACCCTGCACCGGGGCGAGACGCTGGCGCTGGTCGGAGAATCGGGATCGGGAAAATCGGTCACGGCGCTGTCCACCGTGTCGCTGCTGGGGGATGCGGCGCAGGTCGAAGGCTCGGTCGACTATGACGGGCAGGAGATGATCGGCGCCGATCTGGCGCGGCTGCGCAAGGTGCGCGGCAATGACATCAGTTTCATCTTTCAGGAGCCGATGACTTCGCTCAACCCGCTGCACACGCTGGAAAAGCAGATCGGCGAAAGCCTTGCGCTGCATCAGGGCCTGACCGGCGACGCGGCGCGGGCGCGCATCCTTGACCTGCTGACGCGGGTGGGCATCCGCGATCCCGAAAGCCGTCTTTCCGCCTATCCGCACCAGCTGTCCGGCGGGCAGCGGCAGCGGGTGATGATCGCCATGGCGCTGGCCAACGGGCCGGATCTGCTGATCGCGGACGAACCCACCACCGCGCTGGACGTGACCATCCAAGCGCAGATCCTCGACCTGCTCGCCGATCTGAAACAGGCCGAAGCCATGAGCCTGCTGTTCATCACCCATGACCTGACCATCGTGCGCAAGATCGCCGACCGGGTCTGCGTGATGAAGAATGGCGAGATCGTGGAACAGGGCCCCACCGCCGAGATTTTTGCCAACCCGCAGCATCCCTACACCCAGATGCTGCTGTCGGCGGAAAGCACCGGCCAGCCCGACCCCGTGGATCCGGACGCCGAAGAAGTGGCGCGGGCCGATCACCTCAAGGTCTGGTTTCCGATCCAGAAGGGGTTTCTGAAAAAGACGGTCGGCCATGTGCAGGCGGTGAACGACGCCTCCTTCGCGGTGCGGGCGGGTGAAACCGTGGGCATCGTCGGCGAAAGCGGCTCTGGCAAGACCACGCTGGCGCTGGCGGTGATGCGGCTCATCACCTCCGAAGGCGGCATCACCTTTCGCGGGCAGGACGTGCGGCGCTGGTCCACGCGGGATCTGCGGCGGCTGCGGTCCGAAATGCAGATCGTGTTTCAGGATCCGTTCGGCAGCCTGAGCCCGCGCATGACCTGCGAACAGATCATCGCCGAAGGGCTGGGCGTCCACGGATCCCCCGATGGCAAGCCGCACCGGCAGGCGGTGGAAGAGGTGATGACGGAGGTGGGGCTCGATCCTGCCACCATGCACCGCTACCCGCATGAATTTTCCGGCGGCCAGCGCCAGCGCATCGCCATCGCGCGGGCCATGGTGCTGCGGCCGCGGCTGGTGGTGCTGGACGAGCCGACCTCCGCGCTCGACATGACGGTGCAGGTGCAGATCGTCGATCTGCTGCGCGATCTGCAGCGGAAATACGATCTGGCCTATCTGTTCATCAGCCATGACCTGAAGGTGATCCGCGCCATGAGCCACAAGGTCATCGTGATGAAACAGGGCGATGTGGTGGAAATGGGCACGGCGGAGCAGATTTTTGCCGACCCGCAGAACGATTACACCCGCCGCCTGTTCGCGGCGGCCTTCGATCTGGCGGTCTGATCCGGCGGGTCCGGCGCGGCGTCAGATCGCCGCGCTGTGCCCCGCCTTGGACAGATCATAGGCATCGAAGCTGCGCGCGACGATGCGCGCCAGCGGTCGCGCCTCCTGCGGCAGATACAGCCCCGCCTCTGTCACCTGCGGCAGCCCCTCGAAAGCGCGGGACGTGTCCTCCAGCAGGCGGGCCAGCGCATCGGGGGTGATGGCGAAATCGCGCAGGATCTCTGCGGCATCGATGCGGAAATCGCACATGATCATTTCGATCATCCGCCCGCGCAGCCGGTCTTCGGGCGTGAAGACATGGCCGCGCGCCGTGGAAAACCGCCCCTCGCGGATGGCGGCGGTATGGGTCGAGGTGGCGGGGGCGTTCTGCGCATAGCCCTGCGGAAAGCGCGAGATCGACGAGGCGCCAAGCCCGATCAGCACATCGGAGGTGTCATCGGTATAGCCTTGGAAATTCCGCCGCAGCCGCCCCAGCTTCTGCGCCACCGCCAGCCCGTCATGGGCATGGGCGAAATGGTCGATGCCGATCTCGGCATAGCCGTCCCACAGGAACAGCCGCCGCGCGGTCTCGAACAGATCCAGCCGTTCGGCGGGGGTGGGCAGCGCGTCAGAGGGAATCATCTGCTGCCGCTTGGCCATCCACGGCACATGCGCATAGCCATAAAGCGCCACCCGGTCCGGCCCCAGCGACAGCAGCTTCTGCACCGTGTCGGTGATCCGCGCGCGGGACTGGTGCGGCAGGCCATACAGGATGTCGGCATTGAGGCTGGACACGCCGCGGTCGCGGATCATGTCCACCGCCGCACGGGTGATGTCATAGCTCTGGTCGCGGCCGATCGTGTGCTGGATCTGCGGGTCGAAATCCTGCACCCCCACCGAGGCGCGGTTCATACCCCCTTCTGCCAGCACGTCCAGCCGCGCGGCGTCGATCTCGTTGGGGTCGATTTCCACCGAAAACTCCGCGCCTTCGGCAAATTCCGCCAGCTCGCGGATCCGCGCGATCAGCCGCCGCATCAGGTCGGGCGACAGCAGCGTCGGCGTGCCCCCGCCCCAGTGCAGCCGCGACAGCTTTACCCCGCGCGGCAGGTGGCGGGCCAGCAGGTCAAGCTCTGCCAGCAGCGTGTCCACGTAGCTTTCCACCGGACCCAGCGTGGCGGTGCCCTGCGTGCGGCAGGCGCAGAACCAGCAGAGCCTGCGACAGAAAGGCACGTGCAGGTAGAGCGAAACCGTGCCATTCACGGGCACCGCTTCGATCCACGAGACAAAATCACCCGGTCTCACGGCATCGGAGAAATGCGGCGCCGTGGGATAGCTTGTGTAACGGGGCACCTTCGCGTCGAAAAGACCAAGGCGCGAGAGTTGTTTTCGTGTCATCATGCAGATACGCTTAAGGCAGGTATCGGATGCCGGGCCTTGACCCAGATCAACACGGTGCAGTTGTCATGCTGAATGAACGGAGCCTCGCGATCACGCAGGACTGCGAATCCTGCCCGATCCGACATCGCGCCGTGTGTGCACGCTGCGAGTCCGATGAACTGCTGCGGCTGGAAGAGATCAAGTATTACCGCAAGTTCGAAGCGGGCCAGACGGTGATCTGGTCCGGCGACCGCATGGATTTTGTGGGCTCGGTCGTCTCTGGCATCGCGACACTGACCCAGACCATGGAGGACGGGCGCACGCAGATGGTGGGCCTGCTGCTGCCTTCTGATTTTGTCGGGCGCCCCGGACGGTCCAGCGCCGCCTATGATGTGGTGGCCACCACAGATCTGGTGATGTGCTGTTTCCG
The DNA here is from genome assembly GCF_035481585.1 of Salipiger marinus. Taxonomy (NCBI): domain Bacteria; kingdom Pseudomonadati; phylum Pseudomonadota; class Alphaproteobacteria; order Rhodobacterales; family Roseobacteraceae; genus Salipiger; species Salipiger marinus. Next base: position 149,942 of record NZ_JAYKSL010000009.1, on the reverse strand, counting down.
CAAGGCGCCGTTCGAAGACATGATGAAACGCACGCCCCATATCGCGCAGCGTCTGCTGGAGATGACGCTGGACGAACTGGACGCGGCGCGCGAATGGATGCTGGTGCTGGGCCGCAAGACGGCGCGGGAAAAGATCGCCTCGCTGCTGTCGATCATCGCGCGGCGTGATTCGTCGGTGAACATGCGGCAGGTGACCGACCAGCTGACCTTTGATCTGCCGCTGACGCGCGAAGCGATGGCGGATTATCTGGGCCTGACGCTGGAAACCGTCAGCCGCCAGATCTCGGCGCTGCGCAAGGACGGGGTGATCGTGCTGGACGGCAAGCGCCATGTCACCGTGCCCGACATGGGCCGCCTGCTGGAAGAAGCGGGCGACGACGCCGACGGCGGCCTGTTCGACTGACCCCGGCGCGGCAGGGCGCGGCCCCCGCAGGGACCGCGCGGGCGATCAGGATTCGTAGACCGGCTCGAACCCGCCCCACATCATGCGCATGCCGTCAAACGGCATGTTGCGCATTTCGGCCCAGCGCGGATCGGTCTCGGTCGAGGCCCAGCAGCGGTCGGCGGTTTCCTTGTCGGGCCAGATCATCCAGCTGAACACGATGGCCTCGCCGTCCTTGCGCTTTACCGCCATGGGAAAGGACGTGACCTTGCCCTCCGGCACGTCGACCTCCCAGCATTCGTGAAGCGAGATCGCGCCATATTCCTTGAAGATCGCCCATGCCGCGCGGGCCATATCCACATAGGCCTGCTTGTTTTCCTGCGGCACGGGGGTCAGAAACCCGGAAACGTAGCTCATGACAGCAGCTCCTCTCTCTGCATCGGCAACCCGGTGTTGCTTGGCGGCAGGATAGGCGCAAGATTAAGTTGATATCAACGTGAATATGCCCATGGACCCCGAACTTCCGCTTGCCACCACGCTTGAGGTGCGCGACCGCTGCCTGTGCTTTCGGGCCCAGCGCGCCGCAAGGGCGCTGGGGCGGCGCTTTGACGCCGCGCTGAAACCGGTGGGGCTGACCAATGGGCAGTTTTCGCTTCTGATGTCGCTGAACCGGCCCGACCCGCCGCGCATTTCCGATCTGGCGCCGTTTCTGGCCATGGACCGCACCACGCTGACCGCCGCGCTGAAGGTGCTGGAACGGCGCGGGCTGGTGCTGCAGGGGACCGACAGCGGCGACCGCCGCAGCCGCCGCCTGCGGCTGAGCGACGACGGCAGGGCGCTGCTGAAGCAGGCGGTGCCGATCTGGCGGCGCACCCATGCCGAAATCGACGCGGCGCTGGACGGGCTTGATCTGGACCGGCTCCTGCGCGGTCTGGACGCGCTTGGCGAAATCTGAGGGGCCCAGACACAAGAGGGCGGCGCATCCCGCGCCGCCCTCCCGCCGGTCAGCCGGCCCCGTTTCCTCCCAGAACGCTCAGTGGGCCAGAAAGACCGGAACCGCAGCCTGTTCCAGCATGTGGCGGGTGGCCCCGCCCAGAATCGCCTCGCGGAAACGCGAATGGCCATAGGCGCCCATCACGATCATCTGCGCGTCCACGTCCCGCGCGTGCCGGTTCAGCACGTCCGACACGCGCGGCATGGTCTTTGACAGCACGTCGATTTCGGCGGCGACCCCGTGACGCGACAGGTATTGCGACAGCATCCCGCCCGGATCGGAGCGGTTGGCGCCATGCTGCGGCGGGTCGATCACCACCACATGCACCTGATCGGCGGCTTGCAGCAGCGGCAGCGCGGCCCGCACCGCGCGCAGCGCCTCGCTGCTTTCGTTCCATGCCACCACCACACGGGCGGGGCGGGCCACCGGTGTCGCACCATCTGGCACCACCAGCACCGGGGTCTGGCCGTCGAACAGCGCGCCCTCGACCACCGGCTCCAGCTCCACGCCGCGGCCTTCGCCATAGGGCTGCGGCAGCACCACCACATCGGCGAAGCGCGCGCGGCCCGCCACATGGCGCCCGATATCCACCAGCTGCGCCACGCCTTCTTCCACCGACCAGCGGGCGCTGGTGCGCTCCAGCGCGGTGCGGGCGGCAGCGGTCAGGCGCGAGGCGTCGGCGGTGGCGCGGTCCAGCGTTTCCTGCAGGATCATCGCATTGGCGCCTGCGTAGTAATAGCCGGTCTGGGTGCGGTCCACGCCGAAGCACAGCACCTCCAGATGCGCGTCCCAGTCAGAGGCGAGCGCTGCGGCATGGTCGATGGTGGACGGAACCAGCCCCTCGTCCGTCACAACGGTCAGAACGGTCTTGTAAGCCATGGGTGTCTCCTTGGTGGCGCCCGGTGCCCGGACCAGCGGCTGCCGGATCCGGGCTTTGGGCGACGTGTGATGATCAGACCATGCGCGGCACGACGCAGGCAAGCCTTGATGCAGATCAAGGAGCGCCACGCCCGAACCGTGGAAAAGCAGCTCAGTCTAGAACCGCTCGCGCGGCGACCGAATCGTGCGAGTCAGACGAAGGGACGAACAATGCTCAATTATATCAAGCTTCTGCTGCTTGGTGTGGTGGCGGTCTTCGCGCTGATCGCCGCCAATTACGCCCGCGACGTGGCCTATATGGTGCACGCGCTCATCATCTTTCTTGTGGCCTCGGGGCTTTTCCTCTGGACGCTGCGCAACACTGACGAACCGGTTCCCGCGCGGATACTGGAAACCTCCTATATGGATGACGTCATCCGGGCCGGGGTCATCGCCACCGCCTTCTGGGGCGTGGTGGGCTTCGCCGCGGGCACCTTCATCGCCGCGCAGCTGGCCTTTCCGGTGCTGAATTTCGACTGGGCGCAGGGCTACATGAACTTTGGCCGCCTGCGCCCGCTGCACACCTCGGCGGTGATCTTTGCCTTTGGCGGCAACGCGCTGATCTGCACCAGCTTTTATGTGGTGCAGCGCACCTCTGCCGCGCGGCTCTGGGGCGGCAACCTCGCATGGTGGGTGTTCTGGGGCTACCAGCTTGTCATCGTCCTTGCCGCCACCGGCTATCTGCTGGGCGCCACGCAGTCCAAGGAATATGCCGAACCCGAATGGCTGACCGACTGGCTGCTGACCGTGGTCTGGGTCGCCTATTTCGCCGTCTTCGTCGGCACGCTCGTGAAGCGCCGCGAGCCGCATATCTATGTGGCCAACTGGTTCTATCTTGCCTTCATCATCACCGTCGCCCTGCTGCACATCTTCAACAACCTCAGCATTCCGGTGTCGATCTGGGGATCGAAATCGGTGCAGGTCTTCTCCGGCGTGCAGGATGCCATGACGCAGTGGTGGTATGGCCACAACGCCGTGGGCTTCTTCCTGACCGCGGGCTTTCTGGGGATGATGTATTATTTCGTGCCCAAACAGGCCGAACGCCCGGTCTTCAGCTACAAGCTGTCCATCGTGCACTTCTGGGCACTGATCTTCATCTACATCTGGGCCGGTCCGCACCACCTGCATTACACCGCCCTGCCCGACTGGGCCTCGACCCTTGGCATGGTGTTCTCGATCATCCTGTGGATGCCCAGCTGGGGCGGCATGATCAACGGCCTGATGACGCTGTCGGGCGCATGGGACAAGCTGCGCACCGATCCGATCATGCGGATGCTGGTCATCTCCATCGGCTTTTACGGCATGTCGACCTTCGAAGGCCCGATGATGTCCATCCGCGCGGTGAACTCGCTGTCGCATTACACCGACTGGACCATCGGCCATGTGCATTCCGGCGCCTTGGGCTGGAACGGCATGATCACCTTTGGCGCGCTCTATTTCCTGACGCCGAAGCTGTGGAACCGCGAACGGCTCTATTCGCTGGGCCTTGTCAGCTGGCACTTCTGGCTCGCGACCATCGGCATCGTGCTCTACGCGGCCTCAATGTGGGTCACCGGCATCATGGAAGGCCTGATGTGGCGCGAGGTTGACGCCAACGGCTTCCTCGTCTGGAGCTTCGCCGACACCGTCTCTGCCAAGTTCCCCATGTATGTGGTCCGCGCTCTTGGCGGTGGCCTCTATATCGCTGGCGCAATCATCATGTGCTACAACCTGTGGATGACCGTGACGCGGGCCCCGGCTGTCGAAGCCAAGTCCCCCACGGCCAATGCCACGCCGGCCGAATAAGGAGGGCCGACCATGGGTATTCTCGACAAACACGGTGTCCTTGAAAAGAACGTCACCCTGCTGGCCACCTTCGCCTTTCTGGTGGTGACCGTGGGCGGCCTCGTGCAGATCGTGCCGCTGTTCTATCTGGAAAACACCATCGAGGATGTAGAGGGCATGCGCCCCTACACTCCGCTGGAACTGGCCGGGCGCGACATCTACCTGCGCGAAGGCTGCTATGTCTGCCACAGCCAGATGATCCGTCCGATGCGCGACGAGGTGGAACGCTACGGCCATTACAGCCTTGCGGCGGAATCGCAGTATGACCACCCGTTCCAGTGGGGATCGAAACGCACCGGGCCGGATCTGGCCCGGGTGGGCGGGCGCTATTCCGACGAATGGCATGTGGACCACCTGACCGATCCGCAATCGGTGGTGCCGGAATCGGTGATGCCGAAATACGGCTTCCTGTCGGCCCGCCTGATCGAGGGCGATCATATTCAGGATCTGCTGGCGACGCACCGCGTGGTCGGCGTGCCCTACACGCAGGAGATGATCGACAGCGCCGCCAGCGACTTTGCCGTGCAGGCCGATCCCAACAAGGATTACGACGGCCTGCTGGAGCGCTATGGCGAAAAGGTCAGCGTGCGCAATTTCGACGGGGCGCCGGGCATCACCGAAATGGATGCCCTGATCGCCTATCTGCAGATGCTGGGCACGCTGGTCGATTTTTCGACCTTCACGCCCGATGCCAGCCGCTGAGGAGACAGACATGGACACCTATTCCATCCTTCGGCATTTCGCGGACAGCTGGGGCCTGCTGGCGATGTTCGTCTTCTTTGTGGGCGTGATCCTCTGGGCCTTCCGCCCGGGCAGCCACAAGACCTACAGCGACGTGGCCGCAATCCCGTTCCGTTACGAAAACGCCCCGGCTGCCGCAGATCGCGGCACCACGCCACCCGCCGAGCAATGAGGAGGCGAGGATCATGAGCGACCCCAAGAAAAACGACGATTCTGACTACGAAACCACCGGCCATTCCTGGGACGGGATCAAGGAATACAACAAGCCGCTGCCAAGGTGGTGGGTGACGGTGTTCTACATCACCATCATCTGGGGCATCGGCTACAGCATCGCCTACCCCGCATGGCCGGGGATCCGCACCGCCACCGCTGGCGTGATGGGCTGGTCGACCCGCGCCAATGTCGCGGCAGAGATCGAGGCGCAGGAAGCCGCCCTTGCCCCGATCAATGACCGGCTGGCCTCGGTCGAGCTGAGCCAGATCGCCACCGATCCGGATCTGAACGGCTTTGCCCAGAACGCGGGCGGCGCCGTGTTCCGCACATGGTGCGCGCAGTGCCACGGCTCTGGCGCGGCGGGGGCCAAGGGCTATCCCAACCTGCTGGACGATGACTGGCTCTGGGGCGGCACGATGGAGGACATTCACACCACCATCACCCATGGCATCCGCAACACCGATGATCCCGACGCGCGCTATTCCGAAATGCCCGCCTTTGGCCGCGACGGCCTGCTGGAGCGGGACCAGATCGGACAGGTGGTGAATTACGTGCTCGATCTGGCGGGTGAGACGCCGCAGGATCCTTCGCAGGTCAGCGCGGGCGCCACGGTCTTTGCCGACAACTGCGCCGCCTGCCATGGCGAGGACGGCACCGGCGACCGCATGCAGGGTGCGCCCAACCTCACCGATGCCATCTGGCTTTACGGCGGCGATTACGCATCGCTGCACGAGACGGTGACCAATGCCCGGTTCGGGGTGATGCCCAACTGGAACACCCGCCTGTCGGAGGCCGAGATTCGCGCCGTGGCCAGCTATGTCCACGGGCTCGGCGGCGGCGAGATGTCCGAATAAGAGATACCTTCGGGCCGGAAGGTTCGAAGGTCTGACGCCGGTGCCCCACCTGTTCGCGCGTTTCCGGGGCACCGGCGTCTCTTTGTCTTCAGTGACGTGCCTGACACTTCCAACGAGGGATAGCTGTCAGTATGGCCCACGGCCGGGTGCCTTCAAGCCCGGTCTGCAAATATTTCCGGGAATTTACCTTCCGCGAGCGCCGCGGCGAGACGCCCCCAAGGCCCGCGACCTGCGGCGAGACGCCGCAAAGCTGAATAGCAGAGTCAGATTTGATGCAGGTCAAGGCCGCGCGCGGCCTGCGGCGCGACAAGTGCCCGGACAGGCAGTTCAGAACCGGAGAGTCTCCCGTGGCCGACACCAATCAAGGCGCCCCCTCGCTCTATGCGGCGCGCGAGCCGATCTTTCCCCGGCGCGTCAGCGGGAAATTCCGCAATCTCAAATGGATCCTGATGCTGGTCCTTCTGGGAATCTACTACATCACCCCGTGGATTCGCTGGGACCGGGGCCCCGCCCTGCCCGATCAGGCGGTGCTGGTCGATCTGGCCCACCGGCGGTTCTTCTTCTTCATGATCGAGATCTGGCCGCATGAATTCTACTTCGTCGCGGGCCTGCTGATCATGGCGGGGCTCGGGCTGTTCCTGTTCACCTCGGCGCTGGGGCGGGTCTGGTGCGGCTATGCCTGCCCGCAGACCGTCTGGACCGACCTTTTCATCCTTGTCGAACGCTGGATCGAAGGCGACCGCAACGCCCGGCTGCGCCTGCACCGGCAGAAACGCTGGGATCTGACCAAGCTGCGGCTGCGGCTGACCAAATGGCTGGCATGGCTGCTGATCGCCTTGGCCACCGGCGGCGCATGGGTGTTCTATTTCACCGATGCCCCCACGCTGCTGTCCGGCCTAGCCACCGGCACGGCGCATCCGGTCGCCTACACCACCATCGCGCTGCTGACCGCCACCACCTTTGTCTTCGGCGGCTTCGCCCGCGAACAGATCTGCATCTATGCCTGCCCGTGGCCCCGCATTCAGGCCGCGATGATGGACGAGGACACGCTGACCGTCGGCTATCGCGACTGGCGCGGCGAACCGCGCGGCAAGCACCGCAAGGCCGAAGGCGCCGGACAGCTGGGCGACTGCATCGACTGCCATGCCTGCGTCAATGTCTGCCCCATGGGGATCGACATCCGCGATGGCCAGCAGCTGGCCTGCATCACCTGCGCGCTCTGCATCGATGCCTGCGATGACGTGATGGACCGCGTCGGCAAGCCGCGCGGCCTGATCGACTATCTGGCCCTGTCGGACGAGGCGTCCGAACGCAGCGGCAAGCCCCCCCGCCCGATCTGGAAACACGTCTTCCGCCCGCGCGTGCTGGTCTATACCGCGCTCTGGGCGCTGGTCGGCGTGGGGCTGCTGGTGGCGCTGCTGCTGCGCCCGGAAATCGAGATGACCGTGGCGCCGGTGCGCAATCCCACCTTCGTGGTGCTGTCGGACGGATCGGTCCGCAACACCTATGACGTGCGCCTGCTCAACAAGCATGGCGAGGACCGGCCCTTCCGGCTGAGCCTTGTGGAGGGCGGCACGCTTGCCCTGACGCTGGAGGGCGAGCCCGCCACCACGGTGACGGTGACCGCCAACCAGACCCATCTGCAGCGCGTCTATGTCACCGCCCCGCAGGGCACAGCTCAGGCGCAGGCGGAACGCACCGCCGTGACCCTGCGGGTCGAGGACATGTCGAGCGGCGACATCGCCACCGAAGCCACGGTATTCAACGGACGGGACAACTGATGACACATCCCCGCAAACTCACCGGCTGGCATGTGCTGGCCATCTTCACCGCCGCCTTCGGCACCATCATCGCGGTGAACCTGACGCTGGCATGGAACGCCATCACCACCTTCCCCGGGCTGGAGGTGCCCAATTCCTACATCGCCAGCCAGACCTTCGATGCCCGCCGCGCCGCACAGACGGCGCTTGGCTGGACCGCCCATGCCGAGGCGGGCGATGGCCGGGTGATCCTGCGCCTGACCGACGCCACGGGCGCCCCGCTCCACCCCGCTGACCTGCGCGTGACCATTGGCCGGTCCACCAGCGTCCGCGACGACAGCGAACCCGCCTTCCTCTTCGACGGGCGGCAGTTCGTGGCCGATCTCAGCCTTGCCCCCGGCCACTGGAATTTCTGGGTCAAGGCCACCGCCCCCGATGGCACGCCGTTCGAACAGCGGCTGGAAACCTTTGTCAGGAACTGACCGATGACCGCCGCGCTGCATCCGCAGATCTCCGCCTGCCCCGCCTGCATGGCCGCCCCCGCCGCCGAGGCGCTGGCCACACCCCCCGCCCCCAAAGAGTCGCATGTGGTGCTGTCCCTGCCCACCATCCACTGCGCCGCCTGCATGGCGGGCGTCGAATCCGCGCTGCGCCAGCATCCCGGCGTGCGCGCCGCCCGCGTCAACCTCACCCGCAGGCGCGTCGCGATCGAGGCAGAGCCCGGCCTGACCGCCGCCGACCTGATCCCGGTGGTGGAGACGGCGGGCTATGAGGCGCATGAGCTTGACAGCACCGCGCTGTCGGCCCGCGCCAGCGACCGCGCCGGGCGTGACCTGCTGATGCGGCTCGCCGTCGCGGGCTTTGCCGCGATGAATGTCATGCTGCTGTCCATCGCGGTCTGGTCCGGCGCCGAAGGCCCGACGCGGGATCTGTTCCACTGGATTTCCGCCGCCATCGTGCTGCCCACCGTGGCCTTTTCCGCCCAGCCCTTCTTCCGCAACGCGGTCTCGGCGCTGCGGGCCGGGCGGCTGAACATGGATGTGCCGATCTCGCTGGCCATCCTGCTCGCCATCGTGACCTCGCTCTGGGAAACCTCGCTTTCGGGCGAACATGCCTATTTCGATGCCGCCGTGGCGCTGACCTTCTTCCTGCTCACCGGGCGCTATCTGGATCACCGCACCCGCGCCATCGCCCGCTCCGCCGCCGAAGAACTGACAGCACTGGAGGTGCCCCGCGCCACCCGCCTGACCGAGACGGGCGAGGAACAGGTGGCGACCATGGATCTGCGCATCGGTGATCTGGTGCTGGTCCGCCCCGGTGGCCGCATCCCCGTGGACGGAGAGATCACCCGCGGCCAGTCCGAGCTTGACCGCGCCCTGCTCACCGGCGAGACCCTGCCCGCCTATGCCGGGCCCGGCACGCGGGTCAGCGCGGGCGAGGTCAACCTGACCGGCCCGCTGACCCTGCGCGCCACCGCCGTGGGCCGCGATACCTCGCTCGCGCGCATGGCCGATCTGGTGGCGGTGGCGGAATCGGGGCGGGCCCGCTACACGCCGCTCGCCGACAAGGCGGCCAAGCTTTACGCCCCCGGCGTGCATATCCTGTCGGCGCTGGCCTTTCTGGGCTGGCTGCTCTGGACCGGTGATGTCCGGCTTGCGCTCAACATCGCGGCCGCCGTGCTCATCATCACCTGCCCCTGCGCGCTGGGGCTGGCCGTGCCCGCCGTGACCACCGCCGCCTCGGGGCGGCTCTTCCGGCAGGGGCTGCTGATCAAGGATGCCACCGCGCTCGAACGTCTGGCCGAGGTGGACACCGTGGTCTTCGACAAGACCGGCACGCTGACCACCGGCATGCCGGAGCCCACCAACACCGCCACCTTCTCCCGCCCGGAACTGGAGGTGGCGCTGGCGCTGGCGCAGGGCTCGGCGCATCCGCTGTCGCGCGCCCTGACTGCGACGCTGCGCGCGGATGGGATCACCCCCGCCACGGTCACCGAAATTGCCGAACGGCCGGGCCATGGCACGACAGGCCGCTGGCAGGGCCAGACCGTCCGGCTGGGCCGCTCCAGCTGGACCGGCGGCACCCCGCTCGCCCAGACCGCCACTTGGCTTAAGCTGGGGGAGGCGCCCTCCCGCGCCTTCACCTTCACCGACAGCCTGCGCGAAGGCGCTGCCGAAACCGTGACCACCCTGATTGCCAGCGGGCATCGGGTGATCCTGCTCTCGGGCGACAGCGCGCCCGCGGTGGACAGCATGGCGCGGCGGTTGGGGATCACCGACTGGCAGGCCGACTGCCTGCCGCAGGACAAGGCCGCCCGCATCCAGATCCTGCGCGAACAGGGGGCAAAGGTGCTGATGGTGGGCGACGGGCTCAACGACACTGCGGCACTGGCAGGCGCGCATGTGTCGATCTCGCCCGCCTCGGCGCTGGATGCGGCCCGCGTCGCCTCGGACATCGTGCTGCTGGGCCGCTCGCTGGCACCGCTGCCGCAGGCGCTTGCCACCGCGCGCACGGCCACGCGGCGCATCCGCCAGAACTTTGCCATCGCCACATGGTATAACGTGATCGCGGTGCCGCTTGCCGCCGCCGGGCTCTGCTCGCCGCTGATCGCGGCGCTGGCCATGTCCCTCTCCTCCATCACCGTGTCGCTCAACGCGCTCAGGCTCAGGTAATCCGATGAACGTGCTCGCCTTCCTGATTCCGATCTCGCTGCTGCTGGGCGGGCTTGGCCTCGTGTTCTTCATCTTCACCGTCAGATCGCGGCAATATGACGATCCCGATGGCGACGCGCAACGCATCCTGTCCGGCCAGTATGACAAGGCCCCGCCGCCGGATTGACAGCCCGGCCCGCCGCTTCATCTTGCCCCTGAACTCCGGGGGTGAATGCGGCAAAGCCGCAGAGGGGGCAGCGCCCCCTCTCTTGCCTCTCAGCCGCGCACGCGCTCGATCAGCGCGCCCGCCGGGCCGCCCGTGCCCAGATCGGTATAGGCGCGCAGCTCGGTCCGGGTCAGCCGCCCGTCGCCATTGGCGTCAAAGCTCATGATCGCCTCCCGCGCCGCAGGGCCAAAGGCCGCGCGGATCTCGGTGGGCTCCAGCACGTTGCTGCGGTTCACATCCATCACCGAAAACAGCTTCACCGGGCCGGTGACCCCGGCGGGCAGCGCGTCTTCATAGACCGTAAAACTGTCGGCAAGGGCCGGGCCCGCACAAAGCAGCAGGCCGCACAGGGGCAGGATTTTCATTCTCTCTCTCCGGTCAGGGCAGCATCAGGCTCAACCCGCGCCAGTCTATCAGGTTCCCGCGCCGGGATGCAGCATCATCTCCGCCGCCTTTTCGGCGATCATGATCGTCGGCGCGTTGGTGTTGCCCGACGGGATGCGCGGCATGACGCTGGCATCCACCACGCGCAGGCCGTCAACGCCACGCAGCCGCAGCGCCCCGTCCAGAGGGGCTGCCGCATCGGTGCCCATGCGCAGCGTGCCCACCGGGTGAAATATCGTGGTGCCCACCCGGCCCGCCGCCTGATGCAGCTCTGCCTCGGTCTGGAACTCCAGCCCCGGCGCCATCTCCTCGGGTCGGTAGCGCGCCATGGCGGGCTGACCCATGATCCGCCGCACCTGCCGGATCGCATCCGCCGCCACCCGCAGATCCCCCGGCGTCGACAGGTAATTGGGCGCGATCACCGGGGCCGCCCGCGGATCCGCCGAGGCCAGCCGCACCTCGCCCCGGCTTTCCGGGCGCAGATTGCAGACGCTGGCGGTCAGCGCGGGCCAGCGATGCAGCGGCGAGCCGAAGGCATCCAGCGACAGCGGCTGCACATGATATTCCAGATCCGGCGTCTCCAGCCCCTCGCGCGAGCGCGAGAAGGCCCCCAGCTGCGACGGCGCCATCGACATCGGCCCCCGGCGGCGCAACACATAATCCAGCCCGATCAGGCCCTTGCCCCAAAGCGAATTGGCCAGCGTGTTGAGCGTGCGCGCCCCCGTCAGCCGCCACGCGCAGCGCAGCTGCAGATGGTCCTGCAGGTTCTGGCCCACACCCGGCATGTCCTCAACCACCGCGATGCCCTGCGCGCGCAGATGCTCGGCAGGCCCGATGCCCGACAGCATCAGCAGATGCGGCGACTTGATCGCCCCCGCCGACAGGATCACCTCCGCCTCTGCCCGCACCTGATGGGTGACGCCGTCCTGCAGGTATTCCACGCCGACCACGCGCCGCCCCTCCAGCAGCAGGCGGGTGGCTTCGGCGTTCACCTCCACCTTGAGCCGGTCGCTGCGGGTGCTGCGGGTGCTGCGCAGGAACGCCTTGGCGGTGTTCAGCCGCCAGCCGTTGCGCTGGTTCACCCGGAAATAGCCGACGCCCTCGTTGTCGCCGGTGTTGAAATCGCGGGTCTTGGGCAGACCCTCCTGATGGGCGGCCTCGCGCCAGTCGTCCAGAACCTGCCAGCGCAGGCGCTGGTTCTCCACCCGCCACTCGCCGCCCGCGCCGTGAAACTCGCTCTCGCCCTCGACAAAATCCTCGGACCGGCGGAACAGCGGCAGCACGTCCTCCCAGCCCCAGCCGGTCAGGCCCATCTGCCGCCAGCCGTCATAATCCGCCGCCTGCCCGCGCAGATAGAGCATGCCGTTGATCGACGAACAGCCGCCCAGCACCTTGCCGCGCGGATAGAGCAGCGACCGCCCGCCCAGACCCGGCTCTGGCGCGGTGCGGAAACACCAGTCGGTGCGCGGGTTGTTGATGCAGTAAAGATAGCCCATGGGGATATGGATCCACGGATAGCTGTCGCGCCCGCCCGCCTCCAGCAGCAGCACCCGGCGCCCGCCTTCGGCCAGCCGCTTGGCCAGCACGCAGCCCGCGCTGCCCGCGCCGACGATGATGTGATCCCAGCTCATGTCCCCTCCTCCCGTGATGCGCTCAGACCGGCAGCGCCGTGGTCTTGAACACCGTGCGCAGCGCAAAGCTTGACTGCATCTGCGCCACGCCCGGCAGCCGGGTCAGATGCTGCCGGTGGATGCGGGCAAAATCCTCGGTATCCTCGGCCACCACCTTGAGGATGTAATCCGCCGTGCCCGCCATCAGGTGACATTCCAGCACGTCCGGCACCCGCGACACCGCCTTTTCAAAGGCGTCCAGCACCTCGTCCGCCTGCGCGCTCAGCGTGATTTCCACAAAGACCGTGGTGGGCAGGTTCAGCTTGCGCGCATCCAGCAGCGCGACATAATCGCGGATATAGCCTTCGCTTTCCAGCCGCTGCACCCGGCGGTGGCAGGCCGAGGCCGACAGGTTCACCTTGTCCGAAAGTTCGGCATTGGACATGCGCCCGCTCCGTTGCAGCGCGCGCAGGATGCGCAGGTCGGTTTCATCCAGCGTCATGACAGCTTCTTTCGTTCAAGGGACGGTCCATCGAAGATCCTTCGAGGAACCTCGCGCCCTACGCAGCAAATCCGCAAGGAAATTGCAAGCCACGCGGCGCATCCTGACAGGCACAACAGCCCCACGGGAGGAGAAACACCATGAAGATCGGATGTCCGGCAGAAATCAAGCCGCAGGAATACCGCGTCGGCCTGACGCCCCATGCCGCGCGCGAGGTGGTGGCCCATGGCCATCAGGTCATCGTGCAGGCGGGCGCCGGGCTTGGCGCGGGATTCACAGATGAAGATTACACCGCCGCAGGCGCGCAGATCGCCGACAGCGCCGCGCAGATCTGGGCCGAGGCCGAACTGATCGTCAAGGTCAAGGAGCCGCAGGCGCCAGAGCGCGCGCAGCTGTCCGAAGGCCAGCTGCTGTTCACCTATCTGCACCTTGCCCCCGATCCCGACCAGACCCGCGACCTGCTCGCCTCCGGCGCCACCTGCATCGCCTATGAGACGGTGACCGATGCCCGGGGCGGGCTGCCGCTGCTGGCGCCCATGTCCGAGGTGGCGGGGCGGCTTGCGCCGCAGATGGGCGCTTGGGCGCTGCAGAAGGCCAATGGCGGACGCGGCGTGCTGATGGGCGGCGTGCCCGGCGTCGGGCCTGCGCAGGTCGTGGTGCTGGGCGGCGGCGTGGTCGGCACCCATGCGGCGCGCATCGCCGCCGGAATGGGCGCGGATGTGACCGTGCTCGACCGGTCGCTGCCCCGGCTGCGGCAGCTTGACGAGGCCTTCGGCAGCCTGTTCAAGACCCGCTATTCCACCGAAGGCAGCACCGCAGAGCTGGTGTCGGGCGCGGATATGGTGATTGGCGCGGTGCTGATCCCCGGCGCCGCCGCCCCCAAGCTGGTGACCCGCGACGGGCTGCGCGACATGAAGCCGGGCGCGGTTCTGGTTGATGTGGCCATCGATCAGGGCGGCTGTTTCGAGACCTCGCGCGCCACCACCCATGACGATCCGGTCTATACCGTCGACGGCATCCAGCATTACTGCGTGGCCAACATGCCGGGCGCCGTGCCGCGCAGTTCGACCCTCGCACTGGGCAATGCCACCCTGCCCTTCCTGCTGGCCCTGGCCGACAAGGGCTGGCGCACCGCCTGCGCCGAGGATCCGCATCTGCGCGCGGGGCTGAACGTGCATGCGGGCCAGCTGACCAATGCCGCCGTGGCCGCGGCCCTGTCCCTGCCCGCGATCACGCCCGAGGAGGCGCTGGCCTGAGGCCGCCAAGGCCCCGCGGCGACGCGGGGCCACCCCCCGTCACGGCGTCTTCGGACGGCGCAGATGCGAAGGGCTGCGGCCATAAAGCCGCAGGAAGGCGGCGTTGAAGCTGCGGACGCTGCCGAACCCGGACTGAAAGGCGATGTCGGTCAGCGGCAGATCGGTGGCATCCAGCAGGCGCTTGGCCCGCCCGATGCGCAGCGTCAGGGCGGTCTGGACCGGCGACGCCCCGACATGCCGCAGGAACAGCCGCGACAGATGGCGGCTGCCGATCCCGAGCCGCAGCGCCAGCGCCTCGACCGACCCGCGGTCCAGCGCCCCCTCCTCGATCATCTTCAGCGCCCGCTCCACGGTGCTGCGCGTGCCCTTCCATGCCGGGCAGAACGGCGCGGTTTCCGGGCGGCAGCGCAGGCAGGGCCGATAGCCCGCGCGCTCGGCGGCGGCGGCGCTGGGAAAATAGCTGACATTCCGGGTCAGCGGCGGCTTTACCGGACAGACCGGACGGCAGTAGATGCCGGTGGTCCGGACGGCGGTGAAGAACACCCCGTCATAGGTCGGATCGCGCCGCAGCCGGGCCTCGTTGCAGGTGTCGAAATCAAGCATGGGTGCAGATTACGCCCGCCCCGCCGCGCTGACGAGCCATGCCGGAGGATGAGGTCCGAAAACGGCCAGACCACAGGCGGCAGAGCGGGTAAGCCCTGCGCAACGACACGGACGGGGACAGACAGGATGCGGATGGGACTACGGGACTGGGGGCTGCTGCTGCTGCTGTCCTTTCTCTGGGGGGGCGCGTTCTTTTTCGCCGCCGTTGCGGTGACGGAACTGCCGCCCCTGACGGTGGTGCTGGCCCGGACCGGGCTTGCGGCACTGGCGCTGGTGGGGGTGCTGCGGCTTGGCGGCGAGCGCTGGCCGTTCCGGGGCCGGACCATCCCCATCTTTCTAATCATGGGGCTGCTGAACAACCTCCTGCCCTTCAGCCTGCTGTTCTGGGCACAGACGGTGATTCCCAGCGGTCTTGCCTCGATCCTGAACGCGACCACGCCGATTTTTGCCATTCTCGCCGCGCATCTGCTGCTGGCCGACGAACGGATGGCCACGAACAAGGCGGCGGGCATCGGCTTCGGCTTTGCCGGGGTCGTGGTGCTGATGGGCGGCGGGCTGCTGGAGGGCACGGGCTTTGCACTGGCCGGGATGCTGGCCTGCCTTGGGGCGGCGCTGTCCTACGGGCTTGCCGCCACCTATGGCCGCAGGTTCCGGACCATGGGGCTGAGTGCGGCGCAGGTGGCGCTTGGCCAGCTTGTCGCGACAACGCTGATGATGGCCCCGGTGGCGGCGCTGGTCGACCGGCCATGGACCCTGCCCGCCCCCAGCCTTGCCGTGGTGCTGGCGGTGGCGGCGCTGGCCTTCGTGTCCACCGCGCTGGCTTATGTGATCTTCTTCCGGCTCTTGGCCTCGGCGGGGGCGGTCAACACGGCCCTTGTCACCCTGCTGATCCCGGCCAGCGCCATCCTGCTGGGGGCGCTGTTCTTGGGCGAAACCCTCGCCGGGCGGCACTATGCCGGGCTGGCGCTGATCGGTGCGGGGCTTCTGGCCATCGACGGGCGGCTTCTGGCCCGGCTCCGGCGGTAGCGCGCCAGACAGGCCAACGCCCCCGCAGCCGCTGCGGGGGCGTCAGATCTTGCCGGAAACCGGGGTCAGCCGCGGCCAATATAGGGCATGGCGCTGGCCATCACGGTGACGAACTGCACATTCGCCTCCAGCGGCAGCGAGGCCATGTGCATGACGGTGCTGGCCACGTGATCCGCGTCCATCACCGGCTCCACCGCGATGGAGCCATCGGCCTGCGGCACGCCTTGGGTCATCTTCACCGCCATGTCGGTCAGGGCGTTGCCGATGTCGATCTGGCCGCAGGCGATGTTGAAGGCGCGCCCGTCCAGCGACAGCGACCGGGTCAGGCCGGTGACCGCGTGTTTCGACGTGGTATAGGGCGCCGAGCCCCAGCGCGGCACCTGCGCGGAGACCGAGCCGTTGTTGATGATGCGGCCGCCCTGCGGATCCTGACGGCGCATCGCGCCAAACGCGGCGCGGGCACACAGGAACATGCCGGTGATGTTGATGGAACAGAGGTTCAGCCAGTCCTCCGCCGGCACCTCGTCGATCATGCCCGCCTTGACGTTGACGCCGGCATTGTTGAAGAGCGCGTCAATCCGGCCCCATGCCTGCACCGCCTGATCGAAGCCCGCCTCGACCGCTGCCGGATCGGAAACGTCGAAGGGCAGGATCAGCGCATTGTCATGGCCCTCTGCGGTCTCGGCCAGCGGCGCCTCGCGGCGGCCCACCAGACCGACCTTCCAGCCCTCGGCCAGAAACCGGCGGGCGGTCAGACGACCGATGCCGCTGCCCGCACCCGTGATAATGATGGTTTTCATTCAATCCTCCCAAAGGGTTGCGGGCTGGACAAGCCAGCCCGCATCACGTTCAGTGGTTGTCGCGCGGCAGCACGCGGGCGACTTTCTGATAGGCGGTCGCCAGTTCCAGACAGCCGCCATCCGACAGCTGGCCCACATGCTTGCGATAGATCTCCTGCCACGGCGTCTGGTTGACGATCTCGGGCGGGGTCCATGCGTCCTTGCGGGCCTGCCATTCGGCATCGTCCACCAGCGCGTTCATGGTGCTGGCGTTCAGATCCAGCCGCACGGTGTCGCCGGTTTTCAGATAGGCGAGACCACCGCCCACCACCGCCTCGGGCGAGGCGTTGAGGATCGACGGGCTTTCCGAAGTGCCCGACTGCCGCCCGTCGCCCACGGTGGGCATGTGGTTGATGCCCTGACGGATCAGCGCATCTGGCGGCTGCATGTTCACCACCTCGGCAGAGCCGGGATAGCCCACGCAGCCGACATTGCGGATGAACAGGATGCAGTGCTCGTCGATCTCCAGCGACGGGTCGTTGATCCGGTCGTGGTAATCCTCCGGCCCCTCGAAGACGATGGCGCGGGCTTCAAGGACGCCCTCCTGCCCCGGCTGCGACAGGAAGCGTTCCTGAAAGTCCTTGGAGATCACGCTGGTCTTCATCAGCGCGGAGTCGAACAGGTTGCCCGACAGCACCTTGAACCCGGAATTGAGCCGCATCGGCGCATCATAGGTCTTGATGACATCGGTGTCTTCGCTGTCCAGACCCCGGATGTTGTCGCCCATGGTCTTGCCGGTGGCGGTCATCGCCCCCTCATGGATGCGGCCCGCCTTGCGCAGCTCTTCCATCACCGCAGGCACGCCGCCCGCCCGATAGAAGGATTCGCCCAGATATTCGCCCGCAGGCTGCATGTTGACCAGCAGCGGCACGTCAAAGCCCACCGTCTCCCAGTCCTTCACGTTCAGCTCGACCCCGGCATGGCGCGCCACGGCCTGAAGATGCGGCGGGGCGTTGGTGGAGCCGCCGATGGCCGCGTTGACCACGATGGCGTTTTCGAACGCCTCGCGGGTCAGGATGTCGGAGGGTTTCAGATCCTCCAGCACCATGTCCACGATGCGCTTGCCGGTGTGATAGGCCATCGACATCCGCTCGCGGAACGGCGCCGGAATGGCGGAGTTGCCGGTCAGCGACATGCCAAGCGCCTCGGCCATGGCGTTCATCGTGGACGCGGTGCCCATGGTGTTGCAATGGCCCAGCGACGGCGCCGAGGAACAGACCCGGCTCATGAATTCTTCGTAGTCGATCTTGCCTTCGGACAGCAGGCGGCGCGATTCCCACACGATGGTGCCGGATCCGGCGCGCTTGCCCTTCCACCAGCCGTCCAGCATCGGACCGCCGTTCAGCGCGATGGCGGGAATGTCCACCGTGGCGGCCCCCATCAGCATGGCAGGCGTGGTCTTGTCGCAGCCGGTGGTCAGCACGACCCCGTCGATCGGATAGCCGTGCAGCACCTCGACAAGGCTCAGATAGGCAAGGTTGCGGTCCAGCGCTGCGGTGGGGCGCTTGCCGGTTTCCTGAATCGGGTGCACCGGGAATTCCATGGGAATCCCGCCCGCCTCGCGGATGCCCGCCTTGATCCGGTCCATGAGAAAGACGTGGATCTTGTTGCAGGGCGCGATGTCGGAGCCGGTATTGGCGATGCCGATGATCGGCTTTCCCCCCTGCAGTTCGTCGCGGGTGTATTCCTGATTCTGGTAGCGCTCGACATAGAGCGCGGTCATCCCCGGATTGTTGGGGTTGTCGAACCACTCCTGAGAGCGGAACCGCTTGTTGGCGCGTGTATCGGACACGATTGGCTTCCTCTGGCTAGGTCTCCTCCGCGCGCCCCTCCCGGCGCGCTCGTTCTTGCAGCAGCTTCCCAATTTGGTATACCAAATGCAAGAGCATTCGTGGGAGGGAGGCCAGCGCATGCAGGACCGCCAAAGACACAGGGCGTGCAACGCCCTGATCCAGAACAGTTTTGCCATTGAAAATACCACTCGCGACCGAAAGCGCCCCGCATGAGGCGGGCCGCGTTCTGGCAGGGCTATCGCGACTGCGCGCCCTTCATCGCGGTGGTCGTGCCATTTTCCATGCTGTTCGGCGTGGTGGCGCGCGATGCCGGGCTCGACATCCTGCAGGTCATGGCCATGTCGGTGCTGGTCATCGCGGGCGCGTCGCAGTTCACCGCGCTCGCCCTGCTGCAGGAACAGGCGCCGGTCTTCGTGGCGCTGGCCGCAGCGCTGGCGGTGAACCTGCGCATGGCGCTTTATTCCGCCGCACTGGTGCCGCATGTGGGCCACGCGCCCTTGGGAACGCGCGCGCTCATGGCCTATCTCATGGTGGATCAGGCCTATGCCGTGGCGGTCAAGACCTATGAGGACCAGCCGCGCATGAGCCGCGACGACAAGGTCGCGTATTATTTCGGCGTCATGGCGCTGATCTGCCCGTTCTGGTACGGCTGCACCCTGCTGGGCGCGGTGATCGGCGAGGCGATTCCGCCGCAACTGTCGCTCGATTTTGCCGCCCCCGTCTGCTTCATCGCCATCACGGCACCGCTGCTGCGCTCGCTGCCGCATATCCTTGCCGCCGCCGTCTCGGTGCTCTGCGCCATCCTCTTTGCGGGCTTTCCCTCGGGGCTGGGCCTGATCGCCGCCGCCATCGTGGCCATGCTGGTCGGCGCACAGGCCGAACTGGCGCTGCGCCGCCGCAATCTCCGGAGCGCCCCATGATCGACACCACCACCTTCTGGACCCTGACCGCCCTGCTGGGCATCGGCACCTTTCTGGTGCGGTTTTCCTTTCTGGGCTTTCTGGGCGGGCGGCAGCTGCCGGACTGGTTCGTGCTGCACCTGAAATATGTGGGCGTGGGGGTTCTGCCCGCCATGGTCACGCCGCTGGTGCTCTGGCCCGCCGCCACCGGGGGCGAAACCGACCCCGCCCGGATCATCGCGGCCCTCGCCACCTTCTTCGTCGCCTTCCGGCTGTCGGTGGCGGGTGCGCTGGTGGCGGGAATGGGCACGCTTTACCTGATGCAGTCGCTGTTCTGAGGAGAACCAAGATGATTGAAGAACCCCCCCTCCTGACCATCCGCCGCGATGCGCCGCGCCCGACGCCCGAGCAGATCGCAGCCTTTCAGGGGGTGCCCACCAGCTTCGTCTGCGACGCCATGGGCGGCGGCGGCGCGCTGTCCCCGGCGATCCAGCCGATCGGCTTCGGACGGGACATCGACTGCACCGCCGCGGGCCCCGCATGGTGCGCGGAAAATGGTGCGGCCGATCTTCTGGCCACGCTCGCGGCCCTGCAGACCATCACCCCCGGTGACATCCTCGTGGCAGGCGCGGACGGACACCAGACCTGCGCCGCCGCCGGGGACCGCGTCATGGGCATGCTGAAGAACCGCGGCGGCGCGGGCTTCGTGACCGATGGCCCGCTGCGCGATTACGCGGGCATCGTGAAGGTGGGCCTGCCCGCATGGTGCACGGGGCTGGTGCCCTCCTCGCCCTTCGGCAAGGGACCGGGCACCGTGGGTGGCACCGTCGCCATCGGCGGGCGCACGGTCTGCACCGGCGACATGATCGTGGCCGACCGCGATGGCGTGGTGGTGGTGCCCTTCGCCCGGCTCGACGAGGTCATCGCGCGGCTGGAAAAGGTCAAGGCCGCCGAATACGCGCTGGATGCCGAGGTGGAAAAAGGCTTCTGCAGCCCGCTCGACCTCGAGGCGATGCTGGCCGATGGCCGCGCGGTAGAAGCGGGCTGACCCGGCCCGGGGATCCCCTTAAAGGGGATCCCTCGCGCATAAAAAGGGGCCGGCTCCCTCCTCGAAGCCGACCCCGCGCAGGGTGCCACCGTAGTGAGGGCGGCGGCGCCCCGCGATCTCAGCGGAAGGCGCTTTTGGCGCCCGCCGATTCCTGCATCCGGAAGATCGACCCGGTATCGGGCGCGGGCGGCAGCGGCATGGTCACCGGCACGGGCTCCAGCCGCGGCGTCAGGCAGGGGCTGCCGGTGATGGTCCGCTCCTGCAGATCCTCCCAGAATTTCGCCTGCCCCAGCGCGTGGAAATAGGAATTGCTGCCAAGGATCGGCCAGGCGTCGCCCTTGGCGATCTCGTAGAACAGCAGAAGCCGCGCCCGGTCCGACACGTTCGGCGCCGAGCCGTGCAGGATGCGGGCATGATGCACCGTCATGCTGCCCGCGCGCCCGGTCAGCGTCACCGCCTTCTGCTTCTCGAACAGCGGATCCTCCGGATCGATCGCCCCGGCAAAGACGCCATTGGCCATATGGCTCAGCAGCGGTCCCTTATGGGTGCCGGGAATGACCATGAGCGGGCCGGTATCTTCCTGCACGTCCTCCAGCATGATGCCGAAGGCCAGAAGGTCGTCATTGGTATGCGGATAAAACGCCCAGTCCTGATGCCATTCCACCGCTGCGCCGCCGCCCGGCGCCTTGGTGTTGAGCTTGGAAGTCAGCAGCGTGGCATCCGGCCCCAGCAGATCACCCAGCACCTCGGTGATGCGCGAGTTGCGCAGGATCTCCCAGAAATAGGGATCGCGCTTGTGCGGCAGCTTGATCCGCGTCAGCTTCGGCGCCTCCGCCGAATGGCCGCGGTCAAGGTCATAGACCTCGTTGCTCTGGCTCACCTCGCGCGAGCCGTCGATCAGCCCATAGGTGATGTCCTGCAGACGCTTCAGCTCCTCCGGGCGCAGCACGTCCTCCACCATCAAATAGCCGTTCTCGGCGTAAAACGCCTTCTGGTCTTCCGTCAGCATCGCTTCTCCTCCTCGCGACTCGGGTTGGGGTCAGATGGTGGTATCGATACCATGATTGCATGGTATCGATACCACCATTATGCCGGAGAGGTCAACGGAGCACCGAGATGTCAGAGGCGCGGAAATGGGTCACCATGGGGGATGTGGCGGCGCGGGCGGGCGTCGGCACCATCACCGTCAGCCGCGCCCTGCGCACCCCCGGCAAGGTCAGCCAGACCACGCTCGCCAAGGTGCAGAAAGCCGTGGCGGAACTGGGCTATGTGCTGG
This sequence comes from Salipiger marinus, assembly GCF_035481585.1. Classification (NCBI taxonomy): domain Bacteria; kingdom Pseudomonadati; phylum Pseudomonadota; class Alphaproteobacteria; order Rhodobacterales; family Roseobacteraceae; genus Salipiger; species Salipiger marinus. The sequence goes on along the minus strand of NZ_JAYKSL010000009.1, from coordinate 128,143 downwards.
ACGAAACCGCGGGGGCGCTCAGTTCGCAGCGCTCGCGCATTGTCGGCGCGCTGGTTTCCACGCTGGAGGAATCGGTGTTCGCCACCACCCTGCGCGGTCTGTCGGAAGGGCTGGCGGAGGGCGGGCTGCAGCTTCTGCTCAGTGCCACGCAATATGACCCCGAAACCGAGGCGGCCCTGATCCCCACCCTTCTGGGCCGCAGGCCCGAGGCGCTGGTGCTGACTTCGGACCGGCACACGCCCGACGCGCGCGCCCTGCTGGAGCGGGCCGCCCTGCCGGTGCTGGAGCTTTGGGATCTGCCGGAACGGCCCGTGCATGTGGCGGTGGGGTTTTCCAACCGGGCCGCCGGATCGGCCATGACCCGCCACCTGATCGACACCGGGCGGCGGCGCATCGCCTTTGTCGGGCTGGACCGCGCGCATGACAGCCGTGGCCATCTGCGGCTGGCGGGCTATCGCGACTGCCTGCGCGAGTTGTCGGAGGAACGGGTGCTGCTGCTGCCGCCGCGCCGGGGCGCCACCGGCCCGGATTACGGCGCGCAGGGCCTGCGCGAGGTGCTGCGGCGTTGGCCGGACACGCAGGCGCTGATCTGCGTCAGCGACACGCTGGCCGCGGGCGCCTGGTGCGAGGCGATGCGCGCGGGCCTTTCGGTGCCGGACCGCATCGCCCTTACCGGCTTTGGCGATTTTGACATGGCAGGGTCAAGCGGGCTGGCGCTGACCACCATCCGCATCGACGGCGCGGCCATCGGGCGCCGCGCCGCCGAACTGATCCTCAGCGGCGACATGGAGCGTGGCACGCGGATCGATCTGGGCTTCAGCCTGATCCGCCGTGCCAGCAGCTAGGGCTCAGGCCCCCTTCGCCACCTCTGCCGCCAGATCGATGCCGCCGAACTCCGCCACACGGTCGGCAATGGTCGGCACATAGTCGCCGCCATGGCCCATGGCCTCGGCCATTGCGAAATACTGCCGCGTGGCAGAGGCGATGAAGGACGGCGCGTTCACCTCATTGGCCAGCGCATTGGCATAACGCACGTCCTTGCCGCCATTGGCGATGGCGAATTTATGCGCCTCGCGGTCGCGGTCCACGGCATAGGTCATGAAGGTCTCGAAGAACCCGTTGGACAGCCGGCTTGATCCGATCACCTGCCGCACCGTCTGCGGACTGATGCCGGACTTGGCCGCCAGCACCAGCGATTCCGCATAAAGCGCCGCATAGCTCATGGAGATGAGGTTCATCACCAGCTTCATCTTGTGCCCGGCGCCCACCGGACCCACGCGGTTGATGTTGCCCGCCCAGCACTGCAGCACCGGCAGCACCTTGGCAAAGCTCGCGTCATCGGCGCCGACCATGGCATCAAGCGTGCCCGCCTCGGCCTCTTTCGGGGTGCGCCCCAGCGGCGCATCCACAAGGCTTGCGCCCTTTTCCGCCAGTTCCGCCGCCAGCTTCAGGGTCGAGGCCGGATCGGCGGTGGAACTGTCCACCACCACCAGCCCCGGATGGGCGCCCGCGATCACGCCGTCGGGGCCGCGCATCACCGCCTCGATCTGCGGCGAGTTTGACAGGCACAGATGCAGGATGTCGCAGGCCTGCGCCATCTCGCGGGCCGATGTGGCCTCCTGCGCGCCCTGCGCCAGCAGATCCTCCACGGGGGCGCGGTTGGTGTTGCCCTTGACCCAGAGCGGATAGCCGCCCTTGAGGATGTTCTTGGCCATGCCGTGACCCATCAGGCCCACGCCGATGAAACCCACTACGGGGGTGTTGCTCATATCCGTTCCTCCCAGAGATTGCGCCGTCAGAGCGACGCGGTAATGCCGCCATCCACGAACAGCACATGGCCGTTCACAAAGCTGGACGCAGGCGCGCAGAGAAAGACGCAGGCCCCCACCAGTTCCTCGACCTCGCCCCAGCGGCCCGCCGGGGTGCGCTTTTCCAGCCATGCGCTGAAGTCGGGATCCGCCACCAGCGCGGCGTTGAGCGGCGTCTTGAAATAGCCCGGCGCGATGGCGTTGCAGTTGAGCCCGTGTTTGGCCCAGTCCGTCGCCATGCCCATGGTCAGGTTGCTGATCGCGCCCTTGGACGCGGTATAGGGCGCGATGCCGGGCCGCGCGAGCTTGCTCTGCACCGAGGCGATGTTGACGATCCGCCCCGCCTTGCGGGGGATCATGTGCCGCGCGCAGGCCTGCGCCACGTAGAAGGCGGAATAGACATTGGTGCGCATCAGCCGGTCAAAGGCCTCGGGGTCGAAATCTTCGAGCGGGCCGCGATGCTGCATGCCGGCATTGTTGATGAGGATGTCGATGGGCCCGTGCTCGGCCTCATGGCCGTCCACCGCCGCGCGCACCTCGGCCACGTCGGTCACGTCAAAGCCAAGCGCCGCTGCGGTGATGCCTTCGGCCTGCAGCCCTGCCACGGCCTCGGACAGCCGGTCGGGGTTGCGGCCATTGAGCAGCACGCTGGCCCCCGCCTGCCCCAGCCCGCGCGCCAGCGCCAGACCGATGCCCATGGTAGAGCCCGTCACCAGCGCGGTGCGGCCCGAAAGATCGAACAGTTCCATAAAGTCTTCCCTCTCCCTCCGCCCGTTGCGGGTCCGCGCAGGGCGCGCGAAACCATTGACAATCCGGGGCGGGACCGTATTCCTGAAAATGGTATACCAAACACGGACGGATGCAAGCGACAGCATCCGGGGCGGAGGACTGACGATGGCGCGGCGCGCGGCAGCAGGGGATGATCGGGGCGGATGCTGAGCTTTACCGCCGCCGTGATCCTTCTGCTTATCACGCCGGGGCCCGGCGTGCTGTCCATTGCGGGCGTGGGCGCCGCCTATGGCTGGCGCGACGGGCTGCGCTACGCCATCGGGCTGTTCCTTGGCACCAACATGGTGATGACCGCCGTGCTGACCGGGCTTGCCGCCATCGTGCTGTCGGTGCCTGCGGTGCGCACGGTGCTGATGGTGGCCTCGGTCGCCTATCTGCTCTATCTCGCCGCCCGCATCGCGCTGGCCGGAAGCCGCATCGCCTTCATCGAGGCGAAATCGGCCCCCGGCATCCGCGCGGGCCTGCTGCTGCAGGCGATCAACCCCAAGGCCTATGCGGTGAACACCGCGCTGATGACCGGGTTTTCCTATGCGCCCGGCAATCTGGCCTTTGAAACGCTGACCAAGATCCTGATCCTGAACGCCATCTGGATCCCCATCCACATGGGCTGGCTCTGGGCGGGGGTGACCCTGCACCGGCTGAACCTCAGCCACCGGACCCAGCGTCTGATCAATTTCGGCATGGCCACCGCCATGCTGGCCGTCGTCGCGCTGGCGCTTGTGTCGGCCTTCGGCGCCCCCTGACCCTGTCTCATCACTCCCGGGAGGATTATCCATGACCACTTACACCGGCTGCTGGCCCGTTGTTCCCACCCCGTTCCACGACGATGGCACGCTGGATCTGGAAGGCATGAAGCGCGTTCTGGACTGCACCATCGACATGGGCGTCGACGGCATCTGCATCCTTGCCAACTTCTCCGAACAGTTCCTGATCTCGGACGAGGAACGCGCCATCCTGACCAAGCTCTGTCTGGAGCATGTGGCGGGCCGGGTGCCGGTCATCGTCACCATCTCGCATTACGCGACACCCATCGTGGTCAAGCGCGCGCAGGAGGCCAAGGATCTGGGCGCCGCCATCGTCATGATGATGCCGCCCTATCACGGCGCCCTGCTGAAAGGCAGCGCCGAGCAGACCTTTGAACAGTTCCGTCAGGTCGGCGAGGTGGGCATTCCCATCATGCTGCAGGACGCGCCGCTGTCGGGCGTCGATCTGCCAGTGCCGCTGCTGGTCAAGATGGCGCAAGAGATCGAGATGCTGAAGCTCTTCAAGATCGAATGCCCGCAGGCCGCCGCCAAGCTGCGCAGCCTGATCGCCGAAGGCGGCGCCGCTATCGAGGCCCCCTTCGACGGCGAGGAAGGCATCACCCTGCTGGCCGATCTGGACGCGGGCGCCACCGGCTGCATGACCTCTGCCATGATCCCCGACCAGATCCGCCCGGTGGTGATGGATTTCCTTGCCGGTCACCGGCAGAAGGCGTTTGACGGTTATGCCCGCGTGCTGCCCGCCATCAACCACGAGAACCGTCAGTGCGGTTTCCGGTCGGCCAAACATGCGATGGTGGTGGGCGGGGTCATCAAGTCGGCCTTCTGCCGTCACCCCATTGCCCCCTTGCATCCCGACACCGCTTCGATGCTTATCGAGCTCATCAAACCGCTTGATCCGCTGGTCCTCAACTGGGGTAAATGATGGCTGCCTTCGACACGCTTGCGACGCTTCTTGGTCCCCGCTTCGCCACCAGCGACGCGGCCCGGGCGCAGAACGGGCGCAACGAGGCACATTTCCCCGAGGCCCTGCCCGATGCGGTGGCCTATCCACAGACCACGGCGGAGGTGGCGGCGATTGTCGCCGCCTGCGCGGCAGAAGGCATTCCCGTCACCGCCATCGGTGCCGGCACCTCGCTGGAGGGGCAGCATCTGGCGGTGCGGGGCGGCATCAGCCTTGATTTCTCGCGCATGGACCGGGTGCTGGCGGTCAATGCCGAGGATCTGAACGTGGTGATCCAGCCCGGCATCCCCCGCACCGCCCTCAACGAGGCGCTGCGGGCCACCGGGCTGTGGTTCCCCATCGACCCCGGCGCCGATGCCTCCCTCGGCGGCATGGCTGCCACCCGCGCCTCCGGCACCACGGCGGTGCGCTATGGCACCATGCGGGAAAACGTGCTGGCGCTGGAGGCGGTGATGTCCGACGGCACGGTGATCCGCACCGGCACGCAGGCGCGCAAATCCTCGGCGGGCTATGATCTGACCCATCTGCTGGTCGGATCCGAAGGCACGCTGGGGATCATCACCGAACTGACGCTGCGCCTGCATGGCCAGCCCGAAGGCGTGCTGGCCGCCATCTGCCGTTTCGACGATGTCGAGGCCGCGGTGAACTGCGTGATCCTCACCATCCAGAGCGGCCTGCCCATGGCCCGGATCGAGTTTCTGGACGAGATGATGGTGCGCGGCTTCAACCTGCATTCGGGCGGCACCCTGCCCGAGACGCCGCATCTGTTCGTGGAATTCCACGGCACCCCCGCCGGTGTCGCGGAACAGGCGCAGAGCTTCCGCGAGATTGCCGAGGATTTCGGCATGGCCGACTGGCAGGAAGCCACCACCACCGAGGACCGCAGCGCGCTGTGGAAGATGCGCCATTCCGCGCATTATGCCTCTGCCGCCCTGCGCCCCGGCGTGCGGACGCTGGCCACCGATGTCTGCGTGCCGATCTCGCGGCTGGTCGAGGCCATCACCAAGGCCAAGGCTCTGGCCACCGAAATGGGCATCATCGGCACCGTGGTGGGCCATGTGGGCGACGGCAACTTCCACTATGCCGTGCGCTTCGATCCTGCCGATCCGCAGGATCTGGCCCGGACCCATGATTTCGCCGGACGGCTGAACGAACTGGCGCTGGCGCTTGGCGGCACCGTCAGCGGCGAACATGGCATCGGGCTTGGCAAGCAGAAATACATGGGCGCCGAACATGGCGCCGCTCTTGACTGGATGCGCCGGGTGAAGGACGCGCTTGACCCGAAGGGCATTCTCAACCCCGGCAAAATGCTGCCGCCGGTCGCGTGACCGGCCAAGCGAAAGGACTGACCATGCTTCCCCATTCCAACCCTACCCCTGACGCCCTGTTCGTGGGCCGCGTCTGGCGCCCCGGCATCGGCCCGGCACTGGTGGCCCTGCGCGGCGACACGCTGGTGGACATCACCAGCAAGGCCCTGCCCACCATGCGCGACCTGCTGGAACGCGACGATCCCGCCGGCGCCCTGCGCGCCGCCGCCGGTGAAACCATCGGCACGCTGGCCGATCTGGTCGCCGGATCCGACGAGGCGGCGGGCGATGACGTGCTGCACCTGCTGGCCCCCTGCGACCTGCAGGCGGTGAAGGCCAGCGGCGTGACCTTCGCGCAGTCCATGGTCGAACGCGTGATCGAGGAACAGGCGGCGGGCGATCCCGACAAGGCCGAGGCGATCCGCGCCAAGGTGACTTCGGTCATCGGCACCTCGCTGTCGGGGATCGAGCCGGGCTCGGAAAAGGCCATGGAGGTCAAGCGCGTGCTGCAGGCCGAAGGCATGTGGTCGCAATATCTGGAAGTGGGCATCGGCCCCGATGCCGAGGTGTTCACCAAGGCGCAGCCCATGGCCGCAGTCGGCTGGGGTGCCACCGTGGGCCTGCATCCCATCAGCAAGTGGAACAACCCCGAACCCGAGATCGTGCTCGCCATCAATTCGCGCGGCGACATCGTGGGCGCGACGCTGGGCAATGACGTGAACCTGCGCGACGTCGAGGGCCGGTCGGCCCTGCTGCTGGGCAAGGCCAAGGACAACAACGCCTCCTGCGCCATCGGGCCGTTCCTGCGGCTGTTTGACGGCGAGTACACGCTGGATGACGTGCGCAAGGCCGAACTGACCATGACCGTCAAGGGCACGGACGGCTTCGTGCTGGATGGCGCCTCTTCGATGAGCCAGATCAGCCGCGATCCGGCCTCGATCGTGGCGCAGACCATCGGGCGGCATCACCAGTATCCTGACGGCTTCTTCCTGTTCCTTGGTACGCTCTTTGCCCCGACCAAGGACCGCGACGCGCCCGGTCAGGGCTTCACCCATCACGTCGGCGACACGGTGACCATTTCCGAGCCGACGCTGGGCGCGCTGCACAACACCGTGCGCCTGTCCACCGAAGCGCCGGAATGGACCTTCGGCACCTCTGCCCTGATGCGCAACCTCGCGGAGCGGGGCCTGCTGTGAGCGCGTTCCTGTCCCTTGGCGAATGTATGGTGGAACTGGCGCAGGCCGGGGACGAGATGTACCGCCGGGGCTTCGCGGGCGACACGTTCAACACCGCGTGGTATGCGCGCCGCCTGCTGCCCGATGACTGGACGGTAAGCTACGGCAGCTGCGTGGGCGAGGATGCGGTCAGCGCCGAAATGGTGGCGTTCATGGAGGCGCAGGGGGTGGACACCTCCACCCTGCGCCGCCTGCCCGACCGCACCGTGGGGCTCTACATGATCTCGCTCGACAAGGGCGAGCGCAGCTTCTCCTACTGGCGCGGACAGTCGGCGGCGCGGATGCTGGCCGATGACCTGAGCTGGCTTGATGGCATCCTCAAGGACCGGGAGATGATCCATTTCTCCGGCATCACGCTGGCGATCCTGCCGCCAGAACAGCGCGAGCTGTTCTGCGGGGCGGTGTCGCGGGCCCGCACCCGGGGCGCCATCGTCTCCTTCGACACCAACCTGCGCCCCCGGCTCTGGGGCAGCGCCGAGGCCATGCGCGAGGGCCTGACCATGGGCGCGCGCACCGCCGACATCGTGCTGCCAAGCTTTGACGAGGAAGAGCAGGTGTTCGGCGATGCCAGCCCCGAAGCGACGGTGGAACGCTATCGCGATCTTGGCGCCGATCTGGTCGCGGTGAAACAGGGCGGCGGCGCGCTGAAGCTCTGGCAGCGCGAGGCGGGCATGCACGAGGTGCCCGCCGTGAAGGTCGAGAACGTCGTCGACACCACCGCCGCGGGCGACAGCTTTGCCGCCGGTCTGCTGACCGGGCTCGCGCAGGGCAAATCCCCGCAGGATGCCGCAGCCGAGGCGATGCAGCTTGCCGCGAAGGTCATTCAGGCGCGCGGTGCGCTGGTGCCCGGCATCTTCGCCTGAGCCACGCCCATACCGGATGCAAAAGGCCCGGGGGACATCCTCCGGGCCTTTTTCGTGTCAGTTGACCGGGGTCAGCAGCGCCTCGCCCTTCAGGAAGGCGGCGATGTTGTCGCGCTGCAACTGGCCCATGGCGGTGCGGGTTTCCCGCGTGGCCGAGGCCTGATGCGGCTGCAGCACGGCATTGTCGAGCGTGCGGAAGCGCGGATCGATCTTCGGCTCGTTCAGGAACACGTCGAGCCCGGCACCGCCGATCTTCTTCTGCTCCAGCAGGTCCAGCAGCGCCGCCTCGTCCACCGTGGTGCCGCGCGAGATGTTGATGAGGATGCCATCCGGCCCCAGCGCCTCCAGCACCTCGCGGGTGACATAGCCCGCCGTCTCGGGGCCGCCCACCAGCGCCACGATCAGGAAATCCACCTCGCGCGCCAGCGCCACCGGATCGGCGTGATAGGTCCAGCCCGGCGTCTCCTTTTCAGAGCGCGAATGGTAATGCATCTCCATCTTGAAGGCGGCAAGCCGGTCGGCAATCTCGCGCCCGATGCGGCCCAGCCCCAGAATGCCGGTCTTGGCGCCGCTGACCTTGCGCTGCAGCGGATAGGCGCCCTGTTCCCCCCATGCGCCAGAGCGCACATGCGCCTCGGCGCCGCGGGTGTCGCGGCAGAAATCCAGCAGCATGGCCACGGCCAGATCGGCCACGTCATCGTTCAGCACGTCAGGCGTGTTGGTGACCTTGATGTTGCGCGGGCTCGCCTCGCTGACGTCGATGGCGTCATAGCCCACGCCAAAATTCGCGATCAGCCCCAGCGCCGGAAAGGCATCCATCGCCTCGCCGCCAAAGGGCGAATGGCCAAAAAACGCGATGGCCTTCACGCCCTTGCGGGTATCCTCGGGCAGTGCGCGCGCCTCGTCAAGCGTCGCACAGGCCGTCCAGCCAAGACCCGCAAGTGCGTCGCGGCTCATCTGGTCGGGTTTGCCGACCGCCAAAACTTCCGTCATTCCGTCTGTCCTTTTCCGTTCAGGTCAATGCCGCGCGCAGGGGCGCCAGCCAGCCAAGGCCCGCTTCCGTATCCCCGCCGCGCGGCTTGTATTCGGCCCCCACCGGCGCCTTCCAGCCTGCCGTGGCAAAGGCCGCCAGCAGACGCTCGAAACAGATCTCGCCGCCATCGGGTTCGCCCCGGTCGGGCACGGCGGCGATCTGCACATGGCCCACCAGCGGCAGATGCGTCTGGAACCGCCGGATCAGATCGCCCTGCATGATCTGCGTGTGATAGCAGTCGAACATGATGCGCAGGTTGTCGCGCCCCAGCGCCGCGATGGTCTCTGCCGCCTGTTCCACATGCGCCAGATGATAGCCCGCCACGTCGCGGCGGTTGATGGGCTCGATCAGCACGGTCATGCCCTTTTCGGCGGCAAGATCACAGGCCAGCCCCAAGGTCGCGCGATAGGCCTGCTCTGCCGCGGCACCGCCATCGGTGCGCCCGGCCATCACATGCACATTGGCCGCCCCCATGGCCGCGCCATACTCCACCGCCTGCCGCACCGCCGCCGCCGCCTCCTCCGCCCGGTCGGGAAGGGCGGCAAGGCCGAAATCCCCCGCCGCCGGATTGCCCGGCACGGTGTTCAGCCCCAGCATGGGCAGCCCCGTCTCGTCCAGCGCCGCGCGCATCTCGGCCACGGGCACGTCATAGGGGAAATGACATTCCACCGCGTCGAACCCCGCGCGCTTGGCGGCGCGGATGCGGTCGGGCAGCGGCAGGTCGGTGTAAAGAAAGCCGATATTGGCGGAAAACAGCATAGGTCAGTCCCATTCCACGTCGAATTTGCGCACCACCGCCTGCACCTGCCCCTGGGTCAGCATACGCGGCTGGCGTCCCTCCAGCAGAAGCGCCAGCTTCGCCGTCTCCTCCAGTTCCTCCATGGCATAGACGGCGGCCTCCAGATCCTTGGCCGCGACCACGGGGCCATGATTGGCCAGCACCACCGCCGACCGCCGACCCGCCAGACCGCGCACCGCATCGCCCATGGCCGGATCACCGGGCACGAAGAAGGGCAGCAGCTTGACCTTGCCAAGACGCATCACCGCATAGGGGGTCAGCGGCGGCAGCAGGTTGTCCGGTTCCACATCCGGCATCATCGACCACGCGACCGAATGGCTGGAATGCAGATGCACCACCGCACCGGTCTTGGTCCGCGTCTCGTAGAACGCCTCGTGCAGGGGCATTTCCTTGGTGGGCCGGTCGCCGGACAGGAACCGCCCCTCTGCATCGAATTTCGACAGGCGCGCCGGATCCAGCCGCCCAAGGCTCGATCCGGTCGGCGTGACCAGCAGCCCGCCATCCTCGGTGCGCACCGAGATATTGCCCGACGCCCCGCCGGTCAGCCCCCGGTCGAACAGCGAGGCGGCGTGATAGCACAGCTCCTCGCGCAGGCGGGTTTCGGTCATTGATCCCGCTCCATCACCCGCGCCGCCTTGGCAAAGAAATCCTCGGCGCCGAAATTGCCGGATTTCAGCGCCAGCACCATGTCGCCCGCGCGCATCACCGGCACGCCGGGATCGATCTCGGGCCCGATCTCCAGCGCGTCGGGCGCCAGCGCCTCCACCACCGCGCCAGAGGTCTCGCCCCCGGCGGAGATCAGGCGCCGGATGCCGCGCGCGGCCAGCACCCGCGCCGTGGCCCCGAACAGCCCCTCCAGCGCTGCGGCCACCTTTTCGCGGCCATGCGCCTTCTGCGCCGCCGCAACCGTCTCCGGATCGGCAGAGGAATAGATCAGCGGCAGCCCGTCCTGCGCCAGCGCCCAGTCGGCGAGTTCTTCGGGCGCAAGTCCCGCCAGCGCCTCCTCGGCGGTCACCTCGCGCTTGGGCCCGTCATGTGCGGCCACCTGTCGGCGCGTGGCGGTGGAACACGACCCCGACAGCGCCACGACGCGCCCGCCCTGCCCCGTCCATGCGCCCGCCTGACCCGACAGCGGGAAATTGCCGGGCAGACCAAGGGCGATGCCGGATCCGCCGGTGATCAGCCGCTGCCCGGCCAGCGCGCGGCCCCAGCTCAGCAGATCCTCGTCGCGGATCGCATCGGCGATGACAAAGCGGCGCCCGGCCTGCGCCTCTGCCGCAAGGGCTGCGCGGATCGCCTCCGGCCCCTGCCAGACGGTGGCGGCGGGCACATGGCCCACGCCGCCGCCGATCTGCGCCGCCAGCACCCGCCGCAGGTCGGGATCGGTCATCGGCGTCAGCGGATGGTGCTGCATGCCCGATTCGGACAGCAGATGGTCGCCCACGAACAGATGGCCCTGATAGATCGTCCGCCCCGTCGCCGGAAAGGCCGGGCAGAAGATCACGCTCTCCGCCCCCAGCGCCTCGGCCAGCGCTTCCGCCACCGGGCCGATATTGCCCTCTGCGGTGGAATCGAAGGTGGAGCAGTATTTGAACAGGAACTGCGTGCAGCCCTGATCGCGCAGCCAGTCCAGCGCGGCGAGCGACAGGCGCACCGCCTCGGAGGCCGGGATCGAGCGGGACTTGAGCGCGACCACCCCCGCCTCCACCGCCGGATCGGCAGGCCCCTGCGGCACGCCCACATATTGAACGGTGCGCATGCCCTGCTTGACCAGCGTGTTGCCCAGATCGCTGGAGCCGGTGAAATCGTCGCCGATACAGCCCAGATACATCAGCTTTCTCCCGGCAGCGACAGGCCCGCGGCGCGGGCATAGACCCGGATCACCGCCGCATCATCGATCTGGGCATCGCCCGCCTCCACCGCGGCGCGGAACTGCGCCAGCGCGGTCTCGGTCATCGGCACGGGCAGGCCCGCGCTGGCGGCGATGCCGCCGACGATGCCCAGATCCTTGGGCCAGATCGCCACGGCAGAGCGCGGGGTGTAATCCCCCTCCACCACATGCGGGGCGCGGTTCTCGAACATCCACGAGGTGCCCGCCGAGGCGGAGATCACCTGCACGATGCGCGCCGGATCCAGCCCCTGACTGATCCCCAGCGCCACCGCCTCGCCCATGGCCGCGATATGCACGCCGGCAAGCAGCTGGTTCACCGCCTTCATGGCGCTGCCCGCGCCGGGCTCCGCGCCCAGGTCGTGCACCGTGGCCGCCATCGCCTCCAGCGCGGGACGCGCCGCGGCAAAAGCCTCCGCCGCGCCCGAGGCCATGATCGACAGCTGCCCCTGCGCGGCCTTGGCCGCCCCGCCGGAGATCGGCGCATCAAGATAACGCAGGCCCCGCCCTGCCGCCGCTTCGGCAAACTCCCGCGCCTCGGCAGGGGCGATGGTGGCGCAGGACAGGATCACCGCGCCAGGGCGCAGATGCGCCGCCGCGCCGTCCGCGGCAAACAGCACCTCGCGCGTCTGCGCCGCGTTCAGCACCACGCAGACCAGCACGTCGCTTGCCGTCGCCGCCTCGGCCACGCTGCCCGCCGCGCCGCCCTCGGCCTGAAACGCCGCCATGCGCGCCTCGGAAATGTCGAGCCCATGCACCACATGCCCCGCCCGCAGCAGCGATTGTGCCATGCCCATGCCCATCGAGCCGAGCCCGATCACCGTGATCGTCGCCAAAGGAACTCCCCCCAGATTTGGTATACCAAATCAGGATGGAGCCTTGGCGCGCGCGTGTCAATGTATCGAGTGCGTCAGGACCAGCGCCCGTGTCGGCGGACGGCCAGCGAGGGGCCAGCCCCTCGCGCTCCCCGGGATATTTCCGCCAAGAAGAAAGAGCGGACCGGCCCCTTCTTCTTGGTAAAAATATCCCCGCCGGAGGCAGGCCGGACGCCGCGGATCAGTGCTGCGCCGGGGCAAGGGTGGACCCAAAGGGTCTGGCGGTCAGGTGTTGAACAGGAAGTGCAGCACGTCACCGTCCTGCACCACATAGGACTTGCCTTCGGCGCGCATCTTGCCCGCCTCCTTGGCCCCCTGTTCGCCGTTGCTGGCGATAAAATCGTCATAGGCGATGGTTTCGGCGCGGATGAAGCCGCGTTCGAAATCGCCATGGATGACGCCTGCGGCCTGCGGCGCCGAGGTGCCCTGACGGATCGTCCAGGCGCGCGCCTCTTTCGGACCCACGGTGAAGTAGGTCTCCAGATGCAGCAGCTCGTATCCGGCGCGGATCAGTCGGTCGAGCCCGGCTTCCTCGAGCCCGAGTTCCGACAGGAACATCTCGGCCTCTTCGGGGTCGAGCTGGCTGATCTCTTCCTCGATCTTGGCAGAGATCACCACATGCGAATTGCCCTGCGCCGCCGCCATCTCGGCCACCCGGGCCGAAAGCGCGTTGCCGGTGGCGGCCTCGTCCTCGGACACGTTGCAGACATAAAGCACCGGCTTCGAGGTCAGAAGCTGCATCATGCGCCATGCCTTGGCGTCTTCGGCATCGACCTTGACCAGACGCGCGGGCTTGCCCGCCTCCAGCATCTCCAGCGCGGCGCGCATCAGGCGTTCCTGCTGCACCGCTTCCTTGTCGCCGCCGCGCACCTTGCGCAGGATGTTCTGCAGCCGCTTTTCCAGCGATTCCATGTCGGCGATGATCAGTTCGGTCTCGATCGTCTCGGCATCGGCGACGGGATCGACGCGGCCATCCACATGGGTGACGTCGTCATCCTCGAAACAGCGCAGCACATGGGCGATGGCATCCGTCTCGCGGATATTGGCCAGAAACTGGTTGCCCAGCCCCTCGCCCTTGGAGGCGCCTTTGACCAGACCGGCGATGTCGACAAAGGTCATCCGGGTGGGGATGATCTGCTTTGACCCGGCAATGGCCGCCAGCCGGTCCAGCCGGGCATCGGGCACCGCCACCTCGCCCACATTGGGCTCGATGGTGCAGAAGGGGAAGTTGGCCGCCTGCGCTGCGGCGGTCTTTGTCAGCGCGTTGAACAGGGTCGACTTGCCCACGTTGGGCAGACCCACGATCCCCATGCGAAATCCCATATCCCGGTCCTTTCCTGTGCTCCCGCGCCTTCTAGGCAGAGCGGGGGCCAAGCGCAAGATGGCGGCTCAGCCCGGCTGCGCCATCGCGGGCACGGCGCGCGCCCAGAAGCGGCGCAGGAGCAGCAGCGCCGCCATGCCGAGCCCGATCACCAGCCCCGACCAGATGCCGACAGCGCCCCAGTCTGCCCAGAAGCCCAGACCCAGCGCCACCGGCAGGCCCAGCCCCCAGTAGGAGAAGCCCGCGATCAGCATCGGCACCCGCGTGTCCTGCAGCCCGCGCAGCAGGCCCAGCACCACCACCTGCGCCGCATCCACCAGCTGGAACACCGCCGCCACGATCAGAAGCTGGCTGCCCAGCCGCAGGATCGCCTCGCGCTGCGGCTCGTCGGGGGACAGGAACAGGGCCAGCAGCGGCTCCGGGATCAGCAGGAAGGCGGCGATGGTGGCGATGACCGCGACGCCGGACAGCGCCAGCACCGCCCACGAGCCGCGCACCAGATAGGTGACATCGCCGCGCCCGCGCGCCTGCCCGGCCCGCACCGTGGCCACGTTGGAAAAGCCCAGATGCACCATGAAGGTGGCCGCCGACAGCTGCAGCGCGATGCCATGGGCGGCCAGCGGCACGGTGCCGATCCAGCCCATCAGCACGGCGGTGGCGGCAAACAGCCCTACCTCGGCCAGCGTGGTGAGCCCGATGGGCCAGCCCAGCGCGAAGACCTCGCGCAGCATTTCGGTATCGGGGCGCCAGAAGCGCTGCCAGAGCGGGTATTGCGGCAGCTTCATCCGCGCATAGACGATGACCCCCGCCAGCGCGCTGAGATGCGCCGCGACCGAGGCCAGCGCCGCGCCGCGGATACCCAGTTCCGGCGCGCCCCATTCCCCGAAGATCAGCGCGTAATTGGCGACGGCGTTGATGATGGCGGCCAGCACGGTCAGCCAGAGCACGGCGCGGGTATGTTCCAGTGCTGCAAGGTAGCTTTTGAACACCATGACGCCCAGCGCGGGCAGCAGCCCCACGCCTGCGATCCGCAGATAAAGCTGCGCGTCCAGCGCCACCTGCGGCGTCTGCCCCAGCGCCTGCAGCAGCGTGCCCGACCACCAGAACAGCGGCAGGCACAGCAGGAAAAACGCGGTGGACAGCCACAGCCCCATGCGGGTGGCGCGGCGGATATGGGTCAGATCGCCCTGCGCCGCGAACTGCGCCACCATGGGCATGACCGCGAAGGCGAAGCCCGAGCCGAAAAGGAACAGCACCATGAACAGCGTGGAGGCGAGCGTCAGCGCCGCCAGTTCCGGCACGCCATAGCGCCCCATCATCAGCGTGTCGGTCAGCCCGATGGTGAGCTGCGCCAGATGGCCACCGATCAGCGGCAGGCCCATTACCAGAACGGCGCGGAAATGGGCAGAATAGGTCATCGACTGGGTCATAATCGGGCTTTAGGCGGAGCCTGCGGCAGAGGCAAGATCAGAGCGCGCGCAGCAGCAACTGAGAGGCGAGCACAGTGACCAGAATACCCGCCCCGGCCTCTATCGCCGCCAGAGCGCGCGGCGCGCCGGGACCGGAGGCCAGCCGGGTCAGCGCGCCTTCGCGCAGCGTGACCGAGGCCAGCGCCACCGCCAGCGTCACCGAGGCGGTGCCAAGCCCTATGGCGAAGGCGCCAAGGATGCCCGCCGCATCGATCCCCATGCGCCATGTCAGGATCAGCAGGAACAGCGCGCCGGTGCAGGGCCGGATCGCGATGGCCCCCACCAGCAGCAGCCCGTCGCGCAGGCTGTGCACCTGCGCCGCCTGTTCCGGGCTGGGGCCATGGGCATGGCCGCATTGCGCACAGGTGGCGGGATCATGGGCGTCGTGGGGGTGGTGGTGGTGGTCATCCCGGGCGGCCCGCAGATCCCGCCAAAGTTTGCGCCCGCCGCGCCAGACCAGCCACAGCCCGATGGCGGCGATGGCGGCGTAGCTGGCCGGCTCGAACACCGCTTCGGCGGCGCCGGTCATCTGCTCGCGGCTCCAGCCGAGGATCCAGACCCCGGCATAGACCAGCAGCACGGCGGCGGCGGATTGCGCAAGGCTGGAAACCAGCGCCAGCAGCGACAGCCGCCCCAGTGCCACCCGCCGCCCCAGCCCGTAGCCGCCGATCAGCAGCTTGCCATGCCCCGGCCCCACCGCGTGAAAGAACCCATAGGCGAAACAGACCCCCATCAGCGCCAGCAGTGCCCCCGGCTCGCCCGCCCGCAGCGCCCGCAGCCCGCGCGCCATGGCCTGCTGCGCCGAACGCTGGCCTTCGGCGGCAGCCTGCACCACCTGCGCCTCGCCGCCGAACCCCCAGAGCCAGACCGCCAGCGCCAGCACCAGCGCGGCACCGGTCAGGGCAAGGGCGCGCATGTCACGTCGATCCGGTCGGCGAAGGTCTCGCCCATCTCGATGACCTCGAACTGGTCCTCGGGCACCTTGGCAAGCTCGGCCTGCAGGGCGCGGTCCGCCGCGTCGAGATCGGGCTTGGTCACGCGGGCGCTGCAGCGCTCGGGCAGCGTGACGGGCAGGTTTGCGGTGAAGGCGATGTAATAGGTGGGATCGTAAGGCCGGATCACCAGCCCGTGGGCGGGGGCGGGATCGACGCTGCGGCGATGCACGGATTCGATCTGTCCGCCCACCATGCGCACGTCCACGAAATCGGGCGCGCCCAGATCCAGCTTCTGGCCGCCGGAATACAGGTAAAGGTCGCCCTCGAATCCCTCATACCAGTTGTCGAGATCGAAGCGCGCCAGCTGGTCCAGTTCCGCCCCGGTCAGCACCCCGTCGCCATCGGGATCAAGCCCCATATCCTCGAGGATCAGCAGCGAGAAGAAATCGTCATAGCGCCATGTCACGTCCACCGACACGACACGGTCGCGCGCATCCAGCGTCAGCGCCAGCCCCACATCGCCGAAGACATGCGGATGGGCGCCTGCCGGAAGGGCGGGCAGCAGGGCCAGAACAAGGGCGGTCAGGCGTGTCATGACGGCGGACCCTACCCGGTTTCGCGCAGGGGGCAAGCGGGAGCACGCGACTTTCGGCGGGTTCGCGCTAGGTCTGCGTCACCACGCATGAGATCGGGAGACGTTGATGCCCAGCAAGATCGACCTGACCGGATTCGCCTCTCGGGGGCGCGCCTTTCTTGCCGATCTGGCAGACCATAACGACCGCGGCTGGTTCCGCGCCCAGAAGGGCCGTTATGACGCGGAGGTGAAGCGCCCCGCGGAACGTCTGATCGAACAGGTCACCCCCCAGCTTGAGGCGCGGCGCGGCGAGGCGCTGCGCGCCAAGCTGTTCCGCCCGCATCGCGACGTGCGCCACAGCGAGGACAAGACCCCCTATCACACCCATCTGCACGCGCTCTGGTCCGCAGGTGACGGGCGGGCGTGGTTTTTCGGGCTGGCGCCCGATTACGCCACCGCCGGGGCGGGCATCATGTCCTTTGATCCCGGCCAGCGCGCCGCATGGGCGCGGGCCGTGGCGGGGCCTGCGGGCGCGGATCTGCTGGACCGGCTGGCAGCCCCCGGGCTGCGCCCCGCGCCGCCGCTGGACCGCGACTCCTCCGGCGGGCCGCTGGCGGATCGCGTCGGGCTGGTGGTCTGGATCGACGGGCTGGAGGAGGCGCTGGACGCCGATCCGGTGGCGGCGCTGCTTGAGGCCTATGCCCGGCTTGACCCGGTGCAGGACTGGCTCGCCACGCATCTTTGACCGCCCGCGCCGCAGCGCCTGTCACGGATTGATTTTCCCCCGCCGTTCCGGCAGACCGACCGGGACCAAGGGAAAGGGACGCCATGACTCGCATCGACGCCAAATTCGCCGACCTCCGCGCTGCGGGGAAAAAGGCTTTCGTGTCCTATGTGATGGCGGGGGATCCCGACTATGACGCCTCGCTGGCGGTGGTCAAAGGCCTGCCCGGCGCCGGGGTCGACATCATCGAACTGGGCCTGCCCTTCACCGATCCCATGGCGGATGGCGAAACCATCCAGCTTGCCGGGCAGCGCGCGCTGGCGGGCGGCATGACGCTGGAGCGCACGCTGCAGCTGGTGCGGGATTTCCGCGCGGGCGACGACACCACCCCCATCGTGCTGATGGGCTATTACAACCCGATCTACAGCCGCGGCGTCGACAAGTTTCTGGCCGATGCGCGCGAGGCGGGGATCGACGGGCTGATCGTGGTCGACCTGCCCCCCGAAGAGGATGACGAACTGTGCATCCCCGCGCAGAAGGCGGGGCTGAACTTCATCCGGCTCGCCACCCCCACCACCGATGACAAGCGCCTGCCCAAGGTGCTGCAGAACACCTCGGGCTTTGTCTATTACGTCTCCATCACCGGGATCACCGGGGCTGCGGCGGCGGAGGCGGGCGATGTCGCCCCCGAAGTGGCGCGGATCAAGGCGCAGACCGACCTGCCGATCATCGTGGGCTTCGGCGTGCGCACCCCCGAGACGGCAGAGGCCATCGCCTCGGTCGCGGATGGCTGCGTGGTGGGCTCGGCCATCGTCGGCGCCATCGCCTCGGGCAAGCCGGTGGACGAGGTGCTGGCCTTCGTGAAATCGCTGTCGGACGGCGCGCACCGCGCCTGACCGCTGTCATGGCGGTGTCATCCGTGGCGGGTAGCTGCGCGGGCAGACATGCCCGCTGCACCCGACACAGGAGCCTCCGCCATGACCGACCTTCCCCTGCTGGGAGCGGCGATGCCGCTCGACACGCTGGACAGCCTGCGCGACTGGATCCTTGCCGATCACCGCGATCTGGAACTGCAGGATTTTATCGATGCCGAGGTGCTGAACGGCGACTGGCAGCCGCAGGTGGCCCGCGCCCGCGCCCTGCTGGACGGCTATGAAGGACGGCTTGGCATCCACGGGCCGTTCTGGGGCCTGAGCCTTGCCAATCCCGATCCCGACCTGCGCGCGCTGGTGACCCGGCGCATGGGTCAGGGCCTGTCGGTCTGCGCCGCGCTTGGCGCCACGCAGATGGTCATCCACAGCCCCTACAGCACATGGGATTACAACAACCTCGACAATTACCCCGATGCCCGCGACCGCATGGTGGCGCTGGTGCATGACACGCTGGATCCGGTGATCGCGCAGGCCGAAGATGCGGGCGTGACCATGGTGCTGGAGAATATCGAGGACAAGGATCCCGATGCCCGCTGCCTGCTGGCCGACAGTTTCAGCAGCCCCGCCGTGGCGGTGTCCATCGACACAGGCCACGCGCAGTACGCCCATGGCAGCACCGGCGCGCCGCCCGTGGATTATTACGTGCACCGCGCGGGCAACCGGCTGCGGCACATCCACCTGCAGGATGCCGATGGCTATGCCGACCGGCACTGGGCCATCGGTCAGGGCACGGTGAACTGGCACGCGGTGTTTGCGGCCCTCGCCCCGCTCACCTCGCGCCCGCGTCTGATCATGGAACTGCGCGATCCGGCGGGCATCCTGCCCTCGCGCGACTGGCTGGAGGCGCAGGGCCTCGCCCGATAGGCGGCACGGGCGGGCGCCGGGATCCGGCGCCC
>NZ_JAYKSL010000009.1:0-108864 GCF_035481585.1 Salipiger marinus | reverse complement strand
AGGCCCCCCCCCCCCCCCGCCGCTGTCAAAGCCCGGCGCCCTCGTCGACGCCCAGCATGATGTTGAGGTTCTGCACGGCGGCGCCAGAGGCGCCCTTGCCCAGATTGTCCAGCACCGCCAGCAGCACCGCCGACCCGGTCTCCGGATTGCCATGCACCGACAGATCCAGCCGGTTGGTGCCGTTCAGCCGCTGCGGCATCACGCGCGGCTCGTTCTCGGAGGCCGCGACCACCGACACGAAACGCTCGCCCTCATAGGCCGCGCGCAGCGCCGCCTCGGCGCGGGCGAAACCGTCGGGTCCAAGGGCGGGCAGATGCAGCGCCACCGCCATGCCCTGCGCATAGGCGCCGACCGAAGGCACGAAACTTGGCAGCGCCGTCAGCAGCCCGTGCTTGAGGATCTCCGGCAGGTGCTTGTGGCCCTGCGCCGCGGCATAAAGGAACGACCCCGACGCCTCGCCGGATTCATACTCCGCGATCATCGACTTGCCGCCGCCGGTATAGCCCGACACCCCGGAAATCGACAGCGGCTGACCCGCGTCGATGACCCCCGCCGCCACCAATGGCCGGATCAGCGCGATGGCGCAGGTGGACCAGCAGCCGGGGTTCGACACATATTGCGCCCCGGCAATCGCCGCGCGCTGGCCCTGCGCCATTTCGGCAAAGCCGAAGACCCAGCCTTCGGCGACGCGATGCGCGGTGGAGGCATCGATGATCCGGGTGCCATGCGCCCGGGCCAGGTCCACGGTCTCGCGCGCGGCATCGTCGGGCAGGCACAGGATGGCGACCTCGGCCTCGGCCAGCGCCTCGGCGCGCGCGCCCGCATCCTTGCGGCGCGCAGGGTCAACCTGCACCAGCGCGATGTCGGCGCGGCCTTCCAGCCGCTCGCGGATCTGCAGGCCGGTGGTGCCTGCCTCGCCGTCGATAAAAACCTTGTGTGCCATGGGCTTTGCTCCTTGGACCGGGACGCGCCCCGCATAGCAGAGCGCGCACCCGTTGGGAACCGCGCTTAGCCCAGTGTCACGTCCAGAAACATCATCAGGATCAGGCCAAAGATCAGCCCCGTGGTCGCCCGCATCTGATGGCCGTTGCGATGGGTTTCGGGCACGATCTCGTGGCTGATGATATAGAGCATCGCCCCCGCCGCGAAGGTCAGCCCCCAAGGCAGCAGCGCCGCGCTGACCGAAACCGCGATCACCCCCACAAACGCCCCCAGCACCTCGACCATTCCGGTCAGCGCGGTGTAGGCCAGCGCCTTGCGCCGGGAATAGCCCAGACCCACCAGCGCCACCGCCACGGCCAGCCCTTCGGGAATGTCCTGCAGCGAAATCCCGGTCATCACCGATATGCCATTGGCCCGGTCCAGCCCGAAGGCCACGCCGATGGACAGGCCCTCGGGGAAGTTGTGGATGGCGATGGCCAGCACGAAAAGCCAGATCCGCGCAAGCTTTGCCTGATCGGCGCCCCCTTCGGGGCCGGTGCGGAAATGTTCGTGCGGGATCGACGCGTTCAGCCAGCCGACAAAGGCCGCCCCCAGTGCAATGCCCGCCGCCGCGATCCCCGCCGCGATCCAGACCGAGCCGCTGCGCGCCTCAGCCACCTCGATCCCCGGCAGGATCAGCGAGAAATAGGCCGCCGACAGCATCACCCCCGCCGCAAAGCCCAGCATCATGTCCTGCGTGCCCTGCGACATGCGCCGCCCCACCACGGCGGGCAGCGCGCCCAATGTCGTGGCCAGCGCCGCCACCGCGCCGCCGCCTGTGCCCCAGAGGATGTCCAGCATGCCGCCTCCTGCCTGTTTTGCCGCAGCAGACTCCGCTTACGCCGCAGGGGCAAGCGCGGATCATTGCGTCACCGCGCCTCAGGCGGTAAGGAATCCTGACCACATTGCGGAGGACGGACCAAACATGCCCGTAATCACCGAAATCGCGGACCTCAAGCGCCTCTACCGGCGCCGGGTGCCGAAGATGTTCTACGACTACTGCGAATCGGGCAGCTGGACCGAACAGACCTTCCGCGAGAACTGCTCGGATTTCAGCAAGCTTTACCTGCGGCAGCGGGTGGCGATGGACATGACCGGGCGGTCCACCAAAAGCCGGATGATCGGGCAGGACGTGGCGATGCCGGTGGCGCTGGCCCCCGTGGGCATGACGGGGATGCAGCATGCCGATGGCGAGATCCTCGCCGCCCGTGCCGCCGCCCGGTTCGGCGTGCCCTACTGCCTGTCCACCATGTCGATCTGTTCGATCGAGGATGTGGCCGAAAACACCGACAAGCCGTTCTGGATGCAGGTCTACACGCTGAAGGACGACGATTACATGAAGCGCCTGTTCGACCGGGCGAAGGCGGCAAAATGTTCTGCCGCCGTGATCACGGTCGACCTGCAGATTCTGGGCCAGCGCCACAAGGATCTGAAGAACGGCCTGTCCGCCCCGCCCAAGCTGACGCCGAAATCCGTGGCCAACATGATGACCAAGGTGCCATGGGGCCTGGAGATGCTGCAGACCAAGCGGCGGTTCTTCGGCAATATCGTGGGCCATGCCAAGGGCGTGAACGATCCGTCCTCGCTGACCACATGGACCGCGCAAAGCTTCGATCAGGCGCTGGACTGGGACCGCATCCGCGAATTCCGCCGCATGTGGGACGGCCCGCTGATCATCAAGGGCATCATCGACCCGCGCGACGCGCTGGAGGCCTGCAATGTGGGCGCCGATGCCATCGTGGTCAGCAACCATGGCGGGCGGCAGCTGGACGGGGCGCTGAGCTCGATCCGGGCGCTGGCGCCGATCATGGACGCGGTCGGCGACCGCATCGAGGTGCATCTTGATAGCGGCGTGCGCTCGGGGCAGGATGTGCTGAAAGCGGTGGCCATGGGGGCCAAGGGCTGCTGGATCGGGCGCGCCTATATCTACGGGCTGGGCGCCATGGGCGAGGCGGGCGTGACCCGCGCGCTGGAGGTGATCCACAAGGAGCTTGATACCTCCATGGCGCTGTGCGGGCGCACCCAGCTTGACACGGTCGACCGCGACATTCTGATGATCCCCAAGGGGTTTTCCGGCGACTGGGAGGATTGAGCCGGAACCAGTGGTGGCGCGGCCCTAGCGCCGCGCCATCACAGGCAGCAGGACCAGCGGCAGCACCAGCAGCAGCAGCGCCACCGCACCAAAGGCCACGCGCAGGCCAAAGAGTTCCGACAGGCCGCCCATCAGCGGCGGGCCAAGGAAGAACCCGGCATAGCCCACCACCGTCGCGCGCGAAATCGCCCGCGCCCGGGCCGCCGGCTGCAGCCGCACCCCCAGCCACGCATAGGCCATGGGCGCCAGCACCGACACGCCAAGCCCCAGCACCGCAAAGCCCGCCCAGCCCATCAGCGCCGTGGGCGCCAGCGCCGCCAGCACGGCCCCCGCTGCCGCAAGCGTGGCGCCTGCGGCCATGACCCGGCCCACATCCAGCCGCTGCACCAGCCCCTGCCCGGTCAGCCGCCCGATGCCCATGGTCAGCCCCAGCAGCGTCGGCGCCAGCGCGCCGCCCACGGCATCGGCGCCCAGATTGCGCTCCAGATGCAGCGCCGACCAAGCCTCTGTCGCCTGTTCGGACAGAAAGCCCACGCAGATCACCAGACCGGCGGGCAGCACCAGCAGCCATGGCACGGCGGCGGATCCGGCGGGGGCCATCTCGGGCTCGGCGGCGGCCTTGGCGCCGCGCGTCGCCAGCGCCAGCAGCAGCGTGACCGCCCCCGCGCCCAGAAAGATCGCCCAGACCGGCAGGCCCGCGCCGCGCGCGATCCCCGCCGCCAGCGCCGCCCCGGCATAGACCAGCGAATAGCTGGCATGGGCAAGGTTCATCAGCGGACGGCCCGACCGCGCCTCCAGCCCCGCCAGATGCGTGTTCATCGCCACGTCCAGCGTGCCCGCCGCTGCAGCACAGACCAGCATCGCCGCCGCGAACTGCGCGGTGGATCCCGCCAGCCCCGGCAGCGAGAACCCCAGCCCCAGCAGCAGCGCAAAGACCGGCATGGCCTGACGGCCCAGCCGGGCCTCGGCCTGCGGCGCCAGCCACATGGCGGCCACCGCGCCGAAGGTCGCCACCAGCATGGCCGCCCCCAGCGCCCCGTCCGACATGCCCGCCTGCAGCTTCAGCGCGGGCACCACCCCCGCAAAGGCACCCCAGCACACGCCGATGGCGGCAAAGGCGGCAACGGGGCGGCGGATCAGGCGAAGGTCATGCAGCAGGGTCATGGCGCCGACCTTGCACGCCGCGCGCCCCGCGTCCAGAACCCGCGCCCCCGCCCGGCACAGATTCCGCGCGCGGGCTCTTGCCCGACGCGGCGTTTCGGTCTAAGGGGCAGCCTTCATCGCGGGGTGACAGCCTTGGAGGCACCCTGCCCTTATCTGTGGAGAAATAATATGGCTGGTGAGATTCCTGATCTCGAAGCCCTGGAACGGTCGGGGACGGGCAAGGGCGCCGCTCGGCAGGCCCGTCGTGACGGCATGGTTCCGGGGATTGTCTTTGGTGGCGAAAAAGAGCCGCTTGCGATCCAGATCCCGTTCAACGCGCTGCTGAAGCGCCTGAAGGCCGGTCGGTTCAAGTCGACGCTCTTCAACCTGAAGGTCGAAGGCCATGACGACGTGCGCGTGATCTGCCGCGACGTGCAGCGCGACGTGGTGAAGGATCTGCCGACCCATGTCGACCTGATGCGCCTGCGCCGCACCACGCGGATCAACCTGTTCATCCACGTCGATTTCATCAACGAGGACAAGAGCCCCGGCCTGAAGCGCGGCGGCGTGCTGACCGTGGTTCGCCCCGAGGTGGAACTCAACGTGCTGGCAGCCGAGATTCCGGACCACATCACCGTGGATCTGGATGGCCGCAAGATGGGCGACGTCATCCACATCAGCGACGTGACCCTGCCCGAAGGCGTGACGCCCACCGTGGAGCGTGACTTCGTGATCGCCAACATCTCCGCCCCGCGCGGCCTGCTGGCCGATGACGCGGACGAAGAAGAGGCCGCCGAGGAATAATCTTCCCGGTCCGGACGATGTGCACGGCCCCGCCTTGGCGGGGCCGTTTGCATTTGGTCACTCCAGAACCTGCACCGCGTCGAACAGCTCCAGCTCGGGCGGGCCCAGATACATGCCGTCGCTGGACTTGGCGCCGCGATGTGCGGCCCGGAACGCCTCCGACCGGGTCCATGCGGCAAAGCTTTCCTCGTCCGCCCAGACGGTGTGCGAGGCGTAAAGCACGTGATCCCCGCGGTCGGGGCCGCGCAGCAGCGCGAAGCTGCGGAATCCCGGCACGGATTTGAGATGGCTGTCGCGGCTTTTCCACATCTCCTCGAACTCCGCGGCGCGGTCGGGCACCACCCGGAACCGGTTCATGGTCAGATACATGGCCTCTCCTTTGTCTCTGTGTTATCGCCTGTCCCACCCTATCTAGGGCGGTATGGGCGCAGAACGGAGACGCGACAGTGCAGATTCTGGCAGGGCTCGGCAATCCCGGCGGCAAATACGCCCGGACCCGGCACAATATCGGCTTCATGGCTCTGGACCGCATTGCCGAGGATCACGGCTTCACCCCGTGGCGGGCCCGGTTTCAGGGCGAGGTGGCCGAGGGACGGCTGGGACAGGAAAAGGTGCTGCTGCTCAAGCCGCAGACCTTCATGAACAATTCCGGCCAGTCGGTGGGCGAGGCCATGCGCTTTTTCAAGCTGACCCCCGCCGAGATCACCGTCTTTCATGACGAGCTGGATCTGGCCCCCGGCAAATGCCGGGTGAAGACCGGCGGCGGCCATGCGGGCCATAACGGCCTGCGCTCGCTGCATGCCCATATCGGCGAGGCCTATCACCGCGTCCGGCTCGGCATCGGCCATCCCGGCCGCAAGGAGGCGGTGGCGGGCTATGTGCTGCACGACTTCGCCAAGGCCGAAGAAGACTGGCTTGACGATCTGCTGCGCGGCATCTCCGATGGTGCCCCGGCGCTGGCGGCAGGCGATACGGGCCGGTTCCAGAACGCCGTGGCGCTGCGCGTCGCCCCCGCCCGCTCCTCCAAGACCGCCGCCCCGGCCCCCGCCGCGCCTGCCCCCGCCGCCGCGCCGGAACGTCCCGCCCCGCAGGCAGAGCCCGCGCCCGACACCCGCAACCCGCTGCAAAGGCTCGCGGACCGCTTCCGCTAGCGCCGCCCGGCCCAAGGAGACTGCGATGCAGAAATATCCCGCCCACAACGTGATGGGACAGCCGCTTCACCCCTGTTCGGTCGATCCGCTCACCGGCTATTTCCGCGACGGGCACTGCAACAGCTGTGTCGAGGACAGCGGCAGCCACACGGTCTGCGCCGTGATGACCAAGGAATTCCTCGCCTATTCCAAATATGTCGGCAATGACCTCAGCACGGCGCGCCCGGGGCTGCGCTTTCCGGGGCTGAAGCCGGGCGACCAGTGGTGCCTCTGCGCGCTGCGCTTCCTGCAGGCCCATGAAGAAGGCTGCGCCCCGGGCGTGCGGCTCGATTCCACCCATCTCAAGGCGCTGGACGTGGTGCCGCTGGAAATCCTCGAGCTGCACAGGGTCGACTGAGGCCCCCGGCACGCGGCAGCCAGACCGCGCTCCAAACCTCTCCCCCGACATGCCAACGGCCGCCCCAGAGGGCGGCCGCTGCCGGTCAGGCCTGCCGGATCAGCCCAGATCGACGCCCAGATGCTTGGCCACGGCAAAGATGTCCTTGTCGCCCCGCCCGCACATGTTCATGACGATCAGGTGATCCTTGGGCAGGCTCGGTGCGATCTTCGTCACATGCGCCAGCGCATGGCTGGGCTCCAGCGCGGGGATGATGCCTTCGGTGGCGCAGGACAGCTGGAACGCCTCCAGCGCCTCGCGGTCGGTGATCGAGACATATTCCGCCCGGCCCGTGTCATGCAGCCATGCATGTTCCGGCCCGATGCCCGGATAATCCAGCCCCGCCGAGATCGAGAAGCCTTCAAGGATCTGCCCGTCATCGTCCTGCAGCAGATAGGTGCGGTTGCCATGCAGCACGCCGGGGCGCCCGCCGGTCAGGCTGGCGCAATGCTCCATCTTCTCGTTCACGCCCTTGCCGCCCGCCTCGACACCGATGATCCGCACCTCCGGATCGTCAAGGAACGGATAGAACAGGCCCATGGCGTTGGACCCGCCGCCGATCGCCGCCACCAGCGTGTCGGGCAGACGGCCCTCGGCCTCCATCATCTGCTCGCGCGTCTCCTTGCCGATGATCGACTGGAAATCGCGCACCATGGCCGGATAGGGATGCGGCCCCGCCACCGTGCCGATGCAGTAGAAGGTGTCGCGCACATTGGTCACCCAGTCGCGCAGCGCGTCGTTCATCGCATCCTTCAGCGTGCCGCGGCCAGAGGTCACCGGGATCACCTCGGCGCCCAGCAGACGCATGCGGAACACGTTGGGCTGCTGCCGCTCCACGTCATGCGCGCCCATATAGACCACACATTTCAGCCCGAACTTGGCGCAGACCGTGGCGGTCGCCACGCCATGCTGGCCCGCGCCGGTTTCGGCGATGATGCGGGTCTTGCCCATGCGCCGCGCCAGAATGATCTGGCCCAGCACGTTGTTGATCTTGTGCGCGCCGGTATGGTTCAGCTCGTCGCGCTTGAAATAGACCTTGGCGCCGCCCAGCTGCGCGCTCAGCCGCTCGGCATGATAGAGCGGCGAGGGACGGCCCACATAGTGCTTCCAGAGGAAATCCATCTCCGACCAGAAGCTGTCATCGGTCTTGGCACGCTCATACTGCGCCTCAAGCTCCAGAATGAGCGGCATCAGCGTCTCGGACACGAAGCGCCCGCCATAGATGCCGAAGCGGCCCTGCTCGTCCGGGCCCGTCATGAAGGAATTGACCAGATCGTCCATTGCGCCTCTCCTGCGGAAGTTTTCCCTGTCTAATCCACGCAGGGCGTCATTGGCCAGAGCCGAAGCGCCCTGCGCTTCCTTCGGCCCCAAATATCCCGGGGGGTCACAGGGGGGCAGCGCCCCCCTTACGCCATCACCGACCGTTCCAGCGCCGGATAGCGCAGCGCCAGCGTCAGCCCGCGCGCCAGAAACGACACCTGAAAGGCCAGCCACAGCCCGTGATTGCCCAGAGGCGCCAGCGCCAGCGCCAGCACGCCCGCATAGATCAGCGCCGACACCGCCATCATGTTGCGCATGTCCCCCGACCGGGTGGCGCCGATGAAGATGCCGTCGAACATCATCGCCGCCACCTGAAAAAGCGGCGTCAGCATCACCCAGGGCAGATAGGTCAGCGCCATGGCCTGCACCTGCGGATCGGCGCTCATCAGCCGCACCAGCCCCGCGCCGCCCAGCCAGAACACCAGCCCCAGCACCGCCGCCACCACCCCGCACCAGAGCGCCGCGAGCCCCGCGCCGCGCCGCAGCCGCGCCAGATTGCGCGCCCCCACCGCCTGCCCCACCAGCGCCTCGGCGGCGAAGGCGAAGCCGTCCAGCGCATGGGCGGTGATCATCAGGAACTGCAGCAGCACCTGATTGGCGGCCAGCGTCACGTCGCCGAACCGCCCCCCCACCAGCAGGAAGGAGACAAGGATCGCCTCCAGCAGCAGCGAGCGGATCAGGATGTCGCCATTGACCGCCGCCATGTGCCGCAGCCGCCGCGGATCCAGCACCTGCGCGGCGCTCAGGCGGCGCGCCCCCCCAAGCCCCGCCCGGCAGAGCCACAGCCCCATGGCGAGCCCCGACCATTCCGCCACGAAGGTGGCGATGGCCACGCCCTCCACCCCCATGCCGAAGCCCAGCACCAGCGCCAGATCCAGCACCACGTTCACGCCGTTCATCCACAGCTGCAGCACCAGCACCGCCCGCGTGCGCTCCTGCGCGATGAGCCAGCCGGTGATGCCGTAAAGCCCGATGGCGGCGGGCGCCGACCAGACGCGGATGCCCATGTAGCTGCGCGCCATGGCCTCGACCTCGGCGCTGGCGGGCGAGACGGCGAAGGCCGCGCGAAAGATCAGCCCCTGCAGCAGGATCAGCAGCACGCCCCCCGCCAGCCCCAGCAGCAGCGCGCGCAGCAGCAGCGCCTGCACTTCGGTCCGGTCGCCGGTGCCGGCGGCCTGCGCGGTCAGCCCCACCGTGCCCATGCGCAGGAAGCCGAAGGTCCAGTAGATCGCCGACAGCACGATGGCCCCCACCCCCACCGCCGCGATGGGTTCGGGTGCGGGGATCTGGCCCACCACCGCCGTGTCCACCGCGCCAAGGATCGGCACGGTGACATTGGACAGCAGGATCGGCAGCGCGATCTTGAGCACGCGGCCATGGCTCAGGCGGGGATCCGGGGCGGTCATCGGGGGCTCCTCAGGGCGGGGCTGCAGGGGGCTCTGCCCCCAAGCTGCGTGCCGCAGCTTTCCCCCGGAGTTTTTCAGGCAAGATGAAGGGTCAGGTCTGGCCGCGCGGCATCAGGAAATGCGCCACCGCCTGCGCGATGGGGCGGGCGCGGTTGTCCTGCCACGCCTCGGCATGCACGCTGGCATAGCGGCGGCCCTGCCGGGTGACGCGGGCGCGGGCATAGGCATCGCGCGGCAGGCCGGAACGCAGGTAATCCACGGTGAAATCGATGGTCTTGGGCAGGCGCGGCAGCCGCCCCGCCTCCAGCGCGTCAAGCGACAGCGCGCCGCTTTCCAGATCCTCCCAGATCACCGTCCAGCCCAGCGTGATGATCGAGGTGACCTCCAGCAGCGCCGCCGTCACCCCGCCATGCAGCGCGGGCAGATGCGGATTGCCGATCAGCTTGTCATCATAGCTCATCACGGCGGTCAGCTCGTCGCCGCGCCGGTCGAAATTGATGTCCAGAAACCGCACATAGGGCACGCCGCTGGCCAGCGCGCGCAGCGCGGTGTCGCGGCGCTGCTTGACCACCTGCACGGGATCGGGGCGCGGACGGCTCATGCGGAGGGCTCCATGGTGAAGGTGCCGGTGGCGGTGGCGACCGGGCGCCGGGTGTCCTCGTCCAGCGCCACGGCGCGGACAAAGGCCACCGACCGGGTGACGTGGTGGCATTCGGCCTGCGCGGTGATCGCCTGTCCGGGCGTGGCCGCGCGCAGGTAATCGATGCGCAGGCTCATGGTGGCGGTGGCGGCGGGGGCCGCGGGATGGGCCAGCGTCGCCGCCCCGCCGCAGGTGTCCATCAGCGTGGAGACGGCGCCGCCATGGATCACGCCCGTTTCCGGATCGCCCACCAGATCCGCCGACCACGGCATGCGGATTTCCGCGCGCCCCTCGCCGATCGACAGGATTTCCAGCCCCAGCGCGCGGGCCTGCGGGATCTGGTCGATGAAGCTGCGGGCGTGCGCGATCCGGTCGCTGGTCATGGCATGGTCTCCGTTCGGACGGCTCTTTATGGGCCGCGCCCGGTCGGGCTGCAAGCGCCGGGCGGCAAGCATTGCCACCTGCATGTCCCCGCACTAGGGTCTCGCCCGCAAGGAGGACGCGATGAGCGAGACCCGACTGAGCTTCAAGGAGATGTGCGAGCGCTTCGAGGTCACGCCACGGACGCTGCGCTATTACGAGTATATCGAGCTGCTGAGCCCCGCGCGCGAGGGCCGCGCCCGCTGGTATGGCGCGCGCGAGGTGGCGCGGATGACGCTGATCCTGCGCGGGCGCAGGTTCGGCTTTCCGCTGGAGGACATCCGGCAGTGGCTGCTGATCTACGAGCGCGAAGGCAACGAGGCGCAGATGCGTGCCTGGGTCACGATGGCCGATGCGCAGATGGAAGAGCTGCGCAGCCAGCGCCGCCTCATCGACGAGGCGCTGACCGAGCTGGTGGATCTGCGCGA
This sequence comes from Salipiger marinus, assembly GCF_035481585.1. Taxonomy (NCBI): domain Bacteria; kingdom Pseudomonadati; phylum Pseudomonadota; class Alphaproteobacteria; order Rhodobacterales; family Roseobacteraceae; genus Salipiger; species Salipiger marinus. The sequence continues at coordinate 98,043 of NZ_JAYKSL010000009.1, read as the reverse complement.
CCAGACCGCCGCCTATCTGAAAAAGGCCGACGATTCGAGCAGCTGAGGCGGCCCGAAGCCCTTTGGGGCCGCTGTTCCTGCCGGGATCCGGCGCGCCCCCGTCAATTTGATCAAATCGATCGGAAAGAAAATTCCTGCTCCTTCAGGTGACGCGAAAGGAAGTTACGTAAACTTGCAAGTGACGCCGCGTCCCGATGGTTTGGTCTGAAAATCCCATTGTATGATGGCAGGCAAGACCGCACCTCCCCCTGCAGCTTACGCAGAGTGAGGCACACACCACATGAACCCCGACACCACCATGACCATCCGAGAGATGTGTGATCTTTTCGAAGTCACCCCCCGGACCCTGAGATTCTACGAGCAGAAGGAACTGCTGTTCCCCCTGCGCGACGGCCAGAAGCGGCTTTTTACCCGGCGCGACCGGGCGCGGCTGAAGCTGATCCTGCGCGGCAAGCGCTTCGGCTTCAGCCTTGAGGACATCCGCCAGCTTCTGGAGCTTTATGACACCGGCGAGGGGCAGCAGGTCCAGCTGGCCCGGACCTATGACATCGCACAGGAGCGGCTGGCCGAAATGCAGCGCCAGCGCGACGAGTTGTCCGGTGCCATCGACGAGCTGAAAGAGCAGCTTGCCTGGGCCGAGCGGATGCTGTCCCAGAGCCAGCAGACCCAGCAGCGCAAGGCGGGCTGAGCCGGGGCTGGCAGGGAGGACCGGCAGAGCAAGGACCGGCAGAGGAGAGGAGGAGATCCGATGCCAACCTACAAGGCCCCCGTCGCGGACATGCTTTTTGTCCTGCATGACGTCCTGTCGCTGGGGACGGGGGCCGTTCCGGGCTACGAGGATCTGGACCGCGACACCACGGCGGCCGTTCTCGGCGAGGCGGCCAAGCTGGCGGAAGAGGTGCTGGCCCCGCTGAACCGGACCGGCGACCGGCAGGGCTGCGTGCTGGACAAGGGCATGGTGCGCACGCCCGACGGGTTCCGCGCCGCCTTTGACCAGCTGCGCGCGGGCGGCTGGCCCGCGCTCGACTGCGACCCGGCCTATGGCGGACAGGGCCTGCCCTATCTGCTGGCCACCGCAGTGGGCGAGATGTTTTCCTCCGCCAACATGGCGTTCAACATGTATCAGGGCCTGACCCATGGCGCCTGCTCGGCCATCCATGCCCATGGCACCGAGGCGCAGAAGGCGCTGTATCTGCCCCGGCTGGTGCGCTGCGACTGGACCGGCACCATGAACCTGACCGAGCCGCAATGCGGCACCGATCTGGGCCTGATGCGCACGCGGGCGGATCCGCAGGCCGATGGCAGCTACCGGATCACCGGGCAGAAGATCTTCATCTCTGCCGGGGATCACGATCTGGCCGAAAACGTGGTGCATCTGGTGCTGGCCAAGATCCCCGGCGGCCCGGAGGGCACCAGAGGCGTGTCGCTGTTCATCGTTCCCAAGTTCCTGCCCGACGCGGCGGGACGCCCTGGCGCCCGCAACGCACTGTCGGTGGGCAAGCTGGAAGAGAAGATGGGCATTCACGGCAATGCCACCTGCGTCATGGATTACGACGGCGCCACCGGCTTTCTGCTGGGCGAGGCGCACAAGGGCATGCGCGCCATGTTCACCATGATGAACGAGGCCCGGATCGGCGTGGGGCTGCAGGGCTATGCGCAGGCGGCGGTGGCAAGCCAGGCCGCCGTGGCCTATGCGCGCGAGCGCCTGCAGGGCCGGGCGCCCCGGCGGGCCGCGAATCCGCAGGGCGCCGCCGACCCGCTGATCGTGCATCCCGACATCCGCCGCCTGCTGATGGACCAGAAGAGCTTTGTCGAGGGCGCGCGGGCCTTCACCTTCTGGGGCGCGCAGCTGATCGACGAGGCGGAGCGCCTCCCCGACCCGGCGGCGCAGGGGCTGGTCTCGCTGCTGACGCCGGTGATCAAGGGCTTCCTGACCGATCGCGGCTTCGACGCCACGGTGGCCGCGCAGCAGGTGTTCGGCGGCCATGGCTATATCGAGGACAGCGGCATGCCGCAATTTGTCCGCGATGCCCGCATCGCGATGATCTACGAAGGCACGAATGGCGTGCAGGCGCTGGATCTGGTGAGCCGCAAGCTTGGCGCCGAAGGCGGCAGGCCGATCAGGGCGCTGTTCGACCGCATCGACCGGCTGGTGGCCCCGCAGATAGGCCAGGACGCGGCATGGGATGCGGAGTTCCTGATCCCGCTGCAGACGGCCACGGCGGATCTGCGCGCGGCGGCGCTGTTCTTTCTGGACCATGCCGCCAGCGCCCCTGAGGAGGTGCTGGCCGGCTCCACCGATTTCCTGCATCTCGCGGGGCATGTGGGTTTGGGCTACATGTGGCTGCGCATGGCCCAAGCCGCGCGGGAGGCGCTCGCGGCGGGACGGGGGGATCCGGAGTTCCTGACAGCAAAACTCGCCACGGGGCGGTATTACATGGCCCGCCAACTGCCCCTGACCCGCACCCACCTCGCCCAGATCAAAAGCGGCGCGTCCCCGGTCATGGCACTGGACGCCACGGCCTTCTGATGGAACGATAGTAGCATCCTTTGCCGCCACCGGACCGCCGGAGTGCCCTCATGCCCAGACGTTTCCGACTGACCCGCCGCATTCCGGTCGCCCTGACCGAAGACGCCTACCGTCGGCTCAGAAGTTTTGCAGCCTCCGCCGGTTTGGACGAAGGCGAGGCGCTGTCGTTTCTGTTCGAGAACTTCGACAGCGTCACCGACACGGAGCTGCTGACCCACCGGCTGCGCCTGTTCAACAGCGAGCTGGAAGAACGCAAGCGCTGAAGAGAATAGGCATACGTCCGACCGCAAGCGGAAGAGATGCAACGCATGGGATGTTCAGAGATCAGCGCCCCGGCGCCCCGCCTTGCGAGAGCGGAAGGCCGGGGGTTTCACACCCCCGGACCCCCGTGGAGTTTAGGGGCAAGATGAAAGCGCTGACCGCACATCGGGCCCATCGTCATCCGGGCTGCACTCGGTCGACCCCGCCACCCGGTCAGACCGCCCGGCGGAACACAGGCCGGGCAGCGGGGCTTCACCTTGCACGCCGCTCAACTCTCCAGTCTGCGACGCAGCTACAAATTGCGCGACAAGCCTTTAAGATTCGGTAAAATTCTGCGCTTTTTCTTCATCTTGCCCCTAAACTCCGCGGGGGTGTGGGGGCGCGAAGCCCCCACCGCTGCCCGCGCCACATGCGCAACACAAGGACCGCATCATGACCATGCAACTTTACTGCTTCGGAGAATCCGGCAACGCCTACAAGGCGGCCCTGCCGCTGGCGCTGTCGGGACTGGACTGGACCCCGGTGAAGGTCGATTTCTTTGGCGGCGCGACCCGCGCGCCGGAATACCGCGCCGAGGTCAACGAGATGGGCGAAGTCCCGGTGCTGGTGGACGGGGCGCTGCGGCTGAGCCAGTCCGGCGTGATCCAGTCCTATGTCACCGAAAAATCGGGCCGGTTTGGTGGCGAGACGGCGGAGGAGCGGCGCGAGGTGCTGCGCTGGATGCTCTGGGACAATCACAAGCTCAGCTCTCAGGCCGGGATGACCCGCTTCCTGATGAACTTCCTGCCCGAGGACAAGCGGCCCGCCGAGGTGATCGCCTTCATGCAGGGCCGTCTGCGCGCCGCCTATCAGGTGCTGGACAGCCATCTGGCCGGGCGGGACTGGATCGTCGGCAGCGGCCCCAGCAATGCCGATTTCTCCTGCTGCGGCTATCTGTTCTACCCCGAGCCCTTTGGCTTTGCCCGCGCCGACTGGCCGCAGATCGACCGCTGGCTGTCGGGGATCGAAGCCCTGCCCGGCTGGAAACATCCCTATGACCTGATGCCCGGCTCTCCGGCCGACCGGGCCTGAACCCCGGGGGCGATGGCTGGCGCGGTTCCCTAGGGCGCCGCGCCTGAGCAGGCCGCGACTGGCGCGCAGGTTCCGCTTTACCTGAACGCGCCGTCACGTCACCCTTGATCGAGAGGGGGCTCCGCCGCCACACCGGGGTATCCGCGACCGTCTGAGGGATCCCATGCCATGACCGACGCCTATATCTATGACGCGCTGCGCAGCCCGCGGGGCCGGGGCCGTGCCGACGGGGCGCTGCACGAGGTCACCAGTCTGCGGCTGTCGGCCCTGATGCTGGAGACGCTGGCGCGGCGCAACGGGCTGGACGGTGCGGCGGTGGAAGATGTGATCTGGGGCAATGTCACGCAGGTGGGCGAACAGGGCGGCTGCCTTGCCCGCTCTGCCGTGCTGGCCGCCGGGCTTGACGAGGCCATCCCCGGCCTGTCGATCAACCGCTTCTGCGCCTCGGGGCTGGAGGCGGTGAACCTTGCCGCCAACCAGATCCGTGGCGGCGCGGGGGCGGCCTATATCGCGGGCGGGGTCGAGATGATGAGCCGTGTGGCCATGGGCTCGGACGGGGCCGCCATCGCCGCCGATCCGAGCCTTGCCATGGCCAGCCATTTTGTGCCGCAGGGCATCTCTGCCGACCTCATCGCCACCCGCTACGGGTTTTCCCGCGACGAGGCCGACGCGCTGGCGGTGGAAAGCCAGCGCCGCGCCGCGCAGGCCTGGGCCGAGGGGCGGTTTGCGCGGTCGGTGGTGCCGGTCACCGACATCAACGGCCTGACCCTGCTTGACCACGACGAGGCCCTGCGCCCCGGCACCGACATGGCGGCGCTGTCGCAGCTGAAGCCCGCTTTCCGCGAGATGGGCGAGGCCCTGCCCGGCTTTGATGCCGTGGCCCTGATGAAATACCCCGATCTGGAGCGCATCCACCATATCCACCACGCGGGCAACAGTTCCGGCATCGTGGACGGGGCGGCGGCGGTGCTGGTGGGCTCGCGCGCCTTTGGCGAGGCCCATGGCCTGCGCCCCCGCGCCCGCATCCGCGCCACCGCCAAGATCGGCACCGATCCCACGCTCATGCTGACGGGCCCGGTGCCGGTGACCGAAAAGATCCTGCGCGAGGCGGGGATGACGGTCCGCGACATCGACCTTTTCGAGGTGAACGAGGCGTTTTCCGCCGTGGTGCTGCGTTTTCTGCAGGCCTTCGCGGTCGATCCCGCCCGGGTCAATGTCAATGGCGGCGCCATCGCCATGGGTCATCCGCTGGGCGCCACCGGCGCCATGCTGATCGGCACCCTGCTCGACGAGCTGGAGCGGACCGGCCAGCAGACCGGGCTTGTCACGCTCTGCGTCGCCTCCGGCATGGGGGCCGCCACCATCCTCGAACGGGTCTGACCATGACCGAGGCAGAGTTCCGCGCCTTTCTGGACGACATCTCGGCCTGCTTCACGCGGTTCGATTTCGCCCTGTGGCGGTCGCGGATCCTGCTGCCCTTTTCGCTGGTCACCCGGGACGGCCCGGTGCTGCTGCCCGACGAGGCAGCCTTGGCGCGGAATTTCGAGCTTTATCTCGAGTCCGAACGCATCCTCTGCGTCGACGAGGTGTATCGCCGCCCGATCTCGCTGGAAGACTGCCGCGACGGCACATGGATCGGCACCTATGAAACGCAGCTGCTGTGCCGGGGCCAGCGCGTGACGCCGCCCTATATCTCCTCCGCGCTGATCCATGCCACCCCGGAGGGCTGGCGCATGTCGTCGATCCTCAACGCGCTTGGCCATCACAGCTGGACCGGCACCCATCCCACACGCGAGGGCAAGACATGACCGATTTCACCCTGATCCCCGATGCCGAGGGCGTGGCGCTGATCGTCTGGGACACGCCCGGCAGATCCATGAACGTGATGAGCCTTGACGGCTTTGCCGAGCTTGACGCGCTGATCGCGCAGGCGCTGGCGGATCCCGCCATCCGGGGCATCGTGATCACGTCCGGCAAGCCGGACAGCTTTGCGGGGGGCATGGATCTGGGCGTGATCGCGGCGATGCGCGACGGCGGCGGGGACGACCCCGCGCGTGGGCTGTTCGACGGGGTGATGCGGATCCATGCCGTGCTGCGCCGCATCGAACGCGCCGGAATGGATCCGCGGGGCAAGGGCGGCAAACCCGTCGCCTGCGCCCTGCCCGGCACCGCCCTCGGGCTTGGCTTCGAACTGCCGCTGGCCTGCCACCGCATCTTTGCCGCCGATCAGCCCAAGGCCAAGATCGGGCTGCCAGAGATCAAGGTCGGCATCTTCCCCGGCGCGGGCGGCACCACGCGGCTGGTGCGCAGGCTTGGCGCCATGGCTGCCGCCCCCTATCTGCTGGAGGGCAAGCTGCTGGATCCCGCCCGGGCCAAGGCGGCAGGCCTGATCGACGAGGTGGTCTCCGATCCGGTCGCCGCCGCCCGCGACTGGGTGCTGACGGCCAAGGACGCCGATCTGGTGAAACCGTGGGATCAGAAAGGCTACCGGATGCCCGGCGGCGCGCCCTATCACCCGGCGGGGTTCATGACCTTCGTGGGCGCCTCGGCCATGGTGATGGGCAAGACCAAGGGTGTCTATCCCGCCGCAAAGGCGCTGCTGTCGGCGGTCTATGAAGGCGCGCTGGTGCCGTTCGACACCGCGCTGAAGATCGAGGCGCGCTGGTTCACCCATGTACTGCTCAACCCCTCCTCCACCGCGATGATCCGGTCGCTGTTTCTCAGCAAGCAGGCGCTGGAAAAAGGCGCCAGCCGTCCCGCCCTGCCCGATCAGGCGGTGGCGAAGCTGGGCGTGATCGGCGCGGGCATGATGGGCGCGGGCATCGCGCTGGTCGCGGCACAGGCGGGGATCGAGGTGGTGCTGCTCGACCGCACGCCCGAGGCGGCAGAGAAGGGCCGCGCTTATGCCGCAGCCACGCTCGACAAGGGCATCGCCCGCCGCAGGACCACGCCTGACCAGAAAGACGCCGTGCTGGCCCGCCTCACCACCGGCGCCGATCATGCCCTGCTTGCGGGCTGCGATCTGGTGATCGAGGCGGTGTTCGAGGATCCGCAGATCAAGGCCGAGGTGACGCGCGCCGCCCTCGCCCATCTTGGCCCGGACTGCATCTTCGCCACCAACACTTCGACCCTGCCGATCACCGATCTCGCCCGCGCCTCCGACGCGCCGGAGCGGTTCATCGGCCTCCATTTCTTCTCGCCGGTGGACAAGATGGCACTGGTAGAGATCATCCGGGGCAAGGCCACCGGCGAACATGCCGTGGCCAAGGCGCTGGATTTTGTCCGCCAGATCCGCAAGACCCCGATCGTGGTCAATGACGCGCGGTTCTTCTACGCCAACCGCTGCATCCTGCCCTATCTCAACGAAGGCCTGCGGCTGCTGCGCGAAGGCACGGCCCCCGCCCTGATCGAAAACGCCGCAAAACTGGTCGGCATGCCGCTCGGCCCGCTGCAGCTGGTGGACGAAACCTCCATCGACCTTGGCCTGAAGATCGCCAAGGCCACCCGCGCCGCCTTAGGCGACGCCTATCCCGATGCCGAAGTCGAGGCGGTGCTGGCCCGGATGGCCGAAGCGGGGCGTCTGGGCCGCAAGGCCAAGGCGGGGTTCTACAGCTATGACGAAACCGGCACGCGGCTCGGCCTCTGGGAGGGGCTGGGCCAGCACTGGCCGCTGGCAGACCACCAGCCCGACCTGCAAGAGGTGCAGGAACGGCTGCTCTTCGTGCAGGGGCTGGAAGCGGTGCGCGCGCTGCAGGACGGCGTGCTGACCGACATCCGCGAAGGCGATGTGGGCGCGATCCTTGGCTGGGGCTTCGCGCCATGGTCGGGCGGCCCCTTCGGCTGGCTCGACATGCTGGGCGCGCCCTATGCGGCAGAGCGGTGCGAGGCTCTGGCGGCCCGCCATGGCCCGCGTTTCGCCTGCCCGGCGCTGCTGCGCGACATGGCCGAGGACGGGCGCTGCTTCTACCCCGCCCCGGAGGATCAGGCCGCCTGAGCCCGGCCCGCTCGCGGCGGCTCGCGCGGTTTTGACCGCAGCGCCGCCGCCGCTGGGGCGGGTCTCCGCGTTGGGACGGCAGAGGGCCTTCCGCCCCCGTCAGGACACCCGCCGATGACCCGTTACATCCTGCAGCACAGCCTGCGCGAACAGATCGCCGATGGCGTCCTGCTCGTGCTCGGCGTGGCAGCAGCCATCGCCGGGGTCACCGGCCTTCTGGTCTGGGCCAGCCTCACCGGGCGCGGCGACAGTTTCTGGCCGCTGGCGCTTTACGCGCTGGGGCTGATTGCGTCCTTTTCCCTGTCCGCCGCCTATAACCTCACGCTGCACGCCCCCAGCCGCGCGATCCTGCGCCGCCTCGACCATGCGGCGATCTTCCTGCTGATCGCGGGCACCTATACGCCGCTGGCGCTGCTCGGGCTCGGCGGCTGGCAGGGCACCGCGCTGACACTGGCCACATGGGGGCTGGCCCTGATCGGCCTCGTGATGAAGCTGTGCTTTTTCCCGCGCTGGGACCGGGCGGGGTTCGTGCTCTATCTCGGACAGGGCTGGCTGGGCCTGCTTGCCATCTGGCCGCTGGTCCACAGCCTGCCGCCCCTTGCACTGGCGCTGCTGCTGGCAGGGGGGCTCACCTATACGGTGGGCACGGTCTTCTACCACCGCGACGGGCTGCCCTATGCCCGCGCCATCTGGCACCTGCACGTGCTGGCCGCCGCCGCCGCGCATTACGTCGCGGTGATCCTCGTGACGCAGACGCACTGACCCTTCATCTTGCCCCTAAACTCCGGGGGAGCCTGCGCGCCAGCGCAGGCGGGGGCAGAGCCCCCTCCTACATCTGGTCTGCCTTTCGCAGGCGGGCTCCGGTCAGCCCGCGCCCAGCTTGGGCGCCGCGCGCAAGGGCGCCAGCGGCGTGTCGGAAAACCGGATCGGCGTGCGGAGGCCCGGCACGCCCTCGGCCTCGATCGCCATGCCGCGCGCCACCACCTGCGGATCGGCAAAGACCTGATCCAGCGCGTTGATCGGCCCCGCAGGCACGGTCGCCGCCTCCAGCGCCGCCAGCAGCGCCTCGCGCTCCCAGCCTGCAAGCGCCGTCACCAGCGCCGGGCGCAGCAGATCGCGATGCGCCACCCGCGCCTCGTTGGTCACAAAGCGCGGATCCGTGGCCAGATCCAGCCCCAGCACCCCGCAGAGGCGGGCGAACTGCCCGTCATTGCCCACCGCCAGAATGATCTCGCCGGTTCCGGTCGGCAGCACCTCATAGGGCGCGATATTGGGATGGGCATTGCCCAGACGGCGCGGCGCCCGCCCGGTGGCGAGGTAATTCATGCCCTGATTGGCCAGCACCCCCACCGCCACGTCCAGCAGCGCCATGTCGACCAGCTGGCCGCGCCCGGTGCGCGCCCGCGCGGCCAGCGCCGCCTGAATGCCGATCACCGCATAAAGCCCGGTGAAGATATCGGCAAAGGCCACGCCCACCTTCTGCGGATCGCCCGCCGGATCGCCGGTCAGATCCATCCAGCCCGCCATGCCCTGAATCAGGAAATCATAACCCGCTCGTTCGGCATAGGGCCCGTCCTGCCCGAAGCCGGTGATGGAACAGTAGACCAGCCCCGGATTGACCTCGCGCAGGCTGTCATAATCCAGCCCGTATTTGCGCAGGCCGCCCAGCTTGAAATTCTCGATGACCACATCGGCCCCGGCCACCAGCTCGCGCACCTGCGCCTGACCTTCCGGCGTGCGGAAATCCACCACCACCGACCGCTTGCCGCGATTGGTGGCATGGAAATAGGCCGCAGACCGGTCGCCCTCGCGCTCGATGAAGGGCGGACCCCAGCGCCGCGTGTCATCGCCGTCGGGCGATTCCACCTTGATGACCTCGCAGCCCAGATCGGCCAGCACCTGACCCGCCCAGGGGCCGGCGAGGATACGCGCCAGCTCGATGACGCGCACCCCCTGCATCGGCGGCAGCTGCATCAGAAAAACGCCTGCAGGCCGGTCTGCGCGCGGCCAAGGATCAGCGCATGCACGTCATGCGTGCCCTCGTAGGTGTTCACCGTCTCAAGGTTGGCGGCATGGCGCATCACGCCATATTCGATCTGGATGCCGTTGCCGCCATGCATGTCCCGCGCCATGCGCGCGATATCCAGCGCCTTGCCGCAGTTGTTGCGCTTGATCAGCGACACCATCTCGGGCGCGGCGCGGCCCTCGTCCATCAGCCGACCCACGCGCAGCGCCGCCTGCAGGCCCAGCGTGATCTCGGTCTGCATGTCGGCGAGCTTTTTCTGGTAAAGCTGCGTGCCGGCCAGCGGCTTGTTGAACTGCTTGCGGTCAAGCCCGTAGCTGCGCGCCTGATGCCAGCAGAATTCCGCAGACCCCATCACGCCCCAGGCGATGCCATAGCGCGCGCGGTTCAGACAGCCGAACGGGCCTTTCAGCCCCTCGACATTGGGCAGCAGCGCGTCTTCGCCCACTTCCACATCCTCCATCACGATCTCGCCGGTGATGGAGGCGCGCAGCGACAGCTTGCCGCCGATTTTCGGCGCCGACAGGCCCTTCATGCCCTTTTCCAGCACGAAGCCGCGGATCTTGCCGCCATGCGCCTCGGACTTGGCCCAGACCACGAAGACATCGGCAATGGGCGCGTTCGAGATCCACATCTTGGATCCCTTCAGCACATAGCCGCCCTCGGTCTTGATGGCGCGGGTCTTCATCCCCGCCGGATCGCTGCCCGCATCGGGCTCGGTCAGCCCGAAACAGCCGATCCATTCGCCGGAGGCAAGCTTGGGCAGGTATTTCATCCGCTGCGCCTCGGTGCCATAGGCATAGATCGGATACATCACGAGGCTGGACTGCACCGACATCATCGACCGGTAGCCGCTGTCGACCCGCTCCACCTCGCGCGCGACCAGACCATAGGCCACATAGCCCGCGCCGATGCCGCCATATTCCTCGGGGATGGTTGATCCCAGCAGGCCCAGTTCGCCCATCTCCGCAAAGATGGCGGGGTCGGTTTCCTCGCTCATATAGGCCTGCTGGACGCGCGGCAGCAGCTTCTCCTGCGCGAAGGCAAAGGCGCTGTCGCGGATCATCCGCTCTTCTTCCTCAAGCTGGCTGTCGATCAGAAACGGGTCCTCCCACGAAAAAGAAGAGAGGTCGGGCCGTTCCTTGGGCTTGAGATGCGACAGATCGGTCATGGCAGGCTCCTTGCTGGATTTGCCCGCAGCCTAGCCGCGCGCGCCCTCCGACGGAAACGATTTAATTTGCGCACATCATGCGGAAAACTCATAATCTGCGGCAAGGAGCCCTCGGCATGCGCAAACCCTATACCCCCAGCGTCGGCGAGCTTGACGCCTTTGTCGCCTGCGCCCGGCGCGGCAGCACCACCATGGCCGCCGAAAGCCTGAACCTGACGCAAAGCGCGATCTCCCGCTCGCTGACCGCGCTGGAGGACCGGCTGGGCGTGGCGCTGTTCCTGCGGGTGCGGCAGCGGCTGGTGCTGTCTGCCGCCGGTCACGCCTTTCTGCCACAGGCGGAATCGCTGCTGCAGCAGCTTGATGGCGCGGCCATGGGCATCATGGCCTTTGGCGGGCGCGACACGGTGCTGCGGCTGGCGGTGCTGCCCAGCTTCGCCCGCAGCTGGCTGATCCCGCGGCTGCCGGGATTTGCGCAGGCGGCCCCCGAGACCAGCCTTGATGTCTCTGCCCGGCTTGATCCTGTGGATTTTGCCCGCGACCCGTTCGATCTGGCGCTTATGCGCAGCCAGCATGAAAGTGCCGGAACCCATGCCGAACCCGTGCTGGCCGAGGATCTGGTTGTGGTCGCGGCCCCCGTGCTGATGGCCGGACGCGCCCAGCTGTCAGAGACCGACCTGCTGGATCTGCCGCTGCTGCAGCAGTCGACCCGCCCCACGCTCTGGCTCGACTGGTTCCGCGACAGCGCCACCGATGCCCGGCGCATCCTGCGCGGCGCGCGGTTCGACCATTTCGACATGGTGCTGGATGCGGCGCAGGCGGGTCTGGGCGTGGGTCTGGTGCCAGAGATCGTCGCCCGCCCGGCGCTGGCCGCAGGCACGCTGTGCCTCGCCGCGCCGCGCCGCTTCGCCACCGGCGAAAGCTACGCGCTGATCGTGCCGGAACGCAGCCGCGACATGCCGCAGGTCGATGCCTTCCGCCGCTGGCTTCTCGCCGAAATCGCCCACTGACCCACCGCGCCGACCGCATCCCCTGCTTCTTCTTGGCTGAAATATCCCGGGGGAGTCCGCGGCACGCGGACGGGGGCAGAGCCCCCTCTTGCTTACTTTGTCCGCCTATGGCGGACGGGGGCAGAGCCCCCTCTTGCTTACTTTGTCCGCCTATGGCGGACGGGGGCAGAGCCCCCTCTTGCTTACTTTGTCCGCCTATGGCGGACGGGGGCAGAGCCCCCTTCCCCTGTATTGTCCGCCTGTGGCGGACGGGGGCAGAGCCCCCTCTTGCTTCCTTTGTCCGCCTGTGGCGGACGGGGGCAGAGCCCCCTTCCCCTGTATTGTCCGCCTGTGGCGGACGGGGGCAGCGCCCCCGCTCTCTCCCCCCAACCCGTCCCCCGTCTGCCCACATGACAAAAGCGGCGGAGCCCTGCTCCGCCGCCCTCACCTGTTCGCGCGGCGACTGGGTCAGCCCGCCGCGCGGCTGGGTCTGAAGCTGATGCGCTCGGACACGGTGAAGCGTCCGCCATGGGTCTTCTCGATCTTGCCCTCGCGCAGCAGCTGGCCAAAGCTGCGCAGCCGGTCTTCGCGGCTCGATTCCCGGGCCTCTACCTGACGCACCTTGGTCATCAGCTGCGGGCGCGAGAACTGGTCGCGGCCCTCGACAAAGGACAGATAGGCGGCGGCGGCCTCCAGAAGCTCGGGCAGATCGCGGGCGCCGACGCTGTCGGCATAGGCGGCAAAATCGCCCTCGGGCTCTGCGGCATCCACGGGCAGATCGGCCTCCAGATCGGCCAGCGTCACCCGCCGGGGCCGGGCCGGGGCCTCTGCCGCCACGGGCTCGGGCTCCACCCGCTGTTCGGCCACCAGCTTCAGCGGGGCGGGGCGCAGCGGCTCGGCGGGACGTTCGGTCGGGCTGCCCGACAGCTGCGGGCGGCGCGGGCGCACCGCATTGGCCAGATCCTCGCGATAGGGTTCAAAATCCTCCTCGCTGTCGCGGCGGCGGCCCAGCAGCCGGTCGGCGCGGGTGGCGGCGACGGCGGCGCGCAGATGCGCGATGGCGCTGCGGCGGCGGTTGCCCTCGGGCTCCTGCATCTGGGTGTTGGTCTCGTCCAGAATGCGCGAGGCATCGGTGTCGCCCACGCTCTGCTCGGTCAGCATGACCCGCGCCGGGCTCGACATCTTGACCGCCTTGCGCACGTCGTCATGGGCAAGCTGGTCCAGATCCGCCTCGTCCTCCTCCTCCGCCGTCGCGGCGGCGGGGCCCACGGCTGCCGGAGCGGCAGCGGCAGGGAGCGTCGCGGCGGGGGCATCTTCCCATTCGTCCTCCTCCCACTCGTCCTCGTCCCAGTCCGCGGCTGCGGGCCGGGCGGGCGCGGGCGCGGGCTGCGGCGCGGGCTGCGGCTGAGCGGCCACCGCTGCGGGCGCGCGGGCACGCAGGGGCGCGGGCGCATCGACCATGTCCCAGTCATCCGCGTCGTCATCTTCTTGCCACGCACCGTCCATATCGGCGCGCAGCTCCGCCTTCACGGCGGCAAGCTCGCGGGCAAGCTCGGCCTCGTCTTCGGGGCTGAGGCTGCTTTGCGGGGCGGGCGCGGGCTCTGCCGCCGCCGCCTCGAAGGCGGAGCGCTTGACCTGCACCACGCGCACGCGGCGGGGGGCGGCGGGCTGCGGTGCGGGCGCGGCTTCGGTGGCTTCGGGCGCCACCAGTTCGGCCTCGGGCGCATCAGGCTCGGCGACCAGCGCCGCCTCGGCGGGGGCGGTTTTCTCCGCCAGCGTGCCCAGCAGGGCGGAGACGGAGGCGATGGTGTCCTCGTCTTCGTCCTCGTCGCGCAGCGCCGCCTCGGGTGCCGCACCACCTGCCACCACGGCGCGGATGCGGCTCAGCTTTTCGGCCACGCTCTCGGCACCTGCGGATCTGTGGCCCGTTTCCGGCCCGGCGGAGACATCGCCAAAAAACGCGGCCTCGGCTTCCAGACTGTCATCGCCCGCCGACATCTCCACCGGCATGTCGAGCAGCAGCGGCGCGGGATCGGACAGGACCAGCGGGCGGCTTTCCGGCGCGGCCTGCTCGGCTGCGGCACGCGCCGCGGCGGAGGCGGCCAGCGCCTCTGCCGCCTCTTCGGCGGCAAGCTCTGCGGCCCGGCGTTCCGCCTGTGCCAGCGCCGCCTGCATCTGCGCATCCAGCGCGGACTGGCGGGCGGCCTCTTCGGCACCGTCTTCGGATCCGTCATCCTCTGCAGCATCGGCGGCAAGCTCGGCCTCGGCCACGGCGGGCTCCGGCATCCGCGGGGCGGCGCGCTGGATCGTGGGCCCGGCGGCCAGCGCCGCACTCAGCGCCTGCGCCGAGGAGGCACCCCCCGCCGCCAGCGGACCGCGCAGGGTCAGCGACCCGTCCTCGGTTTCGGCGCGGATCTGCGCCTGCATCAGATCCGCAGCCAGTTCGGGATCGAATTGTGGCGGTTCGGCACCAAAGAACCGGTCTTCCCGAACCACCCCGCGAAAGAAGTGCGTCGTGTCCTTGACCACTGCCAGCGGATCCTCGAACCCTTCCGCGGTACAGGAAAAGGTGCCGTAGGAAACCGTGAGGATCTTGCTTGAACTCGCCATCATCTGCTCACTTTCAATCGCTCTCGTAACTGGTCGTCTACCACGTTTACCAAGACCAAAGCCGACCGAATCTGCGGCGTTCAGGGTATCATTTTGTGACCTGAATGTGGCCTGTTTCCTTTGAGGCGAATAATACCGGATGAAACATAGCATTGTTCACAGTCTGACGCCGGTTCTGCTGGTCGGAGGCGGCGACTGCGCCCCGGACCAGCTGGGCCCGCTGGTCCGCCGGGCGGGTGCGGTGGTGGCGGCGGATGGCGGGGCGGAGGCTTTGTTAAGCTCCGGTCACATTCCCGATGCCGTGATCGGCGACATGGATTCCCTGTCCGACGCGGCGCGGGCGCGCCTGCCTGCGGAGCGGCTGCACGAGATTTCGGAACAGGACAGCACCGATTTCGACAAATGCCTGCGCAGCATCGACGCGCCGCTGGTCTGGGGCGCGGGATTTCTGGGCGCGCGGCTGGATCACCAGCTTGCGGCGATGACCGTTCTGGCCCGCCATCCCGACCGGCGCTGCGTGCTGATCGGGGCGGAGGATGTGGTGATGCTGGCCCCGCCGCGCCTGTCGCTGGATCTGGATCCGGGCACGCGGTTTTCGCTTTATCCGCTGGGTCCGGTCACCGGGCGCAGCACCGGGTTGCGCTGGAACATCGACGGGCTGGCCTTTGCGCCCGACCGGATGACCAGCACCTCCAACGAGGTGGCGGCGCCTCGGGTGGATCTGTGGCTCGACGCGCCGCGCATGCTGCTTATTCTGCCGGTGGCGGCGTTTCCGGAACTGGAACGGGCGCTGGAACGCTCGGACGCGCGGTGGCCCGCTCCCGCATGAGGATGTAAAGCCCCGCCGCCATGATGATGAAGATGCCCAGCGTGGCCAAGCCGTTGGGCAGATCGCCGAAGATGAAGAAGCCAAGTGCCGTGGCGATGGGCAGTTCCAGATATTGCAGCGGCGCCAGCGTGGCCCCCGGCGCGAACCGCAGCGACCATGTCATCAGCAGATGCGCCAGCGTGCCGAAAAGCCCGATGCCAAGGATCATGCCCCAAAGCCCCGGCTCCGGCGGCTGCCAGCCGAAGCCCGGCACGGCGCTGCCGGGCAGCAGCCACAGCACCGGCGCCACGACCGCCATGGCCACCAGCCCCGACACCGCCTGCAGCGAGATGGCATCGACCTCGCGCGCGATCTGGCGCGTCACCAGCATGAAGAAGGCGAAGTTCACCGCCACCCCCAGCGGCAGCAGCGCAGGCCAGCCCACCTCGCGGAAGGCGGGCTGCACCACCATCAGCGTGCCCACGAAGCCCACGGCGCAAGCGGCCATGCGGCGGATGCCCACCTCTTCGCCCAGCAGGTAATGCCCCAGCAGCAGCATCAGGAAGGGCAGCACGAAGGCGATGGCGATGGCATCGGCCAGCGGCAGGTAGCGCAGCGAAAAGAACATCAGCGCCACACCCAGCATGTGCATGGCGGTGCGCAGCAGCGTCAGGCCAAAGACCCGGCGCCGCATCCGCCAGACCCGCCGCGTCAGCACCATCACCGGCAGCAGCACCAATGCCTGAACGGCAAAGCGCAGGAACAGCAGTTCCCCGATCGACACCCGGTCGCTCAGCAGTTTCGCCATGGCATCCCCCATCGGGGCCACGACGCAGAACCCGAGCATCAGCAAGATGCCAAGGAGGGGTCGATCCTGTTGCATAAAAGCCCGCCTTACCTGTTCGGTCGCCTCAACCCACTACCCTAGCCACGTAGGGTCAAAAGGGAATACACTCCTTGCGGGAGGGTCGGACCGGCTTCGCGCCGTGTCGTGCCTTGCCGGGTTGCGTGTGCCGCAGCCTTCGCCTACATAGCCCGGCAACATCCCGAACGCCCGAAAGCCCGAGACGCCCCATGGAAAACGTGATCCTTATCGTCCACCTCCTTCTTGCGCTTTCGCTGATCGGCGTGGTGCTGCTGCAGCGCTCCGAAGGCGGTGGTCTGGGCATGGGGGGCGGTGGCGGTGCCATGAGCGCCCGCGGCGCAGCAACCGCCCTTGGCAAAGTCACATGGATTCTTGCCGCAGCCTTCATCGTGACCTCGATCACGCTGACGGTTCTGGCAGCCAGTGACGCCGCAGGCGTTTCGGTCATGGACCGGCTGAGCGGCAGCGCGCCCGCCTCCGAAACCGGGGATGGCACCGCGCCGCTGGACACCGACTCGCTGCTGCCGCCGCCGCCTTCGGCTGGTGACACGGGCGATGCGGATGCGCCGCTGGTGCCCCGCGCCGCCGACTGAGCCGGAATACGCTCACCAGAGCTTGAGGACCGCTGCCCGGCCGCAACAGCATCTTGCGGTTGGCTGGACAGGGCGGTCCGAATCTTTTATAGGTGGACTCCCGTGATGCTGCGGTCAAATCAGGCCGCGGGTGTCCAATTCATGCAGACAAATCACGGGGTTGCCTTGCCCATGGCACGTTTCATCTTCATCACCGGCGGTGTCGTTTCGTCTCTGGGCAAGGGGCTCGCTTCGGCTGCCCTTGGTGCCCTGCTGCAGGCCCGCGGGTTTTCCGTGCGGCTGCGCAAGCTTGATCCTTACCTGAATGTCGATCCGGGCACGATGAGCCCGTTCGAGCATGGCGAGGTCTTCGTGACCGATGACGGCGCGGAAACCGATCTGGATCTTGGCCATTACGAACGCTTCACCGGCGTGCCCGCGCGGCGCAGCGATTCCATCTCTTCGGGCCGGATCTACATGAACGTGCTCGAAAAGGAGCGGCGCGGCGACTATCTGGGCAAGACCATTCAGGTCATTCCCCACGTCACCGACGAGATCAAGGACTTCATCCGCATCGGCGAGGATGAGGTGGATTTCATGCTCTGCGAAATCGGCGGCACGGTCGGCGACATCGAGGGCCTGCCCTTCTTCGAAGCGATCCGCCAGTTCGCGCAGGACAAGCCGCGCGGCCAGTGCATCTTCATGCATCTGACGCTGCTGCCCTATATCAAGGCCAGCGGAGAGCTGAAGACCAAGCCGACGCAGCATTCGGTCAAGGAACTGCGCAGCATCGGTCTGGCGCCCGACATCCTCGTGTGCCGCTCCGAAGGGCCGATCCCGCAGAAGGAACGCGAAAAGCTCGCGCTGTTCTGCAACGTGCGCCCCGACAGCGTGATCGCGGCGCAGGATCTGTCGTCGATCTATGACGCGCCGCTGGCCTATCACCGCGAAGGGCTCGATCAGGCAGTGCTGGACGCGTTCCAGATCACCCCTGCCCCGCGCCCCAACCTTGCCAAATGGGAAGATGTGTCCGAACGCATCCACAACCCCGAAGGCGAGGTCAATGTCGCCATCGTGGGCAAATACACCCAGCTGGAAGACGCCTACAAATCCATCGCCGAGGCGCTGACCCATGGCGGCATGGCCAACCGGGTCAAGGTCAAGGTCAGCTGGGTCGATGCCGAGCTGTTCGAACGCGAGGATCCTGCCCCCTATCTGGAAGGCTATGATGCCATTCTGGTGCCGGGCGGTTTTGGCGAACGCGGCACCGAGGGCAAGATCAAGGCGGCGCAGTTCGCCCGCGAACACAAGGTGCCCTATCTGGGCATCTGTCTGGGCATGCAGATGGCGGTGATCGAGGCGGCGCGCAATGTCGCGGGCGTGTCCAAGGCCGGGTCCGAGGAATTCGACCACGAAAAGGGCGAAAAGCGCTTCGAGCCGGTGGTCTATCACCTCAAGGAATGGGTGCAGGGCAACCAGCGCGTCAACCGGACCGTCGCCGATGACAAGGGCGGCACCATGCGGCTTGGCGCCTATGACGCGGTGCTGACCGATGGTTCCAAGGTGGCAGGCGTCTATGGCACCACCACCATCGACGAACGCCACCGCCACCGCTACGAGGTCGACATCAAGTATCGCAAGGCGCTGGAAACGGCGGGCCTGTGCTTTTCCGGCATGTCCCCCGATGGCCGCCTGCCCGAGATCGTGGAATGGCCGGATCACCCGTGGTTCATCGGCGTGCAGTTCCACCCCGAACTGAAATCCAAGCCCTTCGATCCGCATCCGCTGTTCAAGGATTTTGTCCGCGCCGCCAAATCGGTGTCGCGTCTGGTCTGAGCCGGGTCTGCCGGGGCCGTCAGAGCGGCCCCAGCAGATCGGCCACATGGCCCAGCGGGTGACGCAGCGTGTCGCCCGACAGCCGCTCCGCCTGACAGCGGCAGGAAAACCCCGTCGCCAGAACCGGCAGATCGGGGCTCATCTGATCCCGCCATGACAGGTCAAAAAGCCTGCGCGACACCGGCTGGTGCCGGGTCTGATGGCCGAACAGCCCCGCCATGCCGCAGCAGCCCGTGGCCGGGGTCTGCAGATCCACCCCCAGCGCCGCGAAGATCCCGGCCCAGTCCGCCGCCGCCTGCGGATCGGCGGTGGCTTCGGTGCAATGCGACAGCAGCCGCGCGCGCCCGGGTTTCGCCTGCGCAAACCGCCGCCCCGCCGCCAGTTCGGCGCGCAGGAACTGCTGCGGCATCAGCACGTCCGGCACGGCAATCCCTTCCCGAGCATATTCCTGCCGCAGCATCAGGCCAAAGGCGGGCTCGAAGGCCACCAGCGGCGCGCCCGTGGCCGCCGCGCGCTGCAAGAGCGCGGCGAGCCGTTCCGCCATGGCGCGAAAGCCGCGCAGATCGCCCGCGCCATGCGCGGCCTTGCCGCCCGGCAGCATCTCCAGCAGCCGGGGCCTGTATCCCAGCGCCGCCAGCCCCGCCACCACATCGCGCTGCACCCGGTCATCAAACAGCGCGGTAAACCAGTCCTGCACAAGGATCACCGTGCCCTCGGGCAAGGGCCCCGACAGATCGCGCGCGCGCAGCCGCAGCGCGCCCGGCTGCGCGGCGGCCAGACGGCGCGGCAGATCGGTGCTGCCGGTCAGGCGTTCGGCCAGCGGCACCAGCGCGGGCCAGACCGGGCGCAAGAGCGGCGCCAGCCGCATCGTCAGCGGGCTTGCGCGTTCGGCGGCCAGCACCAGCCGGTCGGACAGGCTGCGGGCGTGGCGGTCGTGATAATCGGCCAGAAAGGCGCTGCGCATGGCGGGAATGTCCACCTGCACCGGACAGCTGGAGGCGCAGGCCTTGCAGCCCAGACAGGTGTCGAGCACCCCCAGCAGATCCGCCTCGCGCTGCGCCAGATCGGGCGCCCCTTCGGCGCGGGCGCGATGCCAGCCGCGCAGCGCGTCGGCCCGGCCCTTGGGGCTGTGGCGCAGATCGGCGCTGGCCTTGAACGACGGGCACATCGGCGTGGTCGCGGCATAGCTCAGGCATTGCGCATTGCCGTTGCAGCGGAAGGCGCGGGTCAGCGGGTCGCCCTCGGGCGCGTTGAACGGGCGGAAGGGCGTGGTGTCGATGCCAAGGATCGTGCCTTCGCCACCCACCAGCTTGCCCGGATTGTAGCGCCCCTGCGGATCGAATGCGGCCTTGACGCCCTGCAGCGCGGCATAGGCCTCCGCGCCGATCCAGTCGCGCAGATAGGCGCCGCGCACCCCCTTGCCGTGTTCGCCCCAGAAGATGCCGCCATGTTTGCGGGTCAGCGCATAGACCGCATCCGACACCGCCTTCAGCCGGGCGCGGTCGGTGGCGCTGTCGATGTCGAGCGCAGGGCGGATATGCAGGCAGCCCACATCCACATGGCCGTAAAGCCCGAATTCCAGCCCCTGCGTGTGCAGCGTCTCCAGAAAATCATCCAGAAAGGCGGGCAGGTTTTCCGGCGGCACCACGGTATCCTCGACAAAGGCGACGGGCCGCGCCCGCCCCTCGACCTTGCCCAGAAGCCCCACCCCCGCCGAGCGCACCGCCCAGAGCGCGCGGATCTCCTCGGCATCCTGCGCCACATGCACGGCGCCCAGCCCGGGCAGGCCGCGCAGGATCGACAGGCCGTCGGCCATGCGGCGGTCCACCTCGGCGGCGGTGCCGTTGATTTCGATGAACACGAAGGCGACGCGCCCCGCCGCCCCCTCCTGCAGCGCGGGCGGCAGCCGGGTCAGCAGCCCGGCCTGCTGCGCCAGAGCCTGCACACGTTCGTCCATCACCTCTACCGCCGTGGGATCGGCGGCCAGCAGCGGCGTGGCCGAGGCCAGCGCCGCGCGGATGCCATCAAACCCCGCCACGATCAGCCGCTTTTCCGGCTCGATACGCCGCAGCTTGACCCGGATGGCAGAGATCAGCCCCAGCGTGCCTTCGGATCCGGGAAACAGCCGCCACCAGTCGAACCCGCCGCTTTCGGGGCAGGCCCGCTCCAGATCATAGCCGGTGAAGCGGCGGTTGATGCGGGGGGTCGCCGCGATGAAGGCCGCGCGCCCGGCCCGGGCCGCCTGTTCCGCCGCCGCCAGCATCGGCTGCGCCCAGTCCGGGGCGGGATCAAGGCTGCGCAGCAGACCTTCGGGCCGCGCCAGCTCCAGCCCCAGCAGGTTGTCCGAAGTCTTGCCATAGATGCGCGAACCCTTGCCCGAGGCATCGGTGCTGACCATGCCGCCGATGGTGCAGCGCGAGGAGGTGGAGGCCTCCGGCGCGAAGAACCAGCCCGAGGGGCGCAGCCGCGCGTTGAGATCATCCAGCACCATGCCCGGCTGCACCTCGGCCCAGCCTTCGGTCTCGTCCACCGCGATCAGCCCCGCCATATGCCGCCGCGTGTCCACGATCACGCCCGCATTCAGGCTCTGGCCATTGGTGCCGGTGCCGCCGCCGCGCGCCGTCACCGGCATCCGGGCAAAGGCGGGCTGATCCATCACCTGCAGCAGCGTCACCATGTCGGCGGCATCCATGGGCGCCACCACCAGATCCGGCGCGATGCGGTAGACGGAATTGTCGGTGGCCATCGCCTCGCGCAGCGCGCTGTCGCGGCTGACATCGCCCCGGAACCCGGCCCCGGCCAGCGCCGCTTCCAGATCAGAGACCTGCGCCTGCGACATGTGCGGAATTTCGGCATTGTCCTTCATCTGGCGACCTCTGGCTGGTGGACTCTGTTGATTTCTGCCGCATTTTGTCATAAAATCCGAATAACATGAAGATGATTGCGGAAAAACAGAATATAAACTTCCGACATCTGCGCGCCCTGCACGCGGTGGCCGCCGAAGGATCGTTTTCCGCCGCCGCCGAAAGCCTGGGCGTCGTGCCCTCGGCCCTGTCGGAACTGATGCGCCAGCTTGAAGCCTCGGTCGGGGCGCCGCTGTTTGACCGGCGCAGCCGCCCGCCGGTGCTGACGCCGCTCGCGCGGGATTTTCTGGATGACACCACGCCGCTGCTGGACGGGATGGACCGCGCCCTGACCCGGCTGCGGCAGAGCGCCGGGCTGGAAGAGGGCGAGCTTCTGCTTGGCGCTTCGCCCTCGGCCATTTCGGAACTGCTGGCGCCGGTGCTGGCGGAGTTCCTGCGCGGCCGTCCGGGGCTGCGCTGCACCTTGCATGACGACATCGCCGAACGGCTGGCGGGCATGGTGTCGGACGGGCGGCTTGATCTGGCCATCGCCGGGCGGGCGCAGCAGTCCCCCGACCTGCGCCAGCGCGCCATCCTGCGCGATCCGGTGGGGCTGGCCTGCCCGGCGGGCCATGGCTTTGCCGAGGCCGGAGAGGTGGCGCTGGCCGATATTCCGGCGGCAGATCTGATCGGGCTCGACCCCGAAACCGGCACGCAGCACCTGCTGGCCGGATGTGAGGCAATCCCCCGCGCCTTTCTGCAGACCCGGCTGCGGGCGCATTCCACCGTGGCGCAGCTGTGCATGATCCGCGCCGGGCTGGGGCTGGCGCTGCTGCCGCGCAACGCGGTCGCGCTGTTCCGCGATCCGGGCATCGTCTTCGTGCCGGTGGCGGGGCTGGATCTGTGGCGCACGCTGCATCTGCTGGAACCCGCCCGCCGCCCGCTGACCGAAGCCGCCCGCGCCTTTGTCGAGGCGCTGGAAACGACCGTGCCCGCCCTGACCCAGCCCTGACCCAAAGAGGCCTGCCATGTCCCCTGCCCTGCCCTTCACCTGCCGCAAGGCGCCCGCCACCGGATCGGGCGGCATGGTGGTCACCAATCACCCGCTGGGATCCGCCGCAGGCCACGAGATGCTGGCAGCGGGCGGCAATGCCGTGGATGCGGCGGTGGCGGCGCTGCTGGCGCTGACCGTGGTGGAGCCGATGATGGTCGGCATCGCGGGCGGCGGCGTGGCGCATCTGCGCCTGCCCGACGGGCGGCACAAGGTCTATGACTGCCTGTCGCAGGCCGGTGCCGCCGCCACGCCCGACATGTTCCGCCCGGTCTCTGACGCGCTGCCCAATTACATGGAGGCCGAAGGCCGCGCCAATCTGGTCGGCCCCGGCGCCGTGGCAGTGCCGGGCAACCTTGCGGGTTGGTGCGCGATGCAGGCCGAGCATGGCGTGCTGCCCTTTGCCGAGGTCATCGCCCCCGCCATCCGCCATGCCGCCGACGGCTTCCGCATCACCGCCTATCTGACCAGCAACATCGAACGCCATGCCGAGGATCTGGCGCAGGATCCGGGCATGGCGGCGCTGTTCCTGCCCGGCGGCGCCCCGGCACGGCCCGGTCACCGGCTGGTGCAGAGCGCCTATGCCGAAAGCCTGCGGCTGGTGGCGCAGCAGGGCGCGGGCGCGCTGCATGGCGGCAGCTTGGGTCAGGCGCTGGTCGATTTTCTGGGCGCCGCAGGCCATCTGACGCTGGACGACCTGCGCGGCTATACCCCGCGCGAGCGCGAGGCGATCTTTGGCAGCTATCGCGGCTTTGACATCGCCGGGCCGCCGCCGCCCGCCTCCTCGGGGGTGCATGTCGCGCAGATGCTGCACATGCTCGAAGGCTACGATCTGGCCGCCATGGGTTTTGACAGCCCCGAACGGCTGCACCTGCTGGCCGAGGTGATCCGCGTCGGGTTTGAGGACCGCCGCGCCGCGTCCGGGGATCCGGATTTTGTCGACATCCCCGTGGAAAAGCTGATCTCCAAACCCTATGCCGAGGCGTGCCGGGCGCGGCTGCGCGAGGTGGGCGGCGCGGGCGCCGTGGCGCCGGGCTATGAGAGCCGCAACACCACCCATGTCACCGTGGCCGACCGCGACGGCGGCATCGTCTGCGCCACCCACACCATCAACGGGCTTTTCGGTGCGCGCATCATGGTGCCGGGCACCGGCATCATCCCCAACAATTACATGTATAATTTCGACCCGCATCCGGGCAAGGCGCTGTCGGTCGCCCCGGGCAAGCGGGTGCCCACCTCCATGGCGCCGATGATCGTGCTGAGAGACGGCGCCCCCGCCTTTGCGCTGGGTCTGCCGGGCGCGCTGCGCATCTTCCCCTCTGCCCTGCAGGCCATCGTCAACCTGATCGACCATGGCATGACCCCACAGCAGGCGGTGGAGGCGCCCCGGCTCTGGACCGAGGGCGGGCATCTGGAACTGGAGCCCGGCTATGCCCATCACGCCGAGGCGCTGCGCGCGCGCGGCCATGACGTGCAGCTGGTGCCGCATGTGGGCGGCGGCATGAACGCCATCGCCTTTGGGGCCAATGGTGAAATGACGGGCGCCGCCTGCTGGCGCGCTGACGGAACCGTGTCCGTGCTGGGCGGCGGGCTGGCGGAGGCGGGAATTTCCTTCCATATCTGACCCGGGACATCCCCGGAGAGAGAGGCTTCCATGGAGCAGAAGACGCTGTTGCTGACCGGCGCAAGCCGCGGGATCGGACATGCCACGGTCAAGGTGTTTCAGGCGGCGGGCTGGCGGGTCATGACCGTCTCGCGCAGCCCGTTCGACGCGCGCTGCCCGTGGCATGCGGGCAATACCGACCATTTTCAGGGCGATCTGGCCGATCCGGTGGCCCGCGCCGATCTGGTCGCCCGCGTGCGCGAGACGCTGGGCGGTCAGGGGCTGAACGCCATCGTCAACAATGCCGGCATCTCTCCCAAGGGTCCGGCGGGCGAACGCATGGGCATCGCGGGCAGCGATGACGATCTGTGGGCGCAGGTGCTGGCGGTCAACCTTGTGGGGCCTGCCACGCTGATGCGCGACCTGCTGCCAGAGCTGGCGCGCGGGCGCGGCGCCGTGGTCAATGTGGGCTCCATCGTGGGCTCGCGGGTGCATCCCTTCGCGGGCGTGGCCTATGCCTGTTCCAAGGCGGCGCTGGCGGCCCTGACCCGCGAGGCGGCGGCGGAACTGGGGCCGCGCGGCATCCGCGTCAACATGGTGACCCCGGGCGAGATCGAGACGGAAATCCTGTCGCCCGGCACCGAGGACATGGCGCAGATCATCCCGCTGCGCCGTCTGGGCAAGCCTGACGAGGTGGCGCGCGTGGTGCTGTTCCTGTGTTCGGAACAGGCCTCTTACGTCAACGGTGCCTCGATCGACGTGAATGGCGGACAGCATGCCTGAGGCGCGGGGGCGGCACGCCGCCCCCTGCCGATTGCCGGGTTCAGTAACCGCGCACCGCGTCCGCCACATCGGCGCAGGTGCCGGTTTCGGCAAAGGTCCGCAGGTTCTGCGCGATGATCCGCCCGCCGGTCGCCGCATCGATCTGCGAGGCGACATGCGGGGTGACGGTGATGGCGGGATGGCCCCAGAAACCATGATCGGCGGGCAGCGGTTCGATGTGGAACACGTCCAGCGTCGCCTGCTTGATCTGCCCCGACTCCAGTGCGGCCAGCAGATCCTCCTCCACCAGATGCGCGCCGCGCGCGCAGTTGATGACGCAGGCGCCGGGCGCCAGCCGCGCGAAGAGCCCGGCATTCAGGATGCCGCGGGTGCTGTCGGTCAAGGGCAGCAGGTTCACGAGGATCTCGCAGCCGTCCAGAAAGCCCGCCAGCCCCTCGGCCCCGGCAAAACACGCCACCCCCTCGACCTGCTTTTCGGATTTCGACCAGCCGCGCGTGGCAAAGCCCAGTCCCGCCAGCGTGCGCGCGGCCTCGGCGCCAAGATTGCCCAGCCCCATCACGCCCACCACCCGGTTCGGCGCCACCGGCACCACGATGGCGTGCCAGTCGTGATCGCGCTGCGCCTGCAGCTGGCGCGGCATGTCGCGGTGATGGCGCAGCACGTGCAGCGCCACATATTCGCGCATCCGCTGGGTCAGATCCTGCCCCACGGTGCGGATGATCGGCACGCCCTGCGGCAGCTGGTCATCCTCCAGCACATGGTCGATGCCCGCGCCGATGGAGACGATGGCGCGCAGGTTGGGAAACCGCGCCAGATCGCCGCTGCGCGGACGCCAGACCACGGCATGCTCGACCGCGTCCGGATCGGCTGCGGCCTCGGCAAAGGACTGGACCTGCCAGCCGGGCAGCAGATCCTGCAGCATGTCGACCCACCAGCGGGTCTTGTCCTCGGCGGGCAGGTAAACGGCAACGGTCATGGGGCATCCTTTTTAGACAGTAAGAGACAGGGAAGGCGATGAATTTCAAGCAGCTGGAGGCGTTTTACTGGCTGAGCCAGATCCAGAACTACCGCCAGACCGCCGAACGGCTGGGACTGACGCAGCCTGCGGTGTCGGCGCGGATCCAGTCGCTGGAAAACGATCTGGGCAAGGTCCTGATCGACCGCGACGCGCCGGGGTTCCGGCTGACCGATCAGGGGATGGAGGTGGCGGAATTCGCGCTGCAGTTCCTGAACCTGCGCGAGACGATGAATGCCCGCCTGCTGGACAAGCAGAAGCAGCGCCTGTCGCTGGGGCTGGCGGGCATGGCCGCGATCACATGGGGGCCGGATCTGCTGGGCCGGATGCGGGCAGAACAGCCCGAGATCATGCTGGACATCTATGCCGGATCCGACCTGCAGCTGCGCCGCTTCGTCGAGGCGGGCACGCTGGATCTGGCCTTTACCGCCAGCGGAGACCGGGTGGGCGCGCCCGCCTTCACCACGCGCTATCAGGTGGGCTGGGTGGCACGGCCCGACGTGGTCAAAGGCCTGCCGCTGCCGATGACCCCCGAGGCGCTGCGCCGCCTGCCGCTGGTGCTGTATCCAAAGACCTCGCCGATGTTCAATCCGGTGGCCGAATATGTCGACGAGATGCGCAGCCAGCCCGCGCCGCGCCATTACGGCAATTCGCTGGCCACCATCTGCGAGATGCTCCGGCTGGGCTACGGCGCCTCGGCGCTGTCGCTGACCGCGCTGGAACGTGACATCACCGAAGGCCGCCTGATGCAGATCCCCGTGACCGAGCAGATCGCGCCGCTGGACGTGGCCTGCACCCATGTGAACCGCGCCCGGCGCCAGCAGGTCAGCCTTGTGCTTGAACTGGCGCGCGAGGTGGCGCGGG
This sequence comes from Salipiger marinus, assembly GCF_035481585.1. Taxonomy (NCBI): domain Bacteria; kingdom Pseudomonadati; phylum Pseudomonadota; class Alphaproteobacteria; order Rhodobacterales; family Roseobacteraceae; genus Salipiger; species Salipiger marinus. The sequence continues at coordinate 71,157 of NZ_JAYKSL010000009.1, read as the reverse complement.
ACTGGTGCGCGGCGCATCCGGCCTATACCTCCTTTCACGACGGCGGCTGAGGCTACTGCCCCAGCTTGGCCTCCACCATCTTGGTGGCGCCGGACATCTGGCCCAGATGGGTGCCGCCGGTGATCTTGGCCTCGTTGACGCGGCCACGTTCGGTCTTGGTCTCGCCCTCGGCCAGCACCTCGTCCAGATCCTCGGGGGCAATGAACAGCACGCCGCTGTCATCGGCCAGCACCGCATAGCCCGGCAGCACCGCAGCGCCGCCGATGCTGACCGGCACGTTGAAACCGCCGCCGGAATTGTAAAGCCGTGTCGTCACCGGCGAGGCACCGCGCGACCACATGGCGAAATCCTGTTCGGCGATCTCGGCGGTGTCGGTATGCGGGCCATCGACGCAGCCGCCATCCAGCCCCATCATCGCCGCCATGCGGGTGACGCCGCCACCCCAGCAGGCATATTTGGTGTCGCCCAGCCGGTCGACGGCGAGGAAATAGCCCGGACCCACCGAGCTGAGGCAGTGATGCAGCAGCGTGGAATCAAGCCCCGGAATGGCCAGCGTCGCCACGGTCGAGGCCACGACCTTGCCGGTCAGCACCGGCTGGATCGCGGGCGCGGCAAAGCCGAAATGGTAGAAATGCCCGATGGTCGCGGTTTCGAGCTTTGCCAGACGGTCCAGCTTGTCCTGCGGGATGCGCGCGGGCATCGGGTTCAGCTTGTAGATGAGGTTGGACATCTGTCCCCCTTATTGCTTGCCAAGGATGAGATCGGGAAGGAAGGTCACGGTCTGCGGCACATAGGTGAGCAGGATCAGCACCGCAAAAAGCGGCAGCAGCATCGGCAGCACCGCCAGCGTGACCTTTTCGAACCGCACGCGGCCCACCTCGGCCACGATGTAAAGGCCGATGCCCATGGGCGGGGTCGCGATGCCGATCAGCAGGCCCAGCTGGATGATGATGCCGAAATGCACCCGGTCGATGCCATAGGCGTCGATGAGCGGCAGCAGCGTCGGCACGAGGATCAGCTTGGCGGGCACGCCTTCGACCACGCAGCCGACAAGGATGATGAAGACCAGCAGCAGGGCCAGAAACACGTTGCGGTTTTCGGTCAGCGAGAAGGTCCAGTCGGCCAGCTTCTGCGGCGTCTGGTCGATAGCCAGAAGCCAGCCCATCGCGATGGAAAAGGCGATGATGATCATGATGACCGCCGTCATCATCGCGGTGTCCGACAGCGCGCTGAAGAACTTGCCCAGCGTCAGCTCGCGATACCACACCCCAAGGAAGATGCAGTAAAGACAGGCCAGCACCCCGGCTTCGGTGGCGGTGACAAAGCCGAACATGATGGAGCCAAGGATGATCGCGGGCGCCATCAGCGCGGCAAAGCCATGCTGCGCGGTATGGGCCACCTCGCGCACCGTGGCGCGCGGCTGGGTCGGGAAATCCTGAAATCCGGCGCGCAGGCGCACATAGATCATCAGCGCCAGCCCCACGAGGATCCCCGGCACCAGCCCGGCAAGAAACATCCGTTCGATCGACTGCTGGGCAAGGAAGGCATAGATCACCAGCCCGATGGAGGGCGGGATCAGCGGCCCGATCACCGAGGAGGCGACGGTGATCGCGGCGGCGAAGTCGGGCTTGTAGCCCGCCTCGCGCATGGCCTTGATCTCAATGGCGCCAAGGCCCGCGCAATCGGCCACGGCGGCGCCGGAAATGCCCGCGAAGATCATGGATGACAGGATGTTGACCTGCGCCAGCCCCGCCTTCAGATGCCCGACCAGCGCGTTGGCGAAGGCGAAGATGCGTTCGGTCACGCCGGTGACGTTCATCAGGTTGCCCGCCATGATGAAGAACGGCACGGCGGTCAGCGAGGCCTTGTTGACCCCCTCCAGCATCTGCTGGGGGATGATCTGCAGCGCGTTGGAGAAATCCGAGGTGAGAAAGGTCAGCACCGTCGCCATGCCGATGGCGATGGAGATGGGCACGCGCAGCAGGATCAGCGCGATGAAGCTGCCGATGAGGATCCAGGCCAAGGTCAGATCTCCGGGTGATGGTCGGTGACGTTTTCCGGCATGCCGGCGGCCATCTTGGCCAGATCGAGCAGCGCGGTCAGCAGGATCAGCGCCGCCGAGACGAACAGCGGCACCGACAGCGCAAGCCGCGGCAGTTCCAGCCCGGCGGGCAGGATCGCGCCGTCATAGACCCCGCGCGAGGTGGCGATGACCCGGGGCAGCTGCCACAGCAGCACGCCGGTCACCGACAGGGTGGCCAGATCGCTGACCAGCCGGGTGACGGCCATGCCCATTGGCCCGAACAGCCCCGCGATAAAATCCACGCGCACGTCCTTCAGCCGGGCATAAAGCGCGAAAAAGCCGAAAAAGCTGAGCCAGATGAAAAACACCATGGTCCATGGCCACATCCAGTAGGCGGCAAGCCCCATGGGCCGCAGCACGATGGTGGCCGCCGTCAGCGCCAGCATGATCAGCAGGCAGAGATTGGACAGCCACAGGAACGCGCCGCCCAAGCTCCAGCTTGCCCGGTCCAGCCGGTTCAGAGCCCGCGTCAGCGGGCTCTGGGGGTGATAGTCCTGCGGTGTCACTGGCTGGCCGTCCGGCTGGCCTCGATGGCGTCGATAAAGCCTTCGGGCAACTCGCCCGATGCCGCCATCGCCTCGTAGAAGCCCTGCATCTTTTCCACCAGCGGCGCGGTGTCGAGCACGGTATAGGTGGCGCCCGCCTCTTCCATCCGCGCGATGCTTTCTTCGGCCACGCCGAACATCACCTCCTGCGAATAGGCGCCGGTTTCTTCATAGGCGCGCAAAAGGCCCGCGCGGGTTTCCTCGTCCAGCGCCGCCAGCGCCTCTTCGTTGACCATGAAGCCGATGGACTGCCAGTATTCGTCATGGCGGGTGATGTAGGGGGCCACCTCGTTGAAGCGCATGGATTCCACCAGCGCCACGGGGGAATTCACCGCCTCGACGATGCCCTTGGAAATGCCCTGATAGACTTCGGTCCATGGCAGGGTGATGACCTCGGCGCCCAGATGGTCCCATGTCTCGATGGCGACCTTGTTTTCATGCATGCGGATCTTGATGCCCTCGATATCCGCCGCCGTCTCGACGGGCACGTTGGACACCATCACCCGGAACGGGCCGCGCAGCACCTGCGTGGGATCGCCAAGCGGGCGCACGCCGGACTGTTCGGCGGCGGTGTCGAACCAACCGCTGACCGTGTCCGAAGTCATGAACCGCTGCCAGTGGTCGAAATCGTCAAAGGCGAAGGCCGCCGCGACCCATGCCAGCGCCGGCTCCCATTTCTTCAGATAGCCGAAGCCTTCGGCATAGACCTGCACGATATTGGCCTGAAGCTGTTCAAGGACGGCATCCTCCTTGCCCAGCTGTTCGTTGGGATAAACGTCGATCTTCAGCTCGCCATTGGTGTATTCTTCGGTCAGATCGGCGAATTTTTCAAAGACCTGCCCCTCGGGGCTGTCCACCGGCATCTTGGTGGCCATGCGCCATGTGGTTTCGGCCTGCGCCGCGCTGCCAAGCGCAAGCGCCATGGCGGTGGCAAGGGTCAGTCGGGTCATCGTGGTCATTGGGTGTCTCCCTGATGGAGGTGAGGTGCCGGATTTTCCGGTTCTGTGAGGATCAGTCGTGCAGGCCGCGCGCCACATGTTCGACCACCAGCCCGGCGCCGATGGCGGCAAGGCGGTCGACCAGCACGGCGCCGGTTTCGGCAGAGCAAAGCGTGGGATCGCAGCCATAGGCGCCGGTTTCGGTCGCCTCCAGCGCCTCGATCGGCACCTGAATCTTGGCCCCGTCAAAGGTGATGCTGGAAAAGCCCGAAATGCTCAGCCCCTTCACGGTGCTGCCGGTGGGGGCGGGGCGCACCAGATCGGGGCGCAGCAGGTCGGGGTAGAAATGCAGGCCGACCGAGGTCAGCGGGTCGCCGCCATGGCCGGAGCTGGCCTTGGCCTTGTCGGCGCCGATCAGCCCCGGCAGCTCGCCATAGGCCACCTGCCACAGATACATGGAGGGCACGAACAGCCCCGCCTTCTGCCGCCAGCGCAGCGCCACCTCGGTGATGGCGGGCACGTTGCCGCCATGGCCGTTGACGATCATCAGCTTGCGGATGCCGTGGCGGTCGAGACAGCCGAACATGTCATCCAGAATGCCGCAGAGCGTGGCATGGCTGATCGAGATGCCGCCATGGCTGCTGTCGAAATAATCCTTGCCGCCAAAGGGAATGACTGGCGCCACGAAGGTGGCAACACCTTGGGCGCGGGCCGCCTTGGCGATTTCCAGCGCCATCAGGTCGGCGGCCATGTAATCGCCCATGGGCGCATGGATGCCCTGATCCTCCAGCGAGCCCATGGGCAGCAGCACCACCGCGTCAGAGGTCAGATGCTGGCGGGCCTCTTCGGAGGTCAGTTCGGCCATGCGGATTTTGGGGGTCATGTCGCGCTCCTGCTGTATCGGTCGTGGCGGTCAGTGAAGCGCGCCATGGCGGGGGGCGTCCAATTCAAACGGCTTGTGCCGCGATAGAGAAAATTTGCCCCCCTCATCCGGCGGGGGCGCCGCGTTCGAAACGGGCCAGCCGGAAGGGCGCCGGATCGACCAGCGGCGCGGCGCCGGTGGCCAGTTCCGCCGCAAGCTGGCCCGCGCCGGGACCGATGCCGAACCCGTGCCCCGAACAGCCGGTGGCGATGACCAGACCGGGCAGGCCGGGGGCGTGGTCAAGGATCGGCACGCCATCCGGGGTCACGTCGATGATGCCGCCCCAGCTTTGCGCCACCCGCGCCTGCACAAAGACCGGAAAGACCGCGCGCACCTCGCGCATCGCCTGCCCCAGCGCGTGCTGCTGCGGTTCGGGATCAAGCACCCGGCAGCGTTCGAACGGGGTGACCGCCTCCGCGCTCCAGCGGCGCGGGGTGGTGGCGCCCTGCCACAGCCCGTGATCCAGCGTCAGCGCCAGTTCGTGCCGGTTGCGGCGCAGGCCGGGCAGGAAATCAGGCAGCAGGCGAAAGGCGTCGGGCGTGATCTGCACCGCCGCCCTGCCCCGCCGCGCGAGCGTATAGCCGCCATCCAGCCGGGGCCGCAGGCCGAACGCGCCATTGCCCAAGGCATGACGGGGCCCGCCCGGCAGCGGTCGTGTGGCCAGCACCGAACTGCGCACCCTGAGCTGCGGCAGATCAAGCCCGTGATTGCCGGCAAAAAGCCGCGACCATGCCCCGCCTGCAAGGATCACCGCATCGCAGGCGATGCGCCCGCGTTCGGTGACAACCCCGCTGACACGCCCGGCGGACAGATCAAGCGCCCGCGCGGCGCAGCCAGTCAGCACATGCGCCCCCGCGCGGCGCGCCGCCTCGGCCAGCGCGGGGGCGGCAAGGGCAGGTTCGGCGCGCCCGTCTTCCTCGGTCATCACGGCCTCGGTGTCGCGCAGACGGGCGCCGGGAAACTGCTCTGCAAGCTCGGCCCGGCTGAGCCGCCGCACCGCAAGGCCGAACTGCGCGGCGTCCCGTTCGACAGTCGCCAGCCATGCCAGCTGCCGCGCGCTTTGTCCGGAATAGACGATGCCGCTGCGGCGAAAGCCGGTCTCCTGCCCGATGCGCGCGTTGAGCCCCTGCCAGATCCGCAGGCTTTCGATGCCAAGCGGATATTCCGCCACGGCCCGGCCCATGCGCCGCACCCAGCCCCAGTTGCGGCTGGACTGTTCGCCCGCGATCCGGCCCTTTTCCAGCAGGGCGACGCTGTGGCCCTGCTCGGCGGCCCAAAGTGCCGCCGACACGCCAAGGATGCCGCCGCCGATCACCACCAGATCCACCGCACGTGGCAGGCTGGCATCCCCCGCCACCTCCTGCACGACAGGCCGCGTCATGCGCCCGCCTCGTAACGCCAGTTGACCAGCAGTTCCGGCACGCTGGCGGTGTTGGGCAGCGCCACCACCTCGGCCACCAGATGCGCCAGATCCTCTGGCTGGGTGATCTCGCTGCGTGGCAGGTCGTGGCGCAGCGTCATGTCGGTGGCGACAAAGCCGGGGCAGACGGCGCAGGCGCGCAGGCCCTCGTCCCAGCCCGCGCGCCGCGCCGCATGGGTCAGCGCCACGGCGGCATGTTTGGTCATCTGATAGCCCGCGTTCAGCCCCAGCACCCGCTTGCCCGACAGCGAGGCCAGCACCACCACCCGCCCCCGCCCCGAGCGGCAGAGCGCGGGCAGCGCCGCACGCACCAGCCGGAACGGCGCCTTGACGTTGACGGCCAGAAGCTGCTCCAGCATCTCTTCCATCTCGGCATCGGGCTGCGGCGGATCGGGGCGCAGCTCCAGCGGGCCGCTGATGCCCGCGCTCAGCACCAGCACGTCGAGACGGCCAAACCGCTGCTCTGCGGCCCCGGCCAGCGCGCGGGCGGCGGCGGGGTCGGTGGCGTCATAGCGCACCACCAGCGGATCCAGCGCCGCCAGATCCCCGGGCAGCGCGTCGGGATCGCGCAGCCCCAGCACCAGCTGATGCCCCCGCGCCGCAAGCTCGCGCGCGATGGCGGCGCCGATGCCCCGGCTTGCCCCGGTCAGGACAGCGACGGGGGCGGTCATGCCACGGACTCCGGGCGGGCCTTGATGCAGGCGGCCTGCCAGCCCGGCCCGATCTCGCGGAACTCGGGCACGGCCTCGGCGCAGGCGGCTTCGGCCAGCGGACAGCGGGTGCGGAACGGACAGCCCGAGGGCGGATTGGCGGGGCTGGGCAGTTCCCCGGGCAGCACGTCGAACCCCGCCTCGCGCCTGCGCGGCTGCAGCGAGGGCGTGGCGGTCAGCAGCGCACGGGTATAGGGATGCGCGGGCGTGCCGAACACCTGCGCGGCGGGGCCTTCTTCCACGATACGGCCCAGATACATGACCACGATGCGGGTGCAGAGATGGCGCACCACATGCAGGTCATGGCTGATGAACAGCATGGCAAGATCCAGATCGCGGCGCAGATCCATCAGCAGGTTCACCACCTGCGCCTGAATGGAGACGTCGAGCGCCGAAACCGGCTCGTCGGCCACGATAAAATCCGGGCGGGTCGACAGGGCGCGGGCCACGGCGACGCGCTGGCGCTGGCCGCCGGAAAATTCATGCGGACGGCGCGACGCGGCACTGGCGGGCAGACCGACCTGATCCAGCAGCCGCGCCACCTCGGCGCCGATTTCGGCGGGCGGGACGATGCCATGGATGCGCAGCCCGTCGCCCACCTGCGCGCCGACGCTGCGGCGCGGATCAAGCGAGCCGAAGGGATCCTGAAACACCATCTGCATCCGCCGTGCCAGCCTGCGCCGGTCCGGCCCGCGCACCGTATCAAGGTCGCGCCCGTCAAAGCGCACGGCGCCGGTGGTGGGCGCATCAAGCCCCATCATCATGCGGCCCAGCGTGGACTTGCCGCAGCCCGATTCCCCAACAACGCCCACGGTTTCGCCGCGCGCGATGGCCAGCGTCACGTCGCGCACCGCCCAGATGTCGCGCGCCCGTCCCAGAAGCCCCTGCCGCTGCGGGAAGTTGCGGCCAAGGGCCTGCGCCTCCACCAGCGGGGCGGGGGATGTGCCCAGATCGAACATCAGGTGACCTCCTTCCAGCGGATGCAGCGGGTGCTGCGGCCCTCTGCGGGGGCGCTGGCCACGGGGGCTGCTGCCTCGCAGAGCGGGCGGGCAAAATCGCAGCGCGGCGCGAACCGGCAGCCGGGCGGCATGGCATGGGGCGGCGGCACCGAACCGGGGATCGCCACCAGCCGCTCCGCCCCGCCTTCGGGGACCGAGGCGATGAGCGCGGCGGTATAGGGATGGCGCGGGCGGGCGAACACCTCGGCCACCGGGCCCTGTTCCACCACCTCGCCCGCATACATCACCACGACGCGGTCGGCGATTTCCGCCACCACCGCCAGATCATGGGTGACAAACACCAGCCCCATGCCGGGCGTGTCGCGTTTCAGCTGCAGGAACAGCTGCAGGATCTGCGCCTGAATGGTGGGATCGAGCGCGGTGGTCGGCTCGTCCGCCAGCAGCAGCCGGGGGCTGTTTGCAACCGCCAGCGCGATCATCGCGCGCTGGCGCTGCCCGCCCGACAGTTCATGCGGATAGGCGCGGCAGCGGCGCTCGGGGTCGGGGATGCCCACCTGCCGCAGCAGATCGACGACGCGCGCGGGGATGCCCGCCTCGGGCATGCCCGCCACGCGCAGGGTTTCGGCCAGCTGGTCGCCGATGCGCAGCACCGGGTTCAGCGCGGCGGCGGCATCCTGAAACACCATGGAGATCTCGGTGCTGCGCAGGCGGCGGAAGCCCTCGTCATCAAGCTGCGCCAGATCGACCGTGGTGCCCTCGCGCGTGGTGTAAAACGCCTCTCCGCCGGTGACCGCCAGCCGGTCGGGCAGCAGCCCCATCAGCGCGAGGCTGGTCAGGGTCTTGCCGGAGCCGGATTCACCCACCAGCGCCACGGTCTGCCCGGGCCGCACGGTGACATCGGCGCGGCGCACCAGATCAAGCCCGTGGCGCGGCCCTTCTACCGCGATGGCCAGATCGCGGATCCGCAGCAGCGGCGCGTCGGGGGCGGCAGGCTGCGGCGCGGCGGCCGCCTTCCGCGCGGGGCGGTGCAGCCACAGCGCGCCGCCCGCCGTGATCTGGCGCGGATCCAGCACCGACTGCAGCCGGTCACACAGCAGGTTGAACGACAGGATGGTGCCCGCCAGCGCCAGCGACGGCCAGACCAGCAGCATCGGCGCCACCTCCATCGCGCCGCGCGCGGCGCGGATCATCAGGCCCCAGGATGGTGTGGGCGGCACCACGCCCAGCCCCAGAAAGCTGAGCCCGCTTTCGATCACCATGGCCGAGGCCACCACCAGCGACATCTGCACCAGAAGCGGCGGCAGCACGTTGGGCAGGATGGTGCGGGTCAGGATCGCCAGCGGATGCGCCCCCATGGCGCGCTGCGCGGTGACAAAATCCAGAGAGCGGACCTGCAGCGTCGCGGCATAGACCACGCGGGCATAGTTGGGCGTGTAAAGCAGCGTCAGCGCAAGGATCAGCGGCCCGGTCCCCGCGCCCAGCAGGGTGACCACCAGCAGCGCCAGCAGGAGCGGCGGCAAGCACAGGATCACCTCGGAGGCGCGGACGGTGACCAGTTCCACCACGCCGCGGAAATAGCCGCCGAGCAGGCCCAGCGTGGTGCCCAGCACGGCGGCGGCCAGCGCCGATCCCACCGCGATGAACAGCGAGGCGCGCCCGCCCCAGATCAGCCGCGCCAGCACGTCGCGGCCAAATTCGTCCTGCCCCAGCCAGTGCTCTGCCGAGGGGCCGGAAAAGCGCCCCGGCACATCCATCATCCGGACATCGGCCAAGGGCAGCACCGGGGCCAGCAGCACCACCGCCACCAGAAGCCCCACGAGGATCCCCGGCAGGATCAGCTTGCGCGCGGCCCGGCTCATGACGCCCCCAGCGAGATGCGCGGGTCAAGCAGCGCGTTCACCACATCGACCAGCAGGTTGAGAAAGACGAAGAGCACGGAGATGACCATGACGATGCCCACCACCTCGGGGTAGTCGCGGGCATCGACGGCGGCGACCAGATAGCCTGACAGGCCCGGCCAGTTGAACACGAATTCCACCAGCACCGTGCCGCCGATCAGCGTGCCCATCTCCAGCCCCAGCACGGTCAGCACCGGGATCAGCGCGTTGCGCACCACATGGCGGCGCAGGATCGGCCCGCGGGGCAGGCCCTTGGCCCGGGCGGTGCGCACATAGTCGCGCTGCAGCACCTCCAGCACGGAGGCGCGGGTCATGCGGGTGATGACCGCCCAGACGCTGAGCCCCACCGCCCCCGCAGGCAGGATCAGCAGCTTCAGATGCTGCACCGGATCCTCGGAAAATGGCACGAAGCCGCCTGCGGGCAGCCATTGCAGCTGCTGCGCGAAGATCAGGATGACCACCGAGCCCACCACAAAGACCGGGGTGGACAGCGCCACCGAGGACAGGAGCGAGACAAAGGCATCGATCTTGCCGTCGGCGCGGATCGCCGCATAGGTGCCCAAGGGCACGCCGAACAGCGCGGCAAGGAAGGCGGCGGCAAGGATCACCTCCAGCGTGCGCGGCAGGCGCAGCAGGATCTGTTCCATCACGGGCGCGCCGTCGCGGAACGACCCGCCCAGATCCCCGGTCAGAACCCCGGTGACATGCTCGATATATTGCTGCCAGAGCGGCGCGTTCAGCCCCATCTTCTCGCGCAGCGCCGCCACCGCCTGCGGATCGGCGGCGATGTTGCCCTGACTGAGCAGCAGTTCCGCCGGATCGCCGGGGATCAGGTGCAGCAGCAGGAACACCAGACTGACGACGAGCCAGACCAGAAAGAGCGCGATCAGGCTCCGGTATGCGATGTATCTGAGCATGTCTGGACCGGATCAGCCGAAGAACGTCTCTTCCAGCGTGATGCCGGAATAGAAGGTCAGCTGGCCGGGCATGTTGGTGAAGCCCTCGACGTTCGACTTCATGCCATAGCCCTGCGCGCGCCATGCAAGCCCGGCGATGGGGGCGGTGTCGATGGCCACCTGTTCCATCTCGCGGTAGATGGCGCGGCGTTCCTCGGGATCGAAGGTGGCGCGGCCCTTGGCGAAAAGCGCGCTGATCTCCGGCGTGTCGATGCCATAGCTGCGCACGAAACTTTCGGGCAGCGAGCCGTCGAGCACGTTCACCAGCCCGTCGGGATCGTTGTTGTCGGCGGTGGTGCCCATGACCGCCAGATCATAGCTGCCCTCGTTGCCCTTCTGCACCCGGCTCGACCATTCCGGCAGGTCAAGCTGCGCGTTGATGCCCACCATGGACAGATAGGCCTGACAGACCTCGGCGGTGGACTGGTGCATGCCGTATTGCGCGGTCGACAGCAGCGCGCAGTCGAACCCGTCGGGATAGCCCGCCTCGGCCAGCAGCGCCTGCGCCTTTTCGGGATCATAGGCCCATGCGTCGGCGAATTCGGGATTGTAGAATTCAGACCCTTCGGCAATGGGCAGATGCGCCAGCGCGCCGCCCCGGTTGTAGAAGGCAGCGGCCACGATATCCTCGCGCTTGATGGCATGGGCCACGGCGCGGCGCACCAGCGGGTTGTCGAAGGGCGGGCGGCTGGCGTTGAAGGTCAGATACATGAAGGGACCGTCGACGCTGTCGAGTTTCAGCGCGTCGCTCTCCTCCACCTGCGCCATGGCCTGCCACGGCACATATTCCGACAGATCCACATCGCCGGCTTCCAGCGCGGCGACGCGCAGGTTTTCATCGGCATAGACCGTGGCCTCGATCCCGGCGAGCTTGGGCAGGCCTTCCTTGTAATAGCCGTCAAAGGCCTTGAGGCTCAGCGACACGCCGCGTTCGGTGGACTCCAGCGTGAAGGGGCCCGCGCCGATGGTGGTGTCGCGCGGCTCTCCCTCCTTGAGGATGGGCATGTGATAATGGGCGAACCAGCCGGGCAGCACCGCCAGCGGTTCGGCGGTGACCATGCGCACGGTGCGCTCGTCAGGGGTTTCCACCGCGGTGATCAGCGACAGCTGGCCCTGACGGAAGGCGGCGCTGTCGGGCTTGGCCACCTCGGCCACGGTCCATGCCACATCGGCGGCGGTCACCGGGCTGCCATCGTGCCATGTGGCCTCGCGCAGCTTGAACACCCATGCGCCCTCGTCATCGGCTTCCCAGCTTTCGGCCAGTTCGCCGCGCAGCGCGCCATCGGGGCCGTAGCTGACCAGCCCGCGATGCATCATCAGCTTGATGGTGCCCGCCGCCGTGCCGGTCGAGGCCCATGCGTCAAAGCTGGGCGGGTAGGCGGAGAGCGCAAAGCGCAGCGTGCCGCCCTCCTGCGCATGGAGCCTGCGCGGCCCCAGAAAGGCCAGCGTGCCCGCGGCGGCGGCGGTGGAGGCCAGAAAGCCCCGGCGGTTCAGTCCATTGGTCATGTGATGTCTCCTTGCTGGGTGGGGGCTCTTGTCGGCCCTTGCGGGGGAACGGGATGCGGCGGGCGGCTATTCGGCGGCCAGCGCTGTCTCTTTTGACGGATCCTCCTCGGCGGGGCCGTAGCCGCCGCCACCGGGGGTGATGACCTCCAGCCATTCGCCGGGGCGCAGGCTGCCATGGCCGCGATGGAACGGGGCGGTGCCGGGGCTGGTGACAAAGCCGCCATGCCCGCCCGGACCGCCGCCCAGAAGACCCCAGGACCGCGACAGGTTGCGCGAGATGTCGACGCGGACCATGCACTCTTCGGTGGCGCGATAGACCCGGCGCAGGCCCATGCCGCCACGGAACCGCCCCGCCCCTGCCGATCCGTCCACCAGTTCGTAGCGTTCAAGGATCAGCGGATATTCCACCTCCAGCGCCTCCACCGGCAGGTTGGAGGTGTTGGTGGCATGAACATGGATGCCGTCGAGCCCATCGGCATCGGGGCGGGCGCCGCCACCGCCGCCGATGGTTTCCAGATAGACCCAGTAAAGCCCCTTTTGCGGGCCGCTCTGCCGCGTGCCGGAAAACAGCGCCACGGTGCAGGTGGAATTGGTGCAGGCCGAGACACGGTCGGGCACCGCCTGCGCCAGCGCGCCAAGGATCAGGTCGGCGACGCGCTGGCAGGTCTGCACCCGGCCATTGACCGCCGCCGGATGGGCGCAGCTGACGATGGATCCGTCCGGGGCGGTCACGGTGATGGGCCGCGCCAGCCCCGCATTGGGCAGCACGCTGGGATCGACCACGGATTTCACGATGTAATAGGCGGTGGCCAGCAGTGCTGTGCGCGTCATGTTGATGCCGGAGCGCACCTGCGGCGGTGCTTCGAACTCCAGCGCGATGTCCTCGCCGGTGATTGTCACGGTGACGGCCAGCGGGATGGGCTCGTCAAAATCCAGCGTGTCGAACACATCCTCGAACCGCCAGCACCCGTCCGGCAGGGCTGCAAGCCCCGCGCGCATCTTGCGTTCGGCATAATCCAGCAGCGCCTCGCCCGAGGCCAGCACCGTGTCGACCCCGTGCCGCGCGCAGAGATCCTGAAACCGCTGCACCCCCACCCGGTTCGCCGCCATCTGCGCGCGCAGGTCGGACAGACGCTCGCGCGGCACCTGACAGTTGAGCAGGATCAGATCCTGCACGTCCTTCTGCAGCTCCCCCGCCCGATAGAGCCGGATCGGCGGGATGCGCAGCCCCTCCTGATAGATATGGGCATGGGCGCGGTCGACAAAATCCGAATGATGCGCAAGGTTCACCGTCCATGCGGCCAGCGTGCCGTCGACAAAGATCGGCTCGGCCAGCACGATGTCGGGCAGATGGGTGCCGCCGCCGCAATAGGCGTCATTGCCCACAAACACGTCGCCGGGGCGCATGTCGGCGGGATCGTGGCTGGCCAGCACGAAGGGGATGAAATCCAGAAAGCTGCCCAGATGCACCGGGATATGTTCGGCCTGACACAGCGTCCGGCCCTCGCGGTCGAAGAGTGCCGTGGAACAGTCGCGGCGTTCCTTGATGTTGGTGGAATAGGAGGCGCGCACCAGCGCCTCGCCGGTCTCCTCGACGATCGAGGACAGGGCAGCGCCGATCACCTCCACCGTGATCGGGTCAAGGGCGGGTCGGGTCATCGCGGCAGCTCCAGAATCAGGGTGTCGATCTCGTCCACCCGGGCGGTGACGCCGGGCGGGATCAGCGTGGTGGTGTCCATCTGTTCGACGATGGCAGGCCCGGCAAAGCGCATGCCCGGCGCCAGCAGGTCGCGGGCGTAAAGCTGCGTTTCGGTGAAGGCGCGGGTTTCGGGGAACCAGACTTCGCGGCTGCCGGTGATGGCGCCTGACGCGTCCTCTGCCCCAAGCGGGCGTTCGGGCAGTTCGGCCTTCTGCACCAGTCCCAGCGCCTCGGCCCGGAAGGTGACGCAGAGGATGCGTTCCTCGGGGGCGGCAAAGCCATACATGCGGCGGTGCGCCTCGGTGAAGCCGGCGCGCAGGGTTTCCAGCGTTGTCTCGGTCACCGGACCCTCGGGCACCGGGATGGAGAGTTCGTAATTCTGCCCCTCGTAGCGCATGTCGATGCGGCGGGTCAGGCGGCGCTGGTCGGCGGCGATGGCTTCGGCTTCGAACCAGCCATTCGCTTCGGCCTCGACCCGCGCCAGCGTCTCGGCCAGCGTGGCGCGCTCTGCGCTTTCCAGCGGGGCGAGCCGCGTGGTGGCGAAATCGGCGCGCAGGTCGGTCAGCAGCAGGCCCATGGCGCAGAGGATGCCGGGGCTGCGCGGCACGATCACGGTGGACATGCCCAGTTCCTGCGCCAGCCGCACCGCATGCAGCGGCCCCGCCCCGCCAAAGGCCATCAGCGCGTAATCGCGCGGATCATGGCCGCGCTGGACCGAGATCACCCGGATCGCCTTGGCCATGTTGGCGGTGACAACGGAGATGATGCCCTGCGCCACGTCCATGGCGCCCATCTCCAGCCGGTCGGCCATCTGGCCGATGGCGGCCACCGCCAGATCGCGGTTCACCTTCATCCGGCCATTGAGCAGATGGGTGGGGTTCAGCACCTGCAGCACGATATTGGCATCGGTCACGGTGGGCTCGGTCGCGCCGCGCCCGTAACAGACCGGCCCGGGATCGGCCCCGGCGCTTTCGGGTCCGACCTTCAGCAGCCCGCCGCTGTCGATCGACGCGATGGAGCCGCCCCCCGCCCCCACGGTGTGAATGTCGAGCATCGGCGCCTTGATCGGATAGCCATGCACCACGCTTTCATTGGTCTGCGCGGTCTGCCCGCCCGCCATCAGCGCCACATCCGACGAGGTGCCGCCCATGTCGAAGGTGATGATGTCGGGAAAGCCCGAGCGCTGCCCGATGGCCTGCGCCGCCACCACCCCGGTGGAGGGGCCGGAGAGCACCGCGCGCACCGGGGTTTCCGCCGCCACCTCGAACCGCACCACCCCGCCATTGGACTGGGTCAGATGCGGCGCCACCGGCAGGCCCAGATCGGCAAGCCGCGGCGACAGGCGGCTGATATAGCGGTGCATGATCGGGCCAAGATAGGCATTGACCGTGGCGGTCGACAGCCGTTCGAATTCGCGGAATTCCGGCGCGATTTCATGGCTGGCGCACAGGAACACGCCCGGCAGTTCCTCTGCCAGAATGCGCTTGGCCGTCTGTTCATGGGCCGGGTTGACGAAGGCATACAGGAAACAGACCGCCACCGCCTGCACCCCCGCCTCTGCCAGCGCACGGGCGGCGCGGCGCACCGCGTCCTCGTCCAGCGGCGTGACCACGGCGCCGTCATGGCTCAGCCGTTCGGCCACCTCGAAGCGCAGGTCGCGCGGCACCAGCACCGGCGGCTTGGCGGCAAAGAGGTCGTAAAGATCGGGGCGCTTCTGCCGCCCGATTTCCAGCAGGTCGCGGAACCCGCCGGTGGTCAGCAGCCCGACCTTGGCGCCGCGATGGGTGATGAGCGCATTGGTGGCCACCGTGGTGCCATGGCCCAGATAGGTGATGGCGGCGGCGGGATCGTCCCCTGCCCCCGCTTCCTCGCGCATGCCTTCCTCGACACCCTGCGCGATGCCGCGCGACGGATCATCCGGGGTCGAGGAGACTTTCCACACCGCGATGCGCCCGCTCTGCTGATCGAAAAGGCAGACATCGGTGAAAGTGCCCCCCGAATCGACCCCGACCCGCCAGCGGGCCGCGCCCGTCAGATCCTGTGCGCCATCCATCATGCGACCTTCCTCCCTCTGGAGTCTACCTCGTGTATACAATAAGACCACGTCACCTTTGTCGACCATTTCGTGCCAGATCCCGAAGTGTCGGCCCCAGACCGCCAAGGAGATGCGCAATGACCCGCCCTGTCGAGATCAGGGAAAGCCCCACCGCCCGCGACCGCGCCTATGACGGGATTCGCGCCGGGCTGCTGCAGGGCACCTTCCCGCCCGGCAGCTTCATCGAAGAGGCGCTGGCCTGCGAAGTCACCGGCGTGTCGCGCACCCCGGTGCGCGAGGCGCTGAACCGGCTGGCGGCGGAGGGGTTTCTGGACCTGCATCCGCGCCGCGGCGCCATGGTCAAGCCGCTGACCGGCACTGAACTGCGCGACCTGCACGAGGTGCGGCTGATGGTCGAAAGCCATGCCGTGCGCCGCATCTGCCGCGAGGCGCGCCCGGTTCCCGCCCTGCTGTCGGATCTCTGCGACCAGCACGAGGCGGTGTCGGCGGACAACCTGCTGGCCTGCGTCGATCTGAACCGGCGGTTTCATCAGGCCATCGTGGCGGCGGCGGGCAATACCGTGCTGGTACAGGTTTTCGACAACCTGCAGGCCAACCTCATGCGCATGTCGATGCTGTCGCTGCAGAGCGGGCTGGGCAAGACCGCCCGGATCGAGGCCGAACATCGCGACCTGATCGCCGCGCTGCAGACGCATGACGAGGCGGCGGCGCTGGCGCTTCTGGACCGGCACCTGCAGCCGCTGCCGCAGCTCTTTCGCGGCCTGCCCGGACAGGGACCGGTTCCGGGCTGAGGCGGGCTGCGGCTTGGAACGCATGGTGGCGGTCTCCGGCTTCGGGGCGCGGGGCCCGGAGCGGCCCCGCCTGCCGCGCCATCGGACACCCCCGCCGCCGCCCGCGTCCAATCCAAAACTTTTGTGACAGAGAAGAAATTTCTTATCTTGCGCCGCCCTCCGCCCCGCCAGCGGCGGAATTTATGTCTCCATTCCAGAGCCTTGATCCGCCGCAGGCCCCGCCAGCCCCGGCGCGCGGCCCCGCACGACGCCCGCCGCCAAAGCCCCTCCGCCCACGCCTCTGCCCGCAGCGCGGCAGGTCAGCCGCGACCTTCCGCCCACAGTCGGGACCACGTGCCTTGTCAGAGCTTTCTTGCGCGTCACCTCTGGTCTAAGGTCGCGTCATGCACCTGCGAAAGGACAGACCATTGCCCGTCAGGCACAGATCCCTTGCCCTTGCTGTTGCCCTCGGCCTTGCGGGTGCCCCCGCCGTGGCTTTTGAGGCTCTCAATTTCTCCACTCCCGGTCTGGCGGAGGATCTGCGCGGTCAGATCAAGAGTTTTTCGGCGCTCACCGCGGCCAAGGAAGACGACCGCACCTCGGGGCAGGATATCCTTGCCGCCGCGCTGTCGGATTATGGCATCGTGATCGAGACGCTTTATGCCAACGGCTATTACGCGCCGGTGGTGTCGATCCGGCTGGACGGGCGCGAGGCGTCGGAGATTCCGCTGCTCTCCACCCCTGCCACGGTCGACCGGGTGGATGTGACGATCAATTCCGGCCCGCGCTATCAGTTCGGCACGGCGCGGCTGCAGCCGCTGGCGCCGCGCACCGACCTGCCCGCCGATTTCCGCAGTGGCGAACGCGCCAAATCCACCACCATCACCGACGCCGCGCAGGCGGGCATCGACGGCTGGCGCGATCTGGGCTTTGCCAAGGCCGATCTGGTGCGCGAAAATGTCGTGGCGGTGCATCCCGAACGGCGGGTGGATGTGGATCTGGGCATCGATACCGGCCCGCGCCTGCGCTTCGGACGGCTGAACACCGATGGCGACAGCTATGTGCGCTCTGCCGCGCAGCGCCGCATCGCGGGCCTGCCCGAGGGCGAGATGTTCGACCCCGAGGATGTCGACCGCAGCGTCGACCGGCTGACCCGCACTGGCGCCTTTGCCACCGTGACCCTGCGCGAGGCAGAGGTGCCGAACCCAGACGGCACGCTGGACATGGAGCTGGAGGTCACCGACGCCAAGCCCCGCCGCTTCGGCTTTGGCGCCGAACTAAGCTCGCTTGAAGGCGTGACGCTCAGCACCTTCTGGCTGCACCGCAACCTGCTGGGCGGGGCCGAACGGTTCCGCGTCGATGCCGAAGTGTCCGACATTTCCAACAATACCAACGGGATCGACGCCCGGCTGGGCGCACGGCTGGATGTGCCCGGCGCCATCGGACCCGAGACGGACGCCTTCTTCCGCGGCGAGATCGCGATGGAGCAGGAGCCCGCCTATGATTCCGACAGCGTCGAACTGGGCGCGGGGCTCAGCCGCCGGATCAGCGACACGCTGAGCGCGGAAATCGGGCTGGGCTATCTTTACGCCGAAACCGAGGATGATCTGGGCAAGCGCAGCTTCTCTCTGGTGACGCTGCCGCTGTCGCTGACATGGAACACCCGCGACAGTGACCTTGATCCGCGCAATGGCTGGTATGTGAACGCCGAGGCGACGCCGTTTCTGGACACCGATGGCGATGGCAACGGCGCCCGGCTTTATGCCGATCTGCGCGGCTATTACGCGCTGGGGGAACGCGAGCGCACGGTGCTGGCCGGGCGGCTGCAGATTGGCTCGGTCATCGGCCCCGAGATCGAAGACACCCCGCCGGATTTCCTGTTCTTCTCCGGCGGGGCCGGATCGGTGCGCGGCCAGCCCTATCAGTCGCTGGACGTGAACCTGCGCGACGGCGTCGATGTGGGCGGGCGCAGCTTTGTCGGCCTGTCGGGCGAAATCCGTCAGGACATCGGCGAAAGCCTCGGGCTCGTGGCGTTCGCCGATGCGGGCTATGTCGGCGAGGACAGCATGCCCGATGACGAGGGCAACTGGCATTCCGGCGCGGGGGTCGGGGTGCGCTACAAGACCGGGCTTGGCCCGCTGCGCCTTGATGTGGCCTCCCCGGTGGGGGGCGATACCGGCAAAGGCGTGCAGATCTACCTTGGTATAGGACAGTCCTTTTGAAACGTTTCCTGCTTCTGCTTCTCCTGCCGCTGCTTCTGCTGACGGCGCCGCCCGCCACTGCTCAGGACGAGGAGGGCGGCGGTTTTCTGGAACGGCTGATCGAGGATTCGCTGTCCGGCGAAGGGTTTCAGGTCAGCATCACCGGCTTTCAGGGCGCGCTGAGTTCGCAGGCCTCGCTGGAACGGCTGACCATCGCGGACCAGACCGGGGTCTGGCTGACGCTGGAAAATGCCGTGCTCGACTGGCAGCGCAGCGCCCTGCTGCGCGGACGGCTGGAGGTCAACGAGCTTTCCGCCGAGCGGCTGGTGATCGACCGGCTGCCAGAGGGCGAAGCCACCCCGCCCTCGCCCGAGGCGCGGGGCTTTTCGCTGCCTGACCTGCCGGTGTCGGTGAATATCGGCAGGCTGGCCATAGAACGCGCCGAACTGGGCGCGCCCATCCTTGGCGAGGCGGTGGCGCTGAGCCTTGAGGGATCCGCGCAGCTTGCGGGCGGCGAAGGCACGGTGGATCTGGCGGTGGACCGGCTGGACGGCACGGCGGGATCGCTGCGGCTGGCTGGCAGCTATGGCAATGCCAGCCGCCAGCTGTCGCTGGATGTGGCGCTGGAAGAGGGTCAGGGCGGGCTGATCAGCCGTCTGGCCGGTCTGCCGGGGGCCCCCGCGCTGGCGCTGACGCTGCAGGGCGAAGGCGTCATCGACGATTTTGCCGCGGATCTGCAGCTGGCCACCAATGGCGAGGACCGCTTTGGCGGCACGATCACCCTGCAGGGCAGCGAGGAGAACGGCCACCGCTTTGCCGCCGATCTGACCGGCGACCTGCGCCCGCTGCTGCCGCCCGGACAGACCGAGCTGCTGGGTGCCACGCAAAGCCTGCAGGTGCAGGGGCTGCGCGGGTCTGACGGGCGGCTGTCGCTCGACGTGCTGGAACTGGACACCGCGCAGGTCCGGCTTTCGGGTCAGGCGCGCATCGCCGCCGATGGCTGGCCGGAACTGCTGCAGCTGGACGGGCAGATCGCGGCGCAGGATGGCAGCCCGGTGCAGCTGGTGACCGAGGCGGGCGACACGCGGCTGGACCGCGCCACGCTGACGCTGGACTTTGACGCTGCCCAAGGCGACGCGCTGGTGCTCGACGTGATCGCCGAAGGGCTGGACCGTCCCGATCTGACGCTGGAGCGCGCGGCGCTGACCGGGCGCGGCAGCCTCAGCCGGACCGAAGGCTCCAGCAGCCCCGGCGGCGTGACGCTGGATCTGGACCTGGATGTCAGCGGGCTGGAGTTCACCGATGCAGATCTTGCCGGTGCTGCGGGCGATGCGCTGGCGGGCAGCCTTGCCATCGACTGGCAGGCGGGAGAGCCGCTGTATCTGCGCGATCTCGATCTGACCGGCGCCGGGCTGGCGCTGCGGGGCGATGTCACCGTATCGGGGATTGAGGGCGACACGCTGACCGTCACCCCCGACCTGCAGCTTGATGCAGCCAACATCGCGCGGTTTTCCGGCCTTGTCGGGCGCGATCTGGCGGGCGCCGTGGACGTGGCGCTGTCGGGCGACCTGCAGCCCTTGGCGGGCGGGTTTGATCTGACCGCCGACGGCACCGCGCAGGATCTGGCCGTGGGCATCCCGCAGCTGGACGGGCTGATGCGCGGCGCCATCACCCTGCGCGCCGCCGTGGCGCGGGACGAAACCGGCACCGTGCTGCGCGACCTGGCCATTGACGGGCAGTCGGTGCAGCTGACCGCCGACGCCACGCTGCAGACCGATGCCAGCACCGGGCGCTTCGACATCACGCTGGCCGATCTGGCGCAGGTGCAGGAGGGGCTGAGCGGCCCCGCCACCCTGCGGGGCACGCTGGAGGAAACCGCCGCGCGCTATGCGATCGATTTCACCGCCACCGGCCCCGGCGGGTCCGAGGCGGCGGGCCTTCTGACCGCAGGCAAGACCGAGGCGGGGAGCATCACCGAACTGGGCTTTGACGGCACCGCCTCGGCGGAGCGGCTGGCGGCCTTTGCGCCGCTGGCGGGCCGCGACATCGCGGGCGCCGCACGTTTTGACGGGCAGGCGCGCTATACGCTCGACGGTGGCGCGCTGCTGGCCGAGGGGCGGCTTGATACCGAAGATCTGGCCGTGGGCATCGAGGCGGTGGACCGCATCATCGGCGGCACCGGCCTTGCGCTGGTCGATCTGGACCGCAACGCCGAGGGGCTGCTGACCCTGCGCCGGGCCGAGATCAGCACCCAAGGGCTGGAGGCGACCGCGACGGGCAGCTTTGGCGCGCCGGGCAGCACGCTGGAGTTCACCGCGACCGTGGCTGATGTGGGGCTTGATGCCCCTGCCCGGCTGTCGGGCACGCTGGCAGAGGCGGAAACGCAGTATCGGCTGGATTTCGACGGTGAAGGCCCGGGGGCGGCGAATGCGCAGGGGCTGGTGACGGTGGAAAAGCTGTCCGATGGCAGTCTGGGCCGCGTCGCCTTTGACGGTGCCGCAGGCGTGGACCGGCTTGCCGCCTATCGCCCGCTGACCGGCCAGCCGCTGGCGGGCCGCGTCAGCTTTGACGGGCAGGCCAGCTACAACATCCCCGATGGCAGTCTTTCGGCGCAGGGCAACCTGACCACCCGCGACCTTGCCGCAGGCATCGCCGCCGTCGACCGGCTGATCGGCGGCAGCGGTCGGGCCGTGGTGGATGTGACCCGCGACGCGCAAGGCATGCTGAGCATCCGCCAGCTGGAGGTGCAGACCCCCGAAATCACCGCCACCGCCAGCGGCAGTCTGGGGGCGGCGGGCACCGCCATCACCTATGACGTGGCGCTGCGCGATCTGGGGCTGTTCGTGCCGCAACTTCCGGGCCGCGCCACGGCGCAGGGGCAGCTGTCCTCGCAAGGCAGCGGCCCATGGCAGGTGTCGGGCGATCTGACCGCCCCCGGCGGCACGCAGGCCCGCGTCAGCGGCAGCGTGGCGCAGAGCTTTGGCAGCGCCGATCTGGGCATCACCGGGCAGGTGCCGCTGGCCCTCGCCAACCGCCTGCTGGAACCGAACCTGATCGACGGTCTGGCGCGGCTTGATCTGCAGCTGAACGGGCCGCTGGCCCTGTCCTCGCTGTCAGGCACGGTCACGGTCAACGGCGGCAGCGTGGTGCTGCCCGGTCCCGCGCTCAGCCTGACCGGCGTGGATGTCACCGCCAATCTGGGCGGCGGGCAGGTGCGGCTTGACGCGGGCGGTGCGCTGTCCAGCGGCGGGCGGGTCAGCGCCAGCGGCACCATCGGCATGACCGCGCCCTATACCGCCGATCTGGCGGTGGCGCTGGACAGCCTCGTGCTGCAGGACCGCAGGCTCTATCAGGCGCAGGCGGGCGGGCGGCTGACCGTCACCGGCCCACTGCTGACCGGGCCGCGCGTGGCAGGGGTGGTCGACATCGAACAGGCCGAAATCCGCATCCCCGAAACCGGGCTTGGGCCGGGCAGCCGCAGCTTCGTGCTGACCCATATTCAGGAACCCGCTGCGGCGCGCGAAACCCGCGCCCGGGCCGGGCTGCTGGAACAGGCGCGGGCGCGCAGCGGTCCGGCCTATGTGCTGCCGCTCGACATCACCATCCGCGCGCCCTCGCGCATCTTCATCCGCGGGCGCGGGCTGGATGCCGAACTGGGCGGGCAGCTGCGGCTGTCGGGCACCTCGGCGAATATCGTGCCGGAGGGGCGGTTCGACCTGATCCGCGGGCGGCTCGACATCCTTGGCCAGCGGCTGACGCTTGACCGTGCGGGGCTGAGCCTGACCGGGGATTTCGTGCCGACGCTGGACGTGGCCGCCACCTCGGAACGGGAGGGCACCACCATCACCGTCACCATCACCGGCGAGGCGACCTCGCCCGAGGTGGACTTCTCCTCCGATCCGCCCCGCCCCGAGGAAGAGGTGCTGGCGCTGCTGCTGTTCGGGCAGGACGTGCAGAACATCTCGGCCTTTCAGGCGCTGCGGCTTGCCTCTGCGGTCAATACGCTGGCCGGGCGCGGTGGGTCGGGCATCGTCGACAACCTGCGCATGGGCTTCGGGCTGGACGATCTGGACGTGACCACGGATGAGGACGGCAATGCCGGCCTGCGGCTGGGGAAATACATCTCTGACAATGTCTATACGGATGTGGAGGTGGATTCAGGCGGCGACAGTTCGGTCAACCTGAACATCCAGATCAGCCCCAGCGTGAAGGCCCGTGGCAGCGTCACCTCGGATGGCGATACCGGCGTGGGCGTGTTCTTCGAGCGGGATTACTGACCGACGGCCCCCTCCCCATGGGGAGGGGGCGCGACGCGGGGTCAGAGACCCAGCGCCTTGGCGATGTCTGCCTTCGACACGGCGCCGGGGGCGGCACCTTCGCGCACCAGCCGCGCGGCAAGGTCGGTGAACCACGCATTGGCCGGGGTCGGCACGCCGTGAAGCCGCCCCAGCAGCGCGATCTCGCCATTGAGGTAATCGGTTTCCACCGACCCCGCCCCGCGCGCAAGGCTCTGCGCGGTGGAACTACCAACGCGGGTGACGCCGGGCACTTCGGAGATCTTCATCTTGCCGACGCGGCGCTTCGCGTCGCGGTCCGCCGGATCAACGGCGATCCCCGCCGCTGCCATCACCGCCTCGCCCTCGGCCTTGAGCTTTGCCAGAATCTCCTCGGTGCCCTCGTCCGATCCAAGGGCGGCACCGACGATATTGCCAAGGTTCACCAGCAGCTTGCGATACTTGCTGGCCATCACGTCGCCGCGCACCTCTGACGGCAGGCCCGCCTGCGTCAGCGCCTCGGCCAGCGCCACATCGGCCTTGTCAGTGCCGCCCGGGAAGCGGCCGATGTCCAGCAGGCCGGTGCAGGGCGCGCCATAGGCCACCACCTCGCCCGCCGAGACGAAATCGGCGGGCAGGATCAGCGTGACGCCATGCACATTGGGGAAATAGCGCAGCGCCAGCCGTTCATTGGCAACGCCGTTCTGCAGGCAGAACAGCGGCTGGTCGGTCATCCCCGCCTCGCGCAGCTGCAGCAGCGCCGCTTCGGTGTGCTGGGTCTTGACGCAAAGCAGGATCACGTCATCCGGGCGCAGCCCCGCCTCCTGCGGGCTGGCCGCGACCGGGAAGCGCGCGTGCTGGCTGCCCATGGGCGTGCGCAGGGTCAGCCCGCCCTCGCGCAGGATCTCCAGCTGGCGCCCGCGCGCGATGCCCAGAACCTCCCTTCCGGCATTGGACAGCAGCGTGGCCACGGTGCCGCCAATGGCACCCACTCCAAGAATGACAAAACGGCTCATGCGGCTTCCTCCGACAGGGGCAGCCCGCCGATGCGGGCCAGCAGGTCAATGATCTGGTCGAGCCCCTGCCCGTGGCGCAGGGCGGTGAACACGAAAGGCTTGCCCGCGCGCATCCGCGTGGCGTCACGCTCCATCACCTCCAGCGAGGCGCCGACATAGGGCGCAAGGTCGGTCTTGTTGATGACCAGAATGTCGGATTTGGTGATGGCGGGGCCGCCCTTGCGGGGGATTTCCTCGCCTGCGGCCACGTCGATCACATAGATCGTCACATCCGCCAGTTCCGGGCTAAAGGTGGCGGAAAGGTTGTCGCCGCCGGATTCGATCAGGATCAGGTCCAGATCGGGAAACTGCGCGTTAAGCTCGGCAATCGCGGCAAGGTTGATCGAGGCATCTTCGCGGATCGCGGTATGCGGGCAGCCGCCGGTTTCCACGCCACGGATGCGGTCCAGCGGCAGAACCTGCTGGCGCATCAGCGCCTCGGCATCCTCGCGGGTGTAGATGTCATTGGTGATGACCGCCATGGACAGCCGGTCGCGCAGGGCACGGGCAAGGGCTGCGGTCAGGGTGGTCTTGCCCGCGCCCACCGGGCCGCCAAGCCCCACGCGCAGGGGTCCGTTCGGGGATGTCATGCTGCCTCCGTCATGATCTGAAGATGCGGGAATAGAGCGCCTCGTGGCGCTGGCTGGCAATATCGGCCAGCGGAGAAAACGTGCCGATCCGGGTCAGATCCGCCTCCAGCGCGCGCCGCGCCAGATCCGAACAGAGCGGCGCCAGCGCCCGGATCACCGCCTGCCCCTCGGTCTGGCCCAGCGGCACCAGACGCATGCCCGCCGCCGCCAGATTGGCGGCAAACGCGTGCAGGTAAAGCCGCAGCGTATCCTCCAGCGGCAGGTCCAGCGCCGCCACCACCTGCCCCACCACCACGGGATAGGGCGCGGGGGCCAGTTCGATCTGCCAGAGCGCGGAGACAGCCTTGGCAAAGGCCTCGCCCTGCTTGCCCGTCTCCAGTCGCCGTTCGGCGGAGGGGGCGAGTGCGATGGCCAGATCCGCCACATCCTCCCCCCGTGCGGCGGCGACCAGCAGCAGGGCATCGGACCAGCCCGCGCCTTGTTCCAGCACCACCGCCAGCCAGTCCTGCAGCTGTGCGGCGCTGGTCACCTGCCCCTCCTGCACCAGCGTTTCCAGCCCGTGCGAATAGGCGAAGCTGCCCACCGGAAAGGCCGGTGAAAACAGCTGATGCAGCACCAGCAGCGCGTCAGTGGTCATGCGGATGGTCGTGACCGTGGCTGTGCCCGTGGTCCTGTCCATGGGAATGGCTGTGCGCATGGGCATGGGCATGGGCCTGCACCGGCGCGGGCCCGTGGCTGTGGGAATGGTCATGGCCATGGGTGCGGCCATGGCCATAGGCGCCACCCTCGGGGGTGAAGGGTTCTGTCACCTCGGTCACCTCGGCGCCGATCCGGGCCAGCATGTCGCGGATCACGTGATCGCGCTGGATCAGCAGCCGCGCGGCTTCGATCTGGCAGGGCGTATGACGGTTGCCCACATGCCATGCCAGCCGCGGCAGATCGGCGCCCGACACGGCCAGCAGCGGTTCTGCCGCCGCCAGCACCCGCACGGCGCGGCCATCGCCCAGCAGGAAGGCATCGTCCTGATCCAGACTTTCGGTATGGGCCAGATCCACCAGAAACGCCTCGCCGCTGTCGGCGGTCAGCACCTTGCGGCGCAGGAAACGGTCTTCGTAAGACAGCGTCACGGTCAGCGTGGCGTCTGCGGCATGGCCCTTGCGGGCGATGGCATGGCAGGTGGGAAGCTGGGTCATAAGAACTCCGGTGCGATGACGGCAGGGTGGGACATCGGGCCGGACATGGCAAGGCCACGCTCCGGGGTCAACCGGACCGTGGCCTTGAAAACGCCTGAGGCGCAGCGCGCGAAAGCGCCGGACCGATGGTTTAGAGGTAGAACACGTCGCGGAACACGTGACGCACGATGTCTTCGCGCTTCAGCCCGCGTGCGGCCAGCTGTTCGTCCGACAGGCGCTGCAGCGCTTCGACACGGCGCAGGCGCGGATTTGCTTCGCCGATTGCGACCAGCGCATTGCCGATGGCAGAGAAGAAACGGCCAATAGCCGAGCCGGAGGTGGTGTGGTCGCTTGCACTGGCGGTCAGAAATGCCATGGGAAACCTTCCTTTGTGTTATCAGGTCCCCTCCCTTGACACCTAGGTAAGCCATGCTGCCGTGATCCACAAATGCTGCATCTGCATAACGATCTTTCCACCGGCGCAACGCTTGCAAAATCAACGGCTTTGTGCCCGCGGTTGGAGGCGGGGCCAGACGGCACGCGGCGCAGGCGCGCCCCGGGCCCGGCCCCGCCGCCCGGTCAGAACAGGAAATAGCGCTGCGCCATGGGCAGCACGCGGGCCGGTTCACAGGTCAGAAGCTCGCCATCCGCCCGCACCTCATAGGTTTCGGGGTTCACCTCGATCCGGGGCAGCGCGTCGTTAAGCTTCAGGTCGCGCTTGCCGATGCCACGGGTGTTCTTGACCGCGAGGGTCTGCTTGGCCAGCCCCAGCTTGTCGCGCAGCCCGTCGGCCTGCGCCGCCTCCGACACGAAGGTGACGGCGGAATGTTCCACCGACCGGCCATAGGCGCCCCACATCGGCCGGGAATAGACCGGCTGCGGCGTGGGGATGGAGGCATTGGGATCGCCCATCTGCGCGCAGACGATGGTGCCGCCCATCATCACCATTTCCGGCTTCACCCCGAAAAAGGCGGGCGACCACAGCACCAGATCGGCGCGCTTGCCCTCTTCGATGCTGCCGATATGCTGGCTGACGCCATGGGCGATGGCCGGGTTGATGGTGTATTTGGCGATGTAGCGGCGGACGCGGAAATTGTCGTTGTCGCCGGTCTCGTCCGCCAGCGCGCCGCGCTGTTTCTTCATCTTGTCGGCGGTCTGCCATGTGCGGATGATGACCTCGCCCACCCGGCCCATGGCCTGACTGTCGGAGGCGATGATGGAAAACGCCCCCATGTCATGCAGGATGTCCTCGGCGGCGATGGTCTCGCGGCGGATGCGGCTTTCGGCAAAGGCCACGTCTTCGGGGATGGACTTGTCCAGATGGTGACAGACCATGAGCATGTCCAGATGCTCTTCCAGCGTGTTGACCGTGTAGGGCCGCGTCGGGTTGGTCGAGGAGGGCAGCACGAACTCCTCGCCGCAGATGCGGATGATGTCGGGGGCATGGCCGCCGCCCGCGCCTTCGGTGTGGAAGGCGTGGATGGTGCGCCCCTTCATCGCGGCGACGGTGTTTTCCACAAAGCCGCTTTCGTTCAGCGTGTCGGTGTGGATCATCACCTGCACGTCCCAGTCATCGGCCACCGACAGGCAGTTGTCGATGGTGCCGGGGGTGGTGCCCCAGTCCTCGTGCAGCTTCAGCGAACAGGCGCCGCCCTTGATCTGTTCGATCAGCGCGCCGGGCAGCGCCGCATTGCCCTTGCCCGCAAAGGCGAGGTTCATCGGAAAGGCATCGGCGGCCTGCAGCATCCGGCCCAGATGCCACGGCCCCGGCGTGCAGGTGGTGGCGAGCGTGCCATGGGCGGGGCCGGTGCCGCCGCCAAGCATGGTGGTCAGGCCGGAATGCAGCGCATCCTCGATCTGCTGCGGGCAGATGTAATGGATATGGCTGTCCATGCCGCCCGCCGTCAGGATGCGGCCCTCGCCCGCGATCACCTCGGTGCCGGGGCCGACCACGATGTCGACGCCGGGCTGGGTGTCGGGGTTGCCCGCCTTGCCGATCTTGTGGATGCGCCCGTCGCGCAGCCCGACATCGGCCTTGTAGATGCCGGTCCAGTCCACGATCAGCGCATTGGTGATGACCGTGTCCACCGCCCCTTCGGCGCGGGTGGCCTGAGACTGGCCCATGCCGTCGCGGATCACCTTGCCGCCGCCGAACTTCACCTCCTCGCCATAGACCGGGCCGGGCGCGCCCATGCCCTGCCCCGCGCGTGCGGCGGTCAGGTCACGCTCCACCTCGATGATGAGGTCGGTATCGGCCAGCCGCACCCGGTCGCCGGTGGTGGGGCCATACATGGCGGCGTAATCGCGGCGGGAAATCGTGGCGGGCATGGTCGGTCGGTCCCCTGAAATAAGGTCTGGTCAGTTCGGCAGCAGCGCGCGCAAATCTTCGGTGCGCCGCTGGGTGAGTTTGGTCAGGCAGGTGACCGTGGCGATGCCCTGCATCGAGCCACCTTCATACATCGCGCCTTCGGCGTCGCAGGCGGCATCGCGGAACGGGATCCACAGCCGCTGCGCGTCGCGGATGCCCGTCATGCGTTCGGGGCTGACCCGGCTCTGCAGTTCGGCATAGACGCGGTTCAGTTCGGCATCCGCGCCGTCAAGCTCGCCGCGTGCGCAGGTGCCCATCTCGACGGTGGTGGTGGCATCGGAACAGGCGGCACGGGCCTGCGGGGCCAGCGCCAGCAGGACAAGCCCTGCCAGCACCGCCGTGAGGATTCGGGAGGAGAACGCCATCAGGAGCCGGACCCGCCGTCGCCCTTGGGGGCGGGCTGTGCCTTGGGGCGCGGGCTGCGCGGTTTCGGCGCGGCCCCAGCCGCGCGCGGGCTGCGGGCGCGGACCGGCTTGGCAGGAGCGGCACCTGTCTTGGCCGTGCTCGGCGCCGGAGCCGCCTCTGTCTTTGCAGGCGCGGGTTTGGCCTCCGCCTTGGCGGGGGTTGGCTTGACCTCAGCCTTGGCGGGGGCCGCCGCCTCGGCCTTGGATGTGCTCGGCGCAGGCGCCGCTGCGGGCTTGGCGGGCGCGGGCGCCGCCTCCGCCTTGACGGGCTCAGGCTTGGGCGCGGGCTTGGGTGCCTCCGCCTTGGGTGTCTCTGCGGCGGGCTTGGGCGCTGCGGGCTTCGCCACGGCTGCGGCGGCGGCAGCCACGGTCGGCTTGGCGCGCGGGGTCAGGGCCACCGGGCCGCAGATGCCCATCGACGCCGCAGGCACGGCGGACAGCGCCGAGGCGGGCAGGCTCATGAACAGGCGCTGCTGGCGCAGCCCCATCTCCATCACGACCTGCGCACGGCGCATCTGCTGGCGGTATGCCTCTCCGCCCATGCGGATGAAGGCGGCACTCATGGTCAGGGCCGGGAACATGTCATTTCCTCCTGCTGCCGGTAAGACGCTTGCGGTTCGCCCGCGCCTTGCGCGCGAGCGGGCGGGTGAAGGCGCTGTTGGACGTGTTCCAGTCCCCGCCGGACATCAGCGCCTTCTGCCAGGCGAAAAACGCCTGCGCAAAGGCGGGGGGCTTTTCGGACATCATGCGCGACGCCTCGCCTGCGGGCAGGGTGTGCAGCCCTGCCAGCCCGCTGAGCCGCAGCGCCATGACGGTCTGCACGTCCCAGAGCATCATCGCGTTTTCCATGCCCATCTGCCACAGGCGGAATGGCGACAGGGGGGTCATGACGCGGACCGCGCGGCGGGCTGGCACCGGACCGGAGCCTTGGGACAAAAAGACGGCATTGGACGCATTCTCCTGTGCGGGCGACGCCCTAGAGCGGGCCCATGATCTGCTGGTTGAAGCCATAGACGCGCCGCGCCCCCACAAGGGGAATCAGCTGAACCTCGCGGCGCTGGCCCGGTTCGAACCGCACGGCGGTGCCCGCCGCGATGTCGAGCCGAAGCCCGCGCGCGGCGTCACGGTCAAAATCTAGCGCAGGATTGGTTTCCGCAAAGTGATAATGCGAGCCGACCTGCACCGGGCGGTCGCCGGTATTGGCCACCATCAGCGTCACGGGCTCGCGGCCCTCGTTCAGCCGCAGCTCGCCCGCGGCGGGAAACACCTCTCCGGGGATCATGTCCGGTTCTCCACGGGGGCGGGCGTCAGGGGGGCGGAAATCATCGGCAGGGCTCCTTCAGCGGATCGGGTTGTGCACGGTCACCAGCTTCGTGCCGTCGGGAAAGGTCGCTTCGACCTGCACGTCATGTATCATCTCGGGCACGCCCTCCATGCACTGGTCGGCGCGGATCACCTGCGCGCCCGCCTCCATCATCTCGGCGACGGAGCGGCCATCGCGCGCGCCTTCGACCACCGCATCGGTGATCAGCGCCACCGCTTCGGGATAGTTCAGCTTCACCCCACGGGCGAGGCGTTTGCGGGCCACTTCGGCGGCCATGGCGACAAGAAGCTTGTCCTTTTCGCGGGGGGTCAGTTGCATGTGTCAGATCATCCAGGGTCGTGGAAGGTCTGCGCCGCTCAGACGGCGCAGGATGGGGCAAAGGTGGCGGCGCAGCTCGAACCCGTCAATGGCCAGCATGCGGATCACCACAAGCTCGGGCGTCAGGGCGGACACTCCGGCGCGTTCGGGCAGGATTCCGCGCAAGGCCTCCACCTGTGTGGCGGCACCGGGGGCGGCCAGCACGATTGTGGCCATGGCTTCGGCGCCGTCTGCCACGGCGGGATGGGCGAGACGCGCGGCGGCATCGCCGCCGAGCGCCAGCCGGTCGGCCCAGATCAGGCGCCCGTCGCGGCGGATGTCGATGCGGTCGGTATAGCGCAGGTCGCGCACCCGCTCGCCCATGGCGTGACGGCCAAAGATCAGCGGCTCGCAGAGCAAGAGGCGGGCATCCCCGGCCATGTCCACCGACAGCGCGCGGTCCAGCGCCGCGCCGTCGAAAAAGATCGTCTCCTGCGGCAGCCAGTCCAGCCGCGCGCCCGCACCAAGACGCAGGCGGGTGTCGACCACCCCGGGCTGCCCCGGCAGCGCGCGGTAGATGCGTTCGGCGGCCTGCGTGGTCAGCACCAGATGCGCCTCCGGCAGCGCCTCGGCCTCCAGCGCGAACTGGTCGCCCCCCGTCACCCCGCCCGAGGTGTTGAGCAAGACCGCCTGCAGCGCGGCCTCGGCCCGGGGGAACAGCAGCTTGGTGCTGCCCGACATGTGCAGATCGCCGATGACGCTGCGCCCAGCCCGCGCCCGCGCCGACAGCCGCCCCCTGCCCCGCGCACGCTGTGCGGCGGAAGGCGGAGAGGTCATCAGGGGCGGGTCATAGGGAATGGCGGCGTCCTCCGGCTGCGGGCCGCGGATAGGCCCTGCCCTGCGGCAGAGGCAAGGCTGCGGGCCCCTGTGCCGCGCGGGCGGAGGGCGTCTGCGCATGTTCCGGGCAGGTTTTGCGGAAATGCCAGAAATAAGGGCGCTTTGCGATCACGCGTCCCCGGCAGCGTCGCGCCCGGCAGCATGGGGGCAGTGCAGCGGCTTGAGGTCGATCAGCGGCGTGCCCGACAGGCAGTCGAGCCCGCGCACCACCAGCACCGGACCGTCACGGCGCAGCAGCCGCACGGTGGACAGGCCGATCGGGTTGGGCCGCACCGGCGAGCGCAGCGCGAAGGTGCCTCGCGCCGCGCTGGCATGGCGCGGGCGCTGGGTCAGCAGGTCGCGCCGCGCCTCGTGCAGCCAGTAGAAGACCTGCAGGCGCTCCACCTCCTCCAGCCCGGCGAGCGCGGGCAGCCAGACCGGATCGAGATGGATCAGGCAGTCCGGCCCATGGTCGGGATCGCCCTGACGCGGGCAGTCGGCGCGGGTGGCGAAGGGCGTCTCGATCCGGCCGATGAAGCGCAGCTGCGCATCCCCGGCGGGGGGCAGCGCCACGGCGGTTTCGCCGGGGCGCGGACCGGAGGGATCGGCGGGATCGGTCATGGCGGCGCCCTTTCCGGCGGTCCTAATGCGCGCTGTCGCGTGCGGCCACCGCCGCGTCATAGGCTGCGACCACGTCGCGCGCCCGCGCCGCCAGATCCTCCAGCGACCGGCCCGGCTTGTAAAGCCAGCTGCCGATGCCGAAGCCGGTGACGCCCGCCGCGATCCAGTCGGCCATGTTGTCCGCCTCGACCCCGCCCACGGCGTAGGTGCGGGTGCCCTGCGGCAGAACCGCCTTCATCGCGGCCAGATTGGCGGGCCCCAGCAGCGAGGCGGGGAAGAATTTCAGCCCGTCCGCCCCGGCGCGCAGCGCGGTGAAAGCCTCGGTCGGGGTCAGCACGCCGGGATAGCTGTCCATGCCCGCCGCCTTGGTGGCCATGATGACGCGCTGGTTGGTGTCGGGCGACACCACCATGCGCGCGCCGATGTCGCGCAGGC
Source organism: Salipiger marinus (assembly GCF_035481585.1). Taxonomy (NCBI): domain Bacteria; kingdom Pseudomonadati; phylum Pseudomonadota; class Alphaproteobacteria; order Rhodobacterales; family Roseobacteraceae; genus Salipiger; species Salipiger marinus. Next base: position 39,078 of record NZ_JAYKSL010000009.1, on the reverse strand, counting down.
GCAGCACCTGTTCCGGCGCAAGCACGGTGCCCGCGCCGATCTCTGCCGCGCTGCCATAGGCCGCGACCATGGCGGCGATGCTGTCATAGGGATCGGGAGAATTGAGCGGCACCTCGATCCGGGTCAGCCCGGCCTTGATCAGCGTCTCGGTCACGGCGGGAGCTTCGGCGGGGGTCAGGCCGCGCAGAATGGCGATCAGCTCGCGGGTCATGGTCAGGCCTCCTTGGGGGTGCGGGCGGATTTCAGCCCTTCAAGCGTCATGCGGTCGGCATCGGCGATCAGGACCGGCAGGCCCTGCGCCTCCAGCGCCGTGCGGTAATGGGCGACAAGGCCTGACGCGCCCAGCAGGGCGACGTTCTGGCCCAGCCAGTAGGGTTTGGCGGCGGCAAGTTCCATGCCGATGAGCAGGCCCGAGAGGCGCGCGCGCGCGGCGGCGCCGTCGAGCCCGTGCAGCAGCCCTTCGGCGCGCAGGGTGAACAGATCCCCCGCAAAGCCCGAGGGCCGCGCCATGGCCTGATCGACCCCGGCGGCAAAGGCTGCCTCGTCCCAGCCCTCGGCCAGACCGTGGCGCAGCACCGACTGCCCCGAGAGCAGCGCAAAGATCTCGCCGGTCATGTAGCTGCGGAAGGACACGATCTCTCCGGCGCTGACATGGACCCATTTGCTGTGGGTGCCGGGCAGGCAGATCACCCCGTCAAAGCGCGGGTTGAGCGCCAGAAACCCCGCCACCTGCGTTTCCTCGCCGCGCATCACGTCGGCGGGGCTGTCCTGCGCCACGCCGGGCAGGATGTGCACCGCAAGCCGGGGATCGGTGCCCGGCACGCGCAGCGCCTGCGCAAGCCCGGGCGGGGCGCAGGGGGTGCGGACATAGGGCGCCTCGGCCCAGCCCTGCCGCGCGCCCGCCATGCCGCAGATGATGACGGGAAGCGGCGCGTCGCGCCGGGGCAGATCGCCCAAGAGGCGCAGCAGCACCGGTTCGAACTGCGACGGCGTGAGACGGCCCATGCCTTCGGGGCTTTCGGCGCGGTCAAGCACGGTGCCATCGCCCGCCATCTGCCACAGTCGCAGCTGCGAGGTGCCCCAGTCGACGGCGATCCAGTCGGGTTGCGTGGTCATGGTGCTGCCCTCCCCTGCCATGGCTGCGCATCTGGTATACCGCCCCCTGCGGCGGTGCAAGAGCGGCCCCTTTGCCCATGGGCGGAAGGGGCAGGCAGAGGGGGCGCTGCCCCCGCCCCCTGCGGGGGCTCCCCCGGGATATTTGGGGCCGCTGGAAGCCTAGAGCCAGGCCACGGCGACCTCCTGCAGCAGCTTGAGCGAAAGCAGCAGCAGGGCGAGATTGACGAAGGCGAAGAACAGCCGCTCCGGCAGGATGCGGGTGATGCGGTAGCCCGACCACGCGCCGAAGAGCGCAAGCGGCGCCAGCCAGACGATCTGCGCGAGGCTGTCCCAGCTGACCTGTCCCGCGAGGATATAGGGCGGCAGCTTCATCCAGTTCACGCAGGCGAAAAGGATGGTGGAGGTGCCCGCGAAGGTCATCTTGGGCAGTTTCTGCGGCAGGGTATAGGCCTGAAACGGCGGGCCGCCCGCATGGGAGATGTAGCTGGTGAAGCCCGCCAGCGCGCCCCAGAAGAGGCCGCGCGGCACATCGGCGGCGCGCGGGCGGAAATCGCGCGCCAGCCGCTTGCGCAGCGCGTCCGCAAGATAGCCAAGCCCGATCAGCGCCACCAAGAGCTTGCCCGCCTCGGGCGGCACGCGCGAGACGAAGAAGAAGGCGGCGCCGATGCCCAGCGCCGAGGCCGGGATGAGGATGGCGAGGTTGCGCGCGGAATACTGGCCCCGGAACAGCCAGACGGCATAGAGGTCGGCGAGGATATACATGGGCAGCAGCAGCCCTGCGGCGGCGGCGGGGGTGGTGAAGACCGACAGGATCGGCACGCCCAGCATGGCGATCATCGGCAGGCCGCCCTTGGAGGCGCCGACAAACCACGTGGCCAGCCCCGCCGCGATCCAGAATGCTGCCGAACTTTCCATGCCGTGATCCTTTGCCTCTGCCTGCCCCGGCCCGTCATGCCGTGCCTTGGCGGCGGAGGAAAGCCGCGATCTGGCGGTCAGACCGGGATCACGTCGACCTGATGGGTGGTGCGGTGCCGCCCCGCCGAGCGCAGCGCGCCGCGGATCGGCGCCACATCGGCATAGTCGCGCCCGAAGGCCACGGTGATGTGGTCGCCCCCCGCGGCCATGTCATTGGTGGGATCGATGCCGATCCAGCCCGCATCCGCCCCGCACCACGCCCGCACCCAGGCGTGCATGGCATCGGCGCCTTCCAGACGCGGGCGGCCCTTGGGCGGCAGGGTGCGCAGGAAGCCGGACACATAGCCTGCGGGGATCCCCAGCGCCCGCAGCGCGCAGATCATCACCTGCGCCATGTCCTGACAGACGCCGCGCCGGGCGCGGAAGGCCTGCGCGGGCGGGGTCGCCACGTCGGTGGCGGTGGGATCGAAGGTGAAATGCCCGTGCAGCGCCCGCGACACCGCCTGCACCGCGGCCTGCGCCGACATGTCGGGGCCGACGCAGGCGCGGGCAAAGGCGGCGATGGCGGGATCGGCGGGGATGCGTGGCGAGGCGCCGAGGAAGTGATGCGGGCTCGCCGCGCCGATGTCGCGCAGCGCCGCCACCTGCTGCGCCAGCGCCGGCAGGCCGCAGGACAGATCCAGCGCGCCGCTGTCGAGCGCGCGCCGCACCCGCCCGTCGAAGCGGAAGACGATGCGGGTCAGCCGCGCCTCGTGGGCGATTTCGGTCGTGGCATTGCCGAAAAAATCCGTGTCGTCGCGGCGCCAGCCCGGGGCCGGATCGGCGGTGACCACCCCCGCCAGCAGCTGCTGGCCCGGTTCGGTGCGGGGCAGCATCCGCAGCAGGGTGCGGCTGGCGGCGGCGGGGCTGTCGTAATGGTAGCTGATCTTCAGCGTGATGTCGTAATCCTGCGGCATGGCTCAGCTCAGATACTGCGCGGTAAGCGCGTCGGAGATGGCGGCGAGATCGCGGCGCAGGGCGGCAAGCCGCGCGCCGGTGATCTGGTCGGGGGTGGCGACCGCAAGCCCGGTGCGCGCCAGAAGGATGCGCCGCCCCGCCTCGCCCAAGGGGCCGCGATCAGGCGGCGGCTGCAGGCGCGCCTCCTCCTCCAGCAGCAGATCGAGCTGGAAGCGCAGGCTGCGCGGGTTGTCGGGGTCAAGCGCCAGCAGGTCGATCACCGTGTCGCGGCCCGATTCCACCGAATAGCGGCGGCGATGGGTCATCACGCTGTCGCCCACCTCCACCGCCACGTCGAAGCCACCGCGCGGCGTGTCCCGCGCGGTGAAGGCGGCAAGGGTCGCAGCCATCTGGTCGGCGCGTTCCACCGCGCGGCCGATGGTCAGGAACCGCCAGCCCAGAAAGCGGAACATGTTGTCATGCACCAGCCCGGAAAACCCCGCGATCTTGCGCAGAAGCACGCTCATGGCGCGGGCGGCATCGTCGCCGGGCTGGGCGCGGCCCTGCAGGTCATGGGCGGTGGCGGCCAGATCCGACAGCGCGTTCCAGCCATCGGTGGAGAACCGGTCCCGCACCTTGGCAGCGCAGCCGCGCGAGGCGTCGAAATGCGCCAGAAGCCCGCGCGGCAGCGGATGGGGGGCCGGATCCAGCCCGAAGCCCGCCAGAAACCGCGCCAGATGCGTGACCAGCGGCACGGCGCGGGGGCCGTATTCCTCCAGCCGCAGGTGGTAGGCGCGCAGCTGGCGCACGCCGTTTTCCGCCCGTTCCACATAGCGGCCCAGCCAGTAGAGATTGTCCGCCGCCCGCGCCGGAAGCTGGCCCGGCTGGCGGCGCAGGAACGGGCCCGCCGGGGCCGCGGCCAGCGTTTCGGCCTGCACCGGCTGGTCGGAGGTGACCCAGACATCGGCCACCGCCCCGCCCGCCTGCATGGCAAGGGCGGTGGGATCGCCGCTCTGGCCGATGCGGGCATAGCCGCCGGGCATCACGGTCCAGCCCTCGGCGGTGCGCGCGGCAAAGACCCGGATCACCATGGGGCGCGGGCGCAGCTGGCCCTCGACCATGGCGGGGGTGGTGGACAGCGTCACCGCCTCCTGCCCGACCAGCGTGTCGCCCTCGCGTTCCAGCCAGTCGAGCACCGAGGGCTGGGCCGCGCCACGGAAGCGCCCGCCAAGCGCCGTGGTCGCATCCATGTCGAAGGGCAGCTTGGTGGACTGCGCCGGGCCGATCATCATGCGTTCCAGATTGTCGCGCACATAGGCGCGTTCGCGCGGCTGGCCGCACCACCATGTGGCGATGTTGGGCAGCTTCAGCGGCGCGCCGGTCAGCGCCCGGCAGATGCGCGGCAGGAAGGCCTGCAGGGCCCGCGCCTCCAGCACGCCGGAGCCGAGGCAGTTGACCATGGTCAGCGCGCCTGCCCGCAGCGCCGAGACCATGCCCGGCGTGCCAAGCGCCGAGGTCTCGTCCAGTTCCAGCGGATCGGCGAAGCGGGAATCAAGGCGGCGCCACAGCACCGACACCGGCTCTGCCCCGCCCACGGTGCGCACCGCCAGCGCACCATCGCGCACGATCAGATCCTCGCATTCCAGCAGCATGAAGCCCAGATAGCGGGCGATATAGGCGTGTTCGTAATAGGTGTCGGTGTGCTGGCCGGGGGTCAGGATGCCCACCCGGCTTTCGCTGCCCTGCCGCAGCCCGTTCAGCGCGTCGCGGAAGCCCCGGAAGAACCCGGCCAGCCGTTCGACATTGGCGCCGGGATACACGTCATGGAACACGCGCGAGGTGGCCATGCGGTTTTCCAGCGCGAATCCGGCCCCCGAGGGCGCCTGCGTGCGGTCGCCCAGCACCAGCCACGAGCCGTTCGGGGACCGGCCTACCTCGAAGGCGAGAAAGTGCAGGTAGTGTCCCGAGCGCGGCTTGACCCCCACCAGCGGGCGCAGCCATTCGGGGTTGCGCGCCACCAGATCGGCGGGCAGATGGCCGTCGCGCACCAGCGCGCCGGGGCCGTAAAGATCGGCCATCACCCGTTCCAGCAGTTCCGCGCGCTGGGTGATGCCTTCGGCAAGCTGCGCCCATTCCTGCGCCGCGATCACCACCGGCACATGGCTGAGCGGCCAGTTGCGTTCGGTCGAGCCGTCGCCGGTATACTGGCGGAAATAGACCCCGGTATCGTGCAGATACTGGTCGCCCCGGGCAAAGGCGCGGGCCCGCGTTTCGGGCCCCTGCGCGGCCAGATGGCGGATCAGCGGCGCCCAGACCGGGCGCAGACGGCCATCGCGCTGCAAAAGCTCGTCCGCCACGCCCGGAGGCGGGCGGTAGCCCTGCAGAAACCGCTGCACCGCGTCCGGTGCACTGACCTTCGCGCCGTCCTGCACTGGGTCAGATCCAGCTGGCCCGGCGCAGATCCAGCGTCATCGGGAAATCCGGATGCGGCGCCTCGGGCGCGGGCCAGTAGCTGCCGGGCGTGTGCCCCATCTTTTCGAACCGGGCCAGACGGCGGGCCTCGGCCTCGTTGGAATTGACGGGGAAGGTTTCATAATTGCGCCCGCCGGGATGGGCGACGTGATAGGTGCAGCCGCCCAGCGCGCGGCCCGTCCATGTGTCGAAGATGTCGAAGACCAGCGGCGCGTTGACCGCCAGCGTCGGGTGCAGCGCCTCGGCGGGCTGCCATGCCTTGAAGCGCACGCCACCCACCCGCACGCCCGAGGTGCGGGTCTGCGCCAAGGGCACCGGGCGGCCATTGCAGGCCACGGTGTAGCGCGAGGGGTCGGTGGCGGTCAGTTGCACCTGCATGCGTTCCACGGAGCTGTCGGTATAGCGCACGGTGCCGCCGATGGCGCCGCGTTCGCCCAGAACGTGCCACGGCTCCAGCGCCTGACGCAGTTCAAGGTGGACGCCCTCATACTCGACTTCGCCCGCGAAGGGGAAGCGGAATTCCTTCTGCGCCTCGTACCAGTCCGGGCGGAAGCGGAAGCCGTGATCGTCAAGGTCGCGCAGCACGTCGAGGAAATCTTCCCAGACAAAATGCGGCAGCATGAAACGGTCATGCAGCGTGGTGCCCCAGCGGGTGGGCTTGCCCTGCACCGGCGCCTTCCAGAACCGCGCCAGCAGCGCGCGGATCAGCACCTGCTGGGCAAGGCTCATGCGCGCGTCGGGCGGCATCTCGAAGCCGCGGAATTCCACCAGCCCCAGCCGTCCGGTGGGCCCGTCGGGGGAATAAAGCTTGTCGATGCAGATCTCGGCCCGGTGGGTGTTGCCGGTCACGTCGATCAGGATGTTGCGCAGCAGACGGTCGGTGAGCCATGGCAGCGGCGGCTCGCCCTGCCCCGGCGCGGGGAAATGCGACAGCGCGATCTCCAGCTCGTAAAGGCTGTCATGGCGGGCCTCGTCGATGCGCGGCGCCTGACTGGTCGGCCCGATGAACAGCCCCGAGAACAGGTAGCTGAGCGAGGGATGCCGGATCCAGTGCAGGATCAGCGACCGCATCAGGTCGGGCCGCCGCAGGAACGGGGAATCGTTGGGGGTGAGCCCGCCCACCACCACATGGTTGCCGCCGCCGGTGCCGGTATGGCGCCCGTCGATCATGAACTTGTCCGCCCCCAGACGGCACTGGCGCGCCTCGGCATAGACGGCCTCGGTGATGGCCTTGCAGTCGTCCCAGCTGTGGGCGGGGTGGATGTTGACCTCGATCACGCCGGGATCGGGGGCGACGCGGATCACGTTCAGGCGCGGATCCTGCGGCGGGGTGTAGCCTTCGACATGGATGGGCAGGCCCAGATCTTCCGCCGTGGTCTCGGCGGTGGCGAGCAGGTCGAGGTAATCTTCCAGCGTCTCCACAGGCGGCATGAAGAGGCAAAGCCTGCCGTCACGCGGCTCGATGGCGATGGCGGTGCGCACAGCCCCCCCCGCCGGATCCACGCCCTGCTCCATGAGCCGCGCGCCCGGCTCCTGCGCCTTGGGGGCGCTGACCGGCTGCGCCTGTCCCGGCGTGGTCTCCGGCACCAGCGCCGCCTCTTCGGCCGCCTGCCGCGCACCTTCGGCGGCGATGCGTTCCAGTTCCGCCATCAGCTTCTCGCGCCGCTCCTGCTGCAGCGCGTGGAAATCCGGCAGCGCGCCGCGCGGCATGCCCGGATCGGCGGGGTAGATATAGGGATAGGCCTCTGCCTCCACATGCGGCAGCGCGCCCAGCGGCAGGCGGAAGCCCACCGGGCTGTCCCCGGGCACAAGGAACAGATGGCCGCGCCGCGTGCGCCAGAGTTCGGTCTGCCAGCGCGGTGCTGCGGCGCGGGCCTGCCACATGCGCTGCACCGGCAGCACATAGCCCGCCGCCCGGTCGAGCCCGCGGGTGAACACCCGGGCGATGCGGGCCCGGGTTTCGGGATCCTTCAGCCGCGAATCCTCGGGCGTCACGTTTACCGGCAGGTCGGCCTCGCGCAGGATCCATTCCATCGGATCCTCATAGGCGGGCTGCACATAGGTTTCCGACAGGCCAAGGTTCTGCGCGAAGCGGCTCAGGAACTGCCCGGCCTCTTCGGCGGTGGCGCCGGTCGCGGTTTCGCGCGCCACCAGATCGGGGTTGCGCCATACCGGCTCGCCGTCGCGCCGCCAGTAAAGCGAGAAGGTCCAGCGCGGCAGGGTTTCGCCCGGATACCATTTGCCCTGCCCGTAATGCAGGAACCCGCCCGGGGCGAAACGGTCGCGCAGCCGCCGGATCAGCTGATCGGCCAGCGCGCGCTTCTGCGGCCCCACGGCATCGGTATTCCATTCGCCGGACTGGAAATCGTCGATGGACACGAACGTGGGCTCGCCGCCCATGGTCAGGCGCATGTCCTGCTCTTCGATCACCGCATCCACCTGCTGGCCCAGCGCGTCCAGCGCCTGCCACGCCTCGTCAGAGAAGGGTTTGGTGATGCGCGGATGTTCGGCGACGCGGGTCACGGTCATGTCGAAGTCGAACTCGACCTCGGGCGTGCCCGCCGAGGAATAGCCGCCAGAGATCGGTGCGGCGTTGCGGTAATGCGGGGTGGCCGCCAGCGGGATATGCGATTCCCCGGTCAGAAGCCCAGAGGTGGGATCAAGCCCGATCCAGCCCGCGCCGGGCAGGAACACCTCGCACCATGCGTGCAGGTCGGTGAAATCGTGATCCGTGCCCGCAGGCCCGTCCAGCGCCACCAGATCGGGCCGGAGCTGGATCAGGTAGCCCGAGCAGAACCGCGCGGCAAAGCCCAGATGGCGCAGGATCTGCACCAGCAGCCAGGACGTGTCGCGGCAGGATCCGCGTTCCAGATGCAGCGTCTCGTCCGGGGTCTGCACCCCCGGTTCCAGCCGCACGATATAGCCGATGTCGCGCGCCAGCTGCGCGTTCAGCGCCACAAGGAAATCGACGGTGTTGGTCTTCTTGCGGGCGATGGAGGCGACATAGGCCCTGAGCCGGGGTCCGGCCTCTTCCGGTTTGCGGTAGATGGTCAGATCTTCGGAAAAATCCGCCGGATATTCGAACGGCCAGACCTGCGCGCTGTCATCCACGAAAAAATCGAACGGGTTGTAGACGGTCATGTCCGCAACCAGATCGACCTCGATGCGGAATTCACGCACCGGCTCCGGAAAGACGAAGCGCGACAGCCAGTTGCCATAAGGGTCCTGCTGGTGATTGACGAAATGCCCCCCCGGCGACACCTTCAGCGAATGCGAGATGACGCGGGTGCGCGAATGTGGTGCGGGACGCAGCCGGATGATCTGAGGCCCCAGCGTCACGGGACGGTCGTATTTGTAATGGGTCAGATGGTGGATGCTTGCCGTGATCGCCATGAAAAGGGTCCGCCTGTGATGCCTCGGAAGCAAAAGACCCTCTTGCCCGTGTGATGTAAAGCCTCGCCGCCTGCCCGCCGGTTTCCATGGTCCCGTGCCGCCTATCCGGCAGGCGGCGCCGGGTGCAAAAGCTCTTCGCCGCAGGCCGGGGCTGCGATAGGGTGCGCCGTGGCGTGACAGGGGATGCAGGCGCAATGACCGACAGCGGACAGGGGCCGGTTCTGGTGGGGATCGCCGCCTCGGCAGGCGGGCTCGAGGCCTGCATGACCCTGCTGCGCGCCCTGCCCGCGGGCTGCGGCGGCAGCTTCGTGCTGGCCCAGCACATGGCCCCCGATCACCAGAGCCTGCTGCCCGACCTGCTGGGACGCGACATGCCGCTTGCCGTGCGGGAACTGTCCGGCCCGACCGACCCGCAGCCGGGCTGTCTTTACCTGCCGCCGCCGGGATCGGATGTGGTGCTGGATCAGGGCCGGATTCAGCCCGTGGCGCCACAGGCGCAGGGCACCGCGCCCAAACCCTCTGCCGACCGGCTGTTCCAGTCGCTGGCCGCCGGGCGCGGCGAGGACTGCATCGGCATCGTGCTGTCGGGCACCGGCAGCGACGGCACTTATGGCCTGCTCTCCATCCGCGAGGCGGGCGGGCTGACGCTGGCGCAGGATCCGGCCACCGCGCGCTACGAGGCGATGCCGCATTCGGCGATCCGCAGCGGCGGCGTGGATCTGGTGCTGACCCCGCAGCGGATCGGCGCGCATCTGGCCACGCTGCTGTGCCGTCCGCAGGCCGCGATACCGCTGGATCTGGACCGCACAGAAGGCGGCTCCGGCGCTGAACTCTTCGCGCTGCTGCAGGCCCGGCAGGGGGCGGATTTCCGCGGCTACAAGGACAGCACGCTGACGCGGCGCCTGCAGCGGCGCATGGTGGCCCGCGATGTCGCGGACCTTGGCGCTTATGTGGCGCTCTGCCGGGAGGACGCGGCGGAACTGGACGCGCTGTTCCGGGATCTGCTGATTTCGGTCACGCGGTTTTTCCGCGATCCCGAGGCCTTTGCCGCGCTGGCCGAACAGCTGGACGCGCGCGTGGCGCAGGCCACGCGGCCCGGCGCGCCGCTGCGGCTTTGGGTGCCCGGCTGCGCCACCGGCGAGGAAGCATGGTCGCTGGCCATCCTTGCCGCCGAGGCGCTGGGCGGCCTGCACCAGCTGGACCGCGCAAGGCTGCAGGTCTTTGCCACCGACATCGACGACCGCGCGCTGGATCTGGCGCGGCAGGCCAGCTATCCCGCCTCGGCGCTGGCGCAGATCCCCCCCGCCTATCGCCGCTATTTCGACATGGCCGGAGAGCGGATCACCGTCGGATCGCGGCTGCGCAACGTCGTGACCTTCAGCCACCACAATGTCGTGCAGGATCCTGCCTTTCTGTCGCTGGATCTGGTCAGCCTGCGCAACGTGCTGATCTATTTCGACACCGGGCTGCAGGAACAGGTGCTGTCCCGGCTGCATTACGCGCTGGCCCCGCGCGGCCTGCTGTTTCTGGGCAGCGCCGAAACCACCGGCCCGCTGGACTCGCAGTTCGCCCCCCTGGCCCCCCGGCACCGCATCTTTGCCAAGCGCAGCGGGGCCGTCGCGCCGCGCGCCGCCCTGCCCGGCCCCGCGCAGGCCGATCCCGGCTTTGACGCGCTGGCGCGCGCCGTGGTCCCGCAGGGCTTCCTGTGTGGTGCGGACGGGCGCATCCTCAAGATCTACGGCGATCTTGCCCCCTTCGTGGCGCTGACCGATCCGTTCCACGGCGGCATGACGCTGGCGGCATTGCGGGGGCCACTGGCGGGGGCGGCCACCGCGCTGCTGCATCTGGCGCTGCATGGCGGGCAGCGCCAGACCGGGCTCTGGAAGGATCTGGAGGGGCGCGATTTCGACCGGGTCCGGCTGCGCGCCTATCCCGTCGCCCGCGAGGCCGGGCCGCCGCTCATCCTGTTCGGCGTGGAAACCGGCACCCGCCCCCGCGCCGAAGCGGCACCGCTGGACCGCGCCGCCTATCTGGAGCATCTGGAAACCGAACTCGCCCGCACCCGCGACCGGCTGGCCAGCACCAGCGGCCAGCTGCGCAGCACTGGCGAGACCCTGCAGACGCTGATCGAGGCGCTGCAGGTCGCCAACGAAGACCTGCAATCCGCCAATCAGGAGCTGGAAACCTCGAACGAGGAACTGCAGTCCACCAACGAAGAGCTGATCACTGTCAACGAGGAACTGATCCTGAAATCCGCCGAGCTGCAGCGCATGACCGCCGAACTTGACGGGCTGGTGCGGGAACTGCCGACGGAGACCATGATGCTGGGGCCGGATCTGATGATCCGCCACGCCTCGGAGCGGGCGATCCGCACCTTCCGGCTGCGCCGCGACAGCGCGGGCTTCGGCCATCTCACCCAGTGCCACATGCCGCCCGGCCTGCCCGCGCTGGCCGCGATCTGCACGCAGGCGCTGCGCGAGGGCACGCCGCAGCAGCATCAATACGAAGACCGCGACCAGCTTTACACCGTGACCGTCACGCCGCTGGTCGCGGCGGACGACCCGCCGGTGGGGCTGACCGTGGTGCTGAGCGTGGCGGAGATGCGCTATGACCGGATGCTCAGTCAGGCGATCCGCAGCTTCGGCCCCATCGGCATCTGGCAGGTGGAGATCGGCAAAGGCACCGTGGACTGGTCGGAGGAAACCTTTGTCATCCATGGCATGCAGCCCTCCGGCGCGCCGGTGCCGGTGGAAACCGCCGTCGCCATGTTCCACGAGGATGACCGGCTGATGGTGCGGCAGCTGGCGCAGGCCGCAATCGCCGATGACCGCGACAACAAGTTCCATTTCTTCGCCCGGCTGCGGCGTATCGACGGGCGGATCATCGTGGTGGAAAGCGCAGGCGCCATCATCCGCGACGAGGCCGGGCGCGGTGTCGGTCTGGTGGGTGTGGTCCGCGACTGCACCCGGCACCGCAGCGAGGACATCCTGCTGCGGCAGCTCAACAGCCTGCTGGCTCTGGAAGGGTCGGGCTTCTGGTCCTATACCTTCACCAGCGGGCTCAGCTATTTCAGCCCGCTCGCCTGCGCGCATCTGGGGCTCGACGTGGAAACCGCCCCCCAGCTGGAGGAGATTCTGGCCAGAATCGATCCGCAGGACCGCGCGCACTGCCGCTGGCTGCTGACCGAAGCCCCCTGCGGGACGCCGCTGGTGGCGGAACTGAGCGCAGGCGGCAGGCGGTTCCGGCTCAGCCTCTATGGCAGCCCGGACAGCAGCCAGAGATTCGGCCTGCTGACAGCGATTCCGGACTTGGCGCAGCGCCCGGAAGATGTGTAACCATACGGTGAAGATCGGCGGAGTCATCGTGGGGTTAATCAATCATTAACTTGTTTACCCCAGTCTCGGACCAAAAGGTCCCCCTGCCCGGAAAGGCACATCTTGCAGGTCCAGCGCATCACGACCCCCTCTGATGGCTTTCTTCTGGAAATCTCGCTCAGCCGGGACGAGGTGGCGCGTGTCTGGATGGCGGAGCGGGTGTCGCTGAATTTCTCCGAGGTGCGCCACAGGCTGAGCTTTGCCCAGCCGCTGCCGCTGGACCGCGCCTTCACCCCCGAATTTCAGGACTCCATCGCGCCCTACCTGCCCGAAGGCTTCGACCAGCAGGTGCATGCGGCCAATGCCGCCGTGCTGCAGCTGCCGCATCTGATCCTTGGCGGGGTCAGGGTGCTGTCGCATCTGCCGGTGATGGGGGTGCAGAGGGTCACGCTGCGGTTCAAGCGGGCCTTCGGGGCGCTGCAGTCCTTTCTGCAGCCGCAGCACCGCACCGAGGACATGACGCGGCAGGGGCTCGACAAGACCGCCGCCGAAGCGCTGCTGAGCTTTCTGACCCCGACGCTGGAACTGGCGCAGATCGACCAGCGCGCGCTGCAGGATCCGGAGGTGTGCGATCTGGTCGCGACCCGGCTGGACCGTCTGGCCGAAACCCGTGACGAACTGGCCTTTTTCGCGCATCTGATCCGGCGTTTCGTGGACCAGAACGCGCCCCTGCCCGGCAACACCCACGACGCCCCCGGCACCGCCCGCCAGAAACTGACCGGCCCCGCCTCCTGATCTTCCGGAAATAGCAGCCCCCACAGACGCAAAAGCCCCCGCCATGATCATGGCAGGGCCAAGGCTAGCGCCTCGAGTTTCGGGAAATTGGTGCGGTCGAGAAGACTCGAACTTCCACGGGTGTTACCCCACAGCGACCTCAACGCTGCGCGTCTACCATTCCGCCACGACCGCACTGTCTGGGCTGGTGACGCGCTACCTACAAAAGCCCGCCGGGCTTGTGAAGAGCAAAAGCGCGGGGGCCCGGAAATTTTCCGCCCCCGTCCGGGCCGGGCCGCGCGGACTTGCAGGCGGGGGCTTCAGACGGCATTGATCTTGGCGTGGATCAGGCAGAAGGCGGCGGGCCATGGTGGAGTGGATCACAAGCGAGGGGCTCACGGGGTATCCCGAGGCGGTGGCCTTCATGGAGGCGCGGGCCGAGGCGATTGCCGCGGGGCAGGCCCCCGAGGCGGTCTGGCTGGTGGAGCATCCGCCGCTTTATACCGCAGGCACCTCCGCCCGACCCGAGGATCTGCACAGCCCCGACCGCTTTCCGGTCTTTCCCAGCAAGCGCGGCGGGCAATACACCTATCACGGGCCCGGCCAGCGGGTGGTCTATGTCATGCTCGACGTGGGCGCGCGCGGGCGCGACGTGCGCTGCTTCGTGCGCCAGCTGGAAGCCTGGGTGATCGCGGCGCTGGCGGAGTTCAACGTGACGGGCCATATCCGCGAGGGGCGCGTGGGGGTCTGGGTGGAACGCCCCGACCGGCCCCGCCGCACCGATGGCGGGCTGGCCGAGGACAAGATCGCGGCCATCGGCATCCGGCTGCGCAAATGGGTCAGCTTTCACGGCATCTCGATCAATGTGGAGCCGGATCTGGAGCATTTCAGCGGCATCGTGCCCTGCGGCATCCGGGAGTTCGGCGTGACGAGCCTTGTCGATCTGGGGCTGCCGGTGGGCATGGCCGATCTGGACGTGGCGCTCCGGCGCGGCTTCGATCAGGTCTTTGCCGCAGAAGCCCGCCCCGCCTGCCGGACCGCTGCCGCGGAATGAAGGTCTGACCGGAGCGGCGGTCGGGGTTTGGGGAGAACAGGCCGCTCCGGCCAGAGCACCCGCCGCAAGGGGGACAGTCCCGCGGCAGGATGAGGGGATCAGCGCAGCGTGGCCTGACCCAGAAACACATGCGCGATGATCTGGTCGCGCCGCAGCCCCAGCCCGGCCAGCGCCGCATCATCCAGCGCGCGCAGCGCCGCCACCCGGCCCGCCAGACGGCGCTGGCGCCGGGCGAACGGCGTCTCGAGCGCCCGGAAGAGCCGGGACAGGCGGGACACGTAAGGCAGGCTGAGGCGGCGCATGGCGAACTCTCCGGGGTGGGACATGGGGCGACCATACGCGCCCTGCCCGCCGCGCGCAGGTCAGGAAAACCCGCCCTTCGCGCAGGCCCGCCGCAGCCCGCAAGCCCTGCGCCGGGTGCGACAATAAAGTTTGATCTGGATCAATTGAGTCCGTTGCCGCTGCGACGGTCACATTCTAAAAGGAAAATCGGAACCGAGGGCGCCGCGGTCAGTTTGCGTGCCCCCTTGCGACGCTTTGGACGAGACCAACAGGAGGCACACAATGGCAGACGCCGCCATTCACGGCCACGAGCACGAGGACGACCGCGGGTTCTTCACCCGCTGGTTCATGTCCACGAATCACAAGGATATCGGGATTCTTTACCTGATCACCTCGGCGATCGTGGGCCTGATCTCCGTGGCCTTCACCGTCTACATGCGACTGGAGCTCATGGAGCCCGGCGTGCAGTTCATGTGCATGGAAGGGGCGCGGCTTTTCCCGACCGCCACCGAAAACTGCACCCCCAACGGCCATCTCTGGAACGTCATGATCACCGGACACGGGATCCTGATGATGTTCTTCGTGGTGATCCCGGCGCTGTTCGGCGGCTTTGGCAACTATTTCATGCCGCTGCAGATCGGCGCGCCGGACATGGCCTTCCCGCGGCTGAACAACCTCAGCTACTGGCTGTTCGTCGCAGGCTCGCTGCTGGCCGTGGTCTCGGTCTTCAGCCCCGGCGGCAATGGCCAGCTTGGCTCGGGGATCGGCTGGGTGCTCTATCCGCCGCTCTCGACCACCGAAGGCGGCTTCTCCACCGATCTCGCGATCTTTGCGGTGCACGTCTCGGGCGCCTCGTCGATCCTTGGGGCCATCAACATCATCACCACCTTCCTGAACATGCGCGCCCCCGGCATGACCCTGTTCAAGGTGCCGCTGTTTGCATGGTCGGTCTTCGTGACCGCGTGGCTGATCGTGCTGGCCCTGCCGGTGCTGGCTGGCGCCATCACCATGCTGCTGACCGACCGGAACTTCGGGACCACCTTCTTTGATCCCGCAGGCGGCGGCGACCCCGTGCTGTACCAGCACATCCTGTGGTTCTTCGGCCACCCGGAAGTGTATATCGTGATCCTGCCGGGCTTCGGCATCATCTCCCACGTCATCGCCACCTTCTCGCGCAAGCCGGTCTTCGGCTACCTGCCGATGGTCTGGGCGATCATCGCGATCGGCGCGCTCGGTTTCGTCGTGTGGGCGCACCACATGTACACCGTGGGCATGTCGCTGACCCAGCAGAGCTACTTCATGCTGGCCACGATGGTCATCGCGGTGCCGACCGGGGTCAAGGTGTTCAGCTGGATCGCCACGATGTGGGGCGGCTCCATCGAGTTCAAGACACCGATGCTCTGGGCGATCGGCTTCCTGATCCTGTTCACCATGGGCGGCGTGACCGGCGTGGTGCTCAGCCAGGCAGGCGTCGACCGGGCCTATCACGACACCTATTACGTGGTGGCGCATTTCCACTACGTGATGAGCCTTGGTGCGGTGTTTGCCATCTTCGCGGGGGTCTATTTCTACTTCCCCAAGATGACCGGCAAGATGTATCCCGAATGGGCTGGCAAGCTGCATTTCTACGCCATGTTCATCGGTGCGAACCTGACGTTCTTCCCGCAGCACTTCCTTGGCCGTCAGGGCATGCCGCGCCGCTATATCGACTATCCCGAAGCCTTCGCGCTCTGGAACCACGTGTCGAGCTGGGGCGCGATCATCAGCTTCGCCTCCTTCCTGTTCTTCTTCTGGGTGATGTGGCACTCGCTGCGCAAAGGCGTGGCCTGCACCGCCCCGAACCCGTGGAACGAATACGCGGACACGCTGGAATGGACCCTGCCTTCGCCCCCGCCCGAACACACGTTCGAGCAGCTGCCGAAGCGCGAGGACTGGGATAAGGGCCACGCGCACTGACGCGCTGACCTGACCTGCTGGACCGGCCCCGGAGAGCATCTCCGGGGCCGGTTTCGTTTGAGCCCCTGCGGCATCTTTGCGTTAGACACGCCCGGCGCCAATGATACATTCCGGCCATGCCATATGCTTGGACCACCACGGATCGGACGGCACCGGCGGCAGAGCTGCGGCTCTGGCCGCACCAGTCGCTGTCCGCCAAGGGCTTTGTCACCTTCATCGGCATCTTCTTCTTTCTGGCGCTGTTTCCGATCTATGCCGTGCTGGGCACCGTGCTGCTCTGGGGGCTGCTGCCCTTCATGCTCGCGGCCCTCTGGGCGATCTGGTACGCGCTGCGCCGCAATGAACGCGACCGCCAGATCCTCGAAGTGCTGGAACTCAGCCCCGATCACCTGCGGCTGACCCGCCACAACCCGCGCGGCCCGGCGCAGGACTGGGAGGGCAATCCCTACTGGGTCAGCGTCAGCCTGCATGAAAAAGGCGGCCCCGTGCCCTATTATGTCACGCTGAAAGGCAGCGGGCGCGAGGTTGAGATCGGCGCGTTTCTCAGCGAAGACGAACGCAAGGCGCTTTATGCCGAACTTTCCGACAGGGTGCGGCAGATCGCCCGGCCCTGACCCCGAGACGGAGCGAAGATGGCGCAGGCACAGGCCACCCCGAAATGGAAACGGCGCGTGCTGCGGCTCGCCGCAGCGGTCAGCCCGGCGCTGGCCCTGACCCTTGATCCCGCCCCGTCAGAGGCGGCGGCGCTGGCACGGCGGCAGGCCCCGCCCTCCGCCGCCCCGGCAGAGCAGGTGATCTTTCTGATCCCGCTGGTGGGGCCGCATCACGTCGGCGACTGGCACGCGGTAACCGCGCGGCTTGCCCGCACGCTGGAAAGTTTCCAGCGCCAGAGCGGTAACTGGCAGGCGGTGATCTGCTGTCAGGAGCGCCCGCCCCTGCCCGACGATCCGCGCATCACATGGCTGCCCTTCACCGACCCCACGCCGGGCAATGACAAATGGCGCAAGCTCGCGGCGCTCTGCGATCATCTGCCCGCGCTCACCCGCAAACCCGCCTATGTCATGAGCTTCGATGCCGATGACCTGCTGCGCGACGGCACCGTGGCGGAAATGCTGGACCAGCAGGCGCGCGGCTATCTGGTGGCGCAGGGCTATGTCATGGACCATGCCAGCGGCGAGGTGGCGCTGGCGGGCCCGCCGTCGCTGCGCCAGCCGCTGCGCAAACCGTTCTGGAAACTGTGCGGATCCTGCATGGCGCTGCGCCATGATCCGGATCTGCCGCAAAGCGCGCCTTTCCTCAGGGCGATGACCGCGCATGAACACCGGATGTTTCCGTATCTGGCGCGGCTGGCGGGGCTCGCGCCGGTGGCGCTGCCCCGGCCTGCGGTGCTGTATGTGCTGAACCACGGCGAGAATTTTGGCGCCCGCCGCGGCAGGGTGGGGTTCAAGACCCGGTTCGTGCGCCGATTCGCGCTGCGCGATGCCGCCGAACGGGCGGCGGTGGCGCGGGACTTCCCCGCGCCCTAGGCGCCTCAGCCCGCCAGACGGTCCTTGACCAGCGGCCCCACCGCGCCAAAATCCATGCGGCCCTGATAGCGCGCCTTCAGCACGCCCATCACCCGGCCCATGTCGCGGATGGAATTTGCACCCAGTTCGGCAACGGCGGCATCCACGGCCTTGGTCACCTCCTCCTCGCTCAGCGGCTTGGGCAGGAATTCCTCGATCACCACGATCTCGGCCAGTTCGCGTTCGGCCAGATCCAGCCGCCCGCCTTCTTCATAGGTGCGCGCGCTTTCGCGGCGCTGCTTGACCATCTTGGCAAGGATCGCCAGCAATTCGCTGTCTTCGACCCCGCCTTCCTGTCCTTCGGCGCGGGCGGCAATGTCCCGATCCTTGAACGCGGCAGAGATCAGCCGCAATGTCGACAGCCGATCTGCCGCCTTGTCTCGCATGGCCTGCTTGGTCGCGGCCATGATGCGTTCGCGCAATTCCATCGAAAGGAGTCCCCGGAAGCTGTTCAAGACCTGAGCCTACCGAAAGGCTCAAGGGCGCGCAACTCTGCGCGATATGGAACCAAGTCTTTGATTTTGCTTGACTTCGCGTCACAAATGAGCCCTTGACCCGGCTCCGCCCTGCCCTTAGGTATGGCCCGATTTGCCAACAGCCCCCAAAAGCAGAGGAGTCGCGCCATGTCGCTCGCCACCCCGCAGAAGCCCACCGCCTGCCTCGCCCTCGCCGATGGCACGCTGTTTTACGGCCAGGGGTTCGGCGCCACCGGCCAGGCCCAGGCCGAGCTGTGTTTCAACACCGCCATGTCCGGCTATCAGGAAATCATGACGGACCCGTCTTATGCGGGCCAGATCGTGACCTTCACCTTCCCGCATATCGGCAATACCGGCGTCACCCCCGAGGATGACGAAACCGGCGATCCGGTGGCGGCGGGCATGGTAGTGAAATGGATGCCCACGCAGTCCTCCAACTGGCGGGCCGTGCAGCAGCTGTCCGAATGGCTGGCAGCGCGGGGCCGCATCGCCATCGGCGGCATCGACACCCGGCGGCTGACCCGCGCCATCCGGCAGCAGGGCGCCCCGCATGTGGCACTGGCCCATGACCCCGAGGGCAATTTCGACGTGGAGGCGCTGGTCGCCGCCGCGCGCGCCTTTCCGGGCCTGACCGGTCTTGATCTGGCCAAGGACGTGACCTGCGCGCAGAGCTACCGCTGGGACGAAATGCGGTGGGCCTGGCCTGAAGGCTATGCCCGTCAGACCGCGCCGCGCAAGAAAGTGGTCGCCATCGACTATGGCGCCAAGCGCAACATCCTGCGCTGCCTCGCCTCGGCGGGCTGCGACGTGACCGTGCTGCCCGCCTCCGCCACCAAGGAAGAGGTGCTGGCCCATTCCCCCGACGGCATCTTCCTGTCGAACGGCCCCGGCGATCCCGCCGCCACCGGCGCCTATGCCGTGCCGATGATCCGCGGCCTGCTGGATGACACCGACCTGCCGATGTTCGGCATCTGCCTTGGCCACCAGATGCTGGCGCTGGCGCTTGGCGGCAAGACCATCAAGATGAACCACGGCCATCACGGCGCGAACCACCCCGTCAAGGATGTGGAGACCGGCAAGGTCGAGATCACCTCGATGAACCACGGCTTCGCGGTGGACAGCCAGACTCTGCCCAAAGGCGTTCTGGAAACCCATGTCAGCCTGTTCGACGGGTCGAACTGCGGGATTCGCATGAGCGAGCGCCCGGTGTTCAGCGTGCAGCACCACCCCGAGGCCAGCCCCGGACCGCAGGACAGCTTCTATCTCTTCGAACGGTTCGTGAACAGCATGGGCGCCTGAGCGGGAGCGTGCCGGATTTCCGCACCGCCATGCGGAAAATGGTTAACAACCTGCTCAGATTAAAGCTTTTTTTACCAATCTGAGGTGATCCTCTCCGCAAAGGAAAGGATCACCTCGTGCGTCAGCCGCGCTCTGCCCCCGCCGCGCCGACCGGATCCCCCGGCAGGGGACGGCCCGTGGCCGCGCTGCTGATGGAACAGTGCCGCCTTGCGCCGTCCGCGGCGCTGCGCGCGCTTGGCGAAAGCCGCCGCAGCGGCACCGACATCACCCGCGTCCTGCTGGCAGAAGACACGGTATCCCCCGCAGATCTGCGCGACGCGATGGCCCGGCACTGCGGCGTGCTGGCGCTGGACCGTGCCAGCTGCCCCCCCGATCCGGCGCTGGCGGATCTGCTGCCGCCCGAAACCTGCCTGCGCCTTGCCGCCCTGCCATGGATGCGCGCGGGGGCGACGCTGGTGATCGCCACCGCCCAGCCACAGGGTTTTGCCGCCGTGCTGCAGGCGCTTGCCCCCGATTGCGGCCCCGTCGCCATGGCGCTGGCGCTGGAATCCGACATTCACGCCGAAATCGCGCTGCGTCATGGCGACGACATGGCGCGGGCCGCCGAAGCGCAGGTGCCTGCCGAACTCAGCTGCCGCGACATTTCTGGCGCGACGCCACGGCAGCTTGCGCTGGCGGGCGGGCTGACCCTGACCTGCCTGGCGCTGCTGGTGGTCTGGCCCGTCGCCTTTTTCGGCGCGGCGCTGGCGCTGGCGCTGCTGTCGCTGCTGCTTGCCCAGATCACCAAGGGCGCGGCGCTGCTCGCGGGCTGGCGCCGCAGCGCGCCCGCCGCCCCGGCTTCGGGACCGCTGCCCGAGGTGTCGCTGCTGGTGCCGCTGTTCCGCGAGGAACACATCGCCGACACGCTGGTGCGCCGCCTCAGCCGCCTCGACTATCCGCGCGCCCTGCTCGAGGTGCTGCTGGTGCTGGAGGCGGGGGATGATCTGACCCGGCGCACGCTGGCCCGCACGCCGCTGCCGCCATGGATCCGCACCGTGACCGTGCCCGAAGGCCCTGTCACCACCAAGCCGCGCGCGCTGAACTATGCGCTGCGCTTTGCCCGGGGCCAGATCATCGGCATCTATGACGCCGAGGATTCGCCCAGCCCCGACCAGATCCGCCGCGTCGCGCATCATTTCGAACGGGCCCCGCCGCAGGTCGCCTGCGTGCAGGGGATCCTCGATTTCTACAATCCGCGCGCCAACTGGCTGGCGCGGTGTTTCACCATCGAATACGCCACATGGTTCCGGATCCTGCTGCCCGGTCTGGCCCGTCTCGGCTTTCCGGTCCCGCTCGGCGGCACCACGGTGTTCTTCCGCCGCGAAGCGCTGGACCATGTGGGCGGCTGGGATGCCCATAACGTCACCGAAGATGCCGATCTGGGCGTGCGGCTGGCCCGGTTCGGCTATGTCACCGACCTGCTGGCCACGCCCACCCGCGAAGAGGCCAACAACCGCCCCTGGCCATGGGTGCGGCAGCGCTCGCGCTGGCTCAAGGGCTACATGATGACATGGGCCGTGCACATGCGCCGCCCGCGCCAGCTCTGGCGCGATCTGGGGCCATGGGGCTTTGCGGGCTTCCAGCTGATCTTTGTGCCCGGCCTGCTGCAGGCGCTGCTGGCGCCGGTGCTGTGGTCGTTCTGGCTGGTGCTGGCGGGGCTGCCGCATCCGCTGGCCTCGAGCCTCTCCGCAGGCCAGATGCGGCTGCTGGTCGGCACGTTTCTGACCGCCGAGGCGGTGTCGCTGCTCTGCTCGCTCGCCGCCGTGGCGCGCAGCCCGCATGGCGGGCTGCTGCCGGTGGTGCCGACGCTGTTTCTTTACTATCCGCTGGGAACGCTCGCCGCCTACAAGGCGCTGTGGGAACTGCTGCACCGGCCCTTCTACTGGGACAAGACCATGCATGGCCATTCCGCCCCGGACCATGACGGCGCCGACCTCCCCGAATCCGCGCCCTGACCCGGGCTCAGCCCGGCTGACGGCTGTCCAGCTTCAGCCGGGTGACGAAGGCCATCGAAATATGCTCGCGCAGCGCCTTGTCCGCCGCCGCGCCATCGCGCCGCCCCACCGCATCGACAATCGCCTGATGCTCGGCCAGCGCCACCTCGCCGCGCCCCTCCGCCGCCAGCGAGGTGGTGGCCATCAGCGCCATCGACCGGTGCACCAGATCAAGCTGCTGCACCAGATAGCGGTTGTGCGAGGCGAGATGGATCATCCGGTGGAACCGCCGGTTGGCCCGCGCAAGCGCGCCCGGATCCCCCAGCAGCGCGCGGTCCTCCGTCACCATGTCGCGCAGCACCTGCACCTCCTCGTCGGTGGCATGGCGCGCGGCCAGCCGCGCCGCCAGCCCCTCCAGTTCGGTGCGCACCACGTAAAGCTCGGCCATCTGGTTGTGATCCAGCGAGGCCACGATCAGCGACCGCCCGTCCCGTGCCAGCAGCGACTGCGTCTCCAGCCGCTGCAGCGCCTCGCGGATCGGGGTGCGCGACACGCCGAACCGGTCGGCCAGCTCGCTTTCCACCAGCCGGTCGCCCGGACGGTAGACCCCTTGGTCGATCGCCTCGAGGATCAGCGTGTAGGCGTCCTTGGCGGGCGTCCGGGGATGGGTCATGCGCTGCGGTCTCCTTCAGATATCCCGGCAGGATAGCGGCCCGGGGCGCCCGGGATCAATCCATCCATATTGCCGCGCCGCGCGTCAGGCCATAAGATGATCCCATGGTAAAGCAGCATTTCTCTCATGTCCGGCATTGGGTCTTCGATCTGGACAACACGCTCTATTCTCCCGCGGTGCGGCTCTTCGACCAGATCGAGCGGCGGATGACCGAATTTGTCATGCGGGTCACCGGCCATGCCGAAGCCGAGGCCAGCGCGCTGCGCCTGCGCTACTGGCAGGATCACGGCACCACGCTGGCCGGGCTGATGGCGCATCACGAGGTGGATCCCGACGCCTATCTGGTGGAGGTGCACGACATCTCCTTTGACGCGCTGACCCCGGATCCACATCTGGCCCGGCTGATCACCGCCCTGCCCGGACGCAAGATCGTTTACACCAATGGCAGCGCCCCCTATGCCGCCCGGGTGCTGGAGGCGCGCGGCCTCGAAGCCGCCTTCGACGCGATCTATGGCGTGGAGGATGCGGGCTTCCTGCCCAAGCCGCAGCCCGAGGCCTTTGCCCGGATCTTCGCTCGCGACGGCACCGATGCCGCCACCGCCGCCATGTTCGAGGATGACCCCCGCAACCTCGCCGCCCCGCATGCGCTGGGGATGCGCACCGTGCATGTGGCCCCGGCCCGCGCGCCGGGCGATCACATCCACCACCATACCGACGACCTGCCGGATTTCCTGCGCCGTCTGGGATAGAGCGGGGAGCCCGGCGGCGACCAGACCTGCCGCAAAGGCCGATGGGCAAGAACGCCGCATGTCCAACCCGCCCGCCGCGCCCTAGATAAGGGGACAGGAGTGCCAGCGCGGCGCCGCGCAGATGCCAAGGGAGCAGGCCATGGACCACGACATTCTCATCTCCGGCGGCGGCATTGCCGGGCTCATCGCCACCGCAGCCTTCGGGGCTGCGGGCTTCCGCGTGCTCTGCGTCGATCCCGCGCCCCCCGTCACCACGCGGGAGTCCGAGGGGTCGGATCTGCGCAGCACCGCCTTCCTGCAGCCCGCGCAGGCTTTTCTGGCGCAGGCCGGGCTTTGGGACCGGCTTGCCCCCCATGCCACGCCGCTGCAGGTGATGCGTATCGTGGATGCAGGCGGCGAGTTTCCCGAACCCCGCCTCAGCCGCGATTTCGACGCCGCCGACATTTCGGACCAGCCCTTCGGCTGGAACCTGCCCAACTGGCTGCTGCGCCGCGAGATCGCGGCACATCTGGCCGACCTGCCCGGCGTGACCTTCCGCCCGGGCACCGCCACCACCCGCCTCTTCACCCGCGATGCCTCCGCACGGGTCGGACTGTCCGATGGCAGGAGGGTCGAGGTCCGGCTGGTCATCGCCGCGGACGGGCGCAACTCGCCGATGCGGCAGGCGGCAGGCATCCCCGTCCGCACCACCCGCTTCGGCCAGAAGGCGCTGGCCTTCGCCGTCACCCACCCGCTGCCGCATGACAATGTCTCCACCGAGATCCATCGCAGCGGCGGCCCCTTCACGCTCGTGCCGCTGCCCGATCACGAGGGCCGCCCCTCCTCTGCCGTGGTCTGGATGGAAGAAGGCCCGAAGGCCGAGGCGCTGATGGCCCTGCCCGCCGAGGCGTTCGAGCAGGAGATGTCGCATCGCTCCTGTCACCTTTTCGGCCCGCTCACGCTGGCCTCGCGCCGCACGATCTGGCCGATCATCGCGCAGGAGGCGACGCGGCTGACCGCACAGCGCCTCGCGCTGGTCGCCGAGGCCGCACATGTGGTGCCGCCGATCGGGGCTCAGGGGCTGAACATGTCGCTGGCCGACATGCGGGTGCTGCATGATCTGGCCAGCACCAGCCCGGACCGGCTGGGCGCGCCCGAGATGCTCGATGCCTATTCCCGCGCCCGCCTGCCGGACATCCGCGCCCGCATCGCCGGGATCACCGCGCTGAACCGCGCCTCCATGCTCTCGGCCCCCGCGCTGCGCGACGCCCGCGCCGCGGCGCTGAACCTGCTCTACGGCGCTCCCCCCGTGCGCCGCACTCTCATGCAGCTGGGGCTGGGCGCCAGCAGCTAGCCCCGAACAGAGCCCCCGCCTTCGGTCCCGGCCGCAGCGTCAGGCCTGCCTCCGGCGGGGATATTTGGAGCCAATGGAAGACCTGAGCCGCGCTTCATGTTTCCATTGGCCCCAAATATCCCGGGGGTCCGGGGGCAGCGCCCCCGCCCTTGGCTCAGGACGGCAGAACCTCCGCCAGCACACGCTCGAGCCGCGCCACCGTGCCGTCCACGTCGCGCAGCTTGTCGAGCCCGAAGAGGCCGAGCCGGAAGGTGCAGAACTCCGGGCCCTCGTCGCATTGCAGCGGCACGCCTGCCGCGATCTGCGCACCACCGGAGACAAAAGCGCGGCCGGACTGGATTTCGGGGTCGGTGGTGTAGCTCACCACCACCCCCGGCGCGCCGAAGCCTTCGGCAGCGACCGAGGTCACGCCGCGCGCGGCCAGCAGCGCGCGCACCCGGCGCCCCAGTTCCCATTGCGCTTCCTTGGCCTCCGGAAAGCCGAAGGCGCGGGTTTCCGCCATGGCGTCGCGGAACATCCGCAGCCCGTCGGTGGGCAGGGTCGCGTGATAGGCATGGCCGCCCATCTCGTAGGCGGCCATGATCTGCCGCCATTTCTTCAGATCCAGCGCGAAGCTGTCGGACTGCGTCGTTTCCAGCCGCGCCAGCGCCCGCTCCGACAGCATCACCAGCCCGGCGCAGGGCGTGGCGCTCCAGCCTTTCTGCGGGGCAGAGATCAGCACATCCACCCCGGTCTGCGCCATATCGACCCAGACGCAGCCCGAGGCGATGCAGTCCAGCACCATCAGCGCGCCGACCTCATGCGCGGCCTCGGCCAGTGCGGCGATATAGTCATCGGGCAGGATCACCCCGGCAGAGGTTTCCACATGCGGCGCGAACACCACCTGCGGCGCCTCGGCGCGGATGCGCGCCACCACTTCCTCGATGGGGGCGGGGGCGAAGGGCGCCTGCAGCCCGTTGCCGCTGGGGCGGGCCTTCATCACCGTCACCTCGGCGGCGAGATCCCCGGCCTCGAGGATCTGGCTCCAGCGGAAGGAGAACCAGCCGTTGCGCACTACCAGCACCTTCGCGCCGCGCGCGAACTGCCGGGCCACCGCCTCCATGCCGACGCTGCCGCCCCCCGGCACCAGCGCCACCGCCTCTGCGCCATAGACCTCGCGCAGCCCGGCGGAGATGTCGCGCATCACCTCCTGAAAGGCTGCCGACATGTGGTTCAGCGAGCGGTCGGTGAAGACCACGGAAAATTCGTCCAGCCCCTCGGGGTCGACATCCTTGCGCAGCGCCATGGCGTTCTCCTTGTGCTGAGGGCCGGTTCCTGCCAGCCCCGATGCTGATGGCACAGGGGTATCCGCTCCGGCGGGCGGGTGCAAAGCCTCCAATTGTCTCAGCCCGATTGTCTCAGCCCAGCGGGCCGGGGCGGCGTTCCTCGCTCAGCATCACGTTCGCCTCCACATGGCCGACCCCGGGCAGGGTCATGATCCGGCGCCGCAGCACCCGTTCGAAATCCGGCAGGTCGCGCGCCACCACCCGCAGCCGGTAATCGAAGGCGCCCAGCACATGCTCGACGATCTGCACTTCGGGGATGGCGCTGACCGCGCGTTCAAAATCCTCAAGGCTGACGCGGCCCTTGGTGGCGAGCCGGATGCCCAGAAACACCGTCACGCCGAAGCCCAGCCGTTCCAGATCCAGATCAAGCCGCGCCCGCCGGAACACCCCCGCCGCGCGCAGCCGCTGGATCCGCCGCCAGCAGGCGGGCTGCGACAGGCCAAAGCGGCGCCCCAGCGCGCCAGCGCTCGCCCCCGCATCCTCGGCCAATGCCCGGATCAGCGCGCGGTCGGTCTCGTCCAGCGCCACGCTCACAGCGGCACCGTCTCGTCGGATTTCACCAGCGCCACATGCATCAGCGCCTCGATATCGGCGATATGCGGCAGGGTCAGCAGCCGGGAGCGGTAGACGGTCTGGTAATGGCCCAGATCGCGCGCGATCACCGCCAGCCGCACGTCGATGGATCCCAGAAAGGTCTGGATCTCGATCACCTCCGGCACCTCGCGCGCCGCCGCGATGAAGTCATCGAAGGCGCGCGGCGCGGTCTTGTCCAGCGTCACCCGCAGCGACACCTCCACCTCATAGCCCAGAGCGGGCCAGTGAATCACGCCGCGCGTGCCGCGCAGCACCCCCGCCTCGCGCATCAGCCCCAGTCGCCGGGCAAGGGTCGAGGGCGTGACCCCGGCCCGGTCGGCCAGATCCGCGCCGGGCAGATCCGGGGCCGCCTGATACTGGCGCAGGATGCGCCGGTCCGTGTCATCCAGCATGATTTTTCCGTCTTTCATCACAATGGCGAATGAAATCGCAGCAATCAGGGAAATCCGCAAGAAGAACGCAATCGATCTCGCGCCGCGCTGGCTATGGTGCCCGCCACAACACCGGAAGGAGAGACCCATGCGCGTTTATTATGACCGCGATTGCGACATCAACCTGATCAAGGACAAGAAAGTGGCGATCCTTGGCTATGGCAGCCAGGGCCACGCCCATGCGCTGAACCTGCGCGATTCGGGCGCCCGCAACCTCGTGGTCGCGCTGCGCGAAGGCTCCGCCTCCGCCAAGAAGGCCGAAGCCGAAGGCCTGCAGGTCATGGGCATCGCCGAAGCCGCCGCTTGGTGCGACCTGATCATGTTCACCATGCCCGACGAACTTCAGGCCGAGACCTACAAGAAATACGTGCATGACAACCTGCGCGAAGGCGCGGCCATCGCGTTCGCCCATGGCCTGAACGTGCATTTCGGCCTGATCGAGCCGAAGCCCGGCGTCGACGTCATCATGATGGCGCCCAAGGGCCCCGGCCACACCGTGCGCGGCGAATACACCAAAGGCGGCGGCGTGCCCTGCCTTGTGGCCGTGAACAACGACGCCTCGGGCCGCGCGCTGGAAATCGGCCTGTCCTACTGCTCCGCCATCGGCGGCGGCCGGTCCGGCATCATCGAGACCAACTTCCGCGAAGAATGCGAAACCGACCTCTTCGGCGAACAGGCCGTGCTCTGCGGCGGTCTGGTGGAGCTGATCCGCATGGGCTTCGAGACGCTGGTCGAAGCCGGCTACGCGCCCGAAATGGCCTATTTCGAGTGCCTGCACGAAGTGAAGCTGATCGTGGACCTGATCTACGAAGGCGGCATCGCCAACATGAACTACTCGATCTCGAACACTGCGGAATACGGCGAATACGTCTCCGGCCCGCGCATCCTGCCCTATGACGAAACCAAGGCCCGGATGAAAGCCGTTCTGACCGACATCCAGTCGGGCAAGTTCGTGCGGGACTTCATGCTGGAAAACGCCGTGGGCCAGCCGTCGTTCAAGGCCACCCGCCGCATCAACGACGAGCACCAGATCGAAGCGACCGGCGAAAAGCTGCGCGGCATGATGCCGTGGATCTCTGCCGGCAAGATGGTCGACAAGTCGAAGAACTGATCCGCCTGCTGCGGACAGACCAAAGGCGCGGGAATCCCCCGCGCCTTTTTCATGGGCCGCAGGCCCTGCGCCTCACTCGGGTTTGCGGGCCTCGGCTGCCGCCTTCATCCGCGCCAGCAGCTCTTCCTTGCTGGCCTTGCCGCCGCGCGCGTCCTTGCCCTCGGGCTTGTCGCCCGCCGGCTTGAAGCGCGGCGCATTCTTGGCGGGCTTGCCCGCCCCGGTCTTTCCATAATCCATCTGTCGCTCCTTCGCGCCCGAACCTGCGCTCTCCCCTGCCGCAATTGCGGGTCTGGGGCAAGCGGCAGCACGCGCGCGAGCCTATCACATCTCCGGCTTCTTCTTGGCGAAAATATCCTGGGGGTGAGGGCCGCCCGCGGCCCGAGGGGGCAAAGCCCCCTCAGACTGTAATTTGGGGGCAAAGCCCCCTCAAGCTGTTAATTCGCGGGCAAAGCCCCCTCAGACTTTGGTCCGGGGGCAAAGCCCCCGCGCCTCAGTCCCAGCAGCCGACCATCACCGTCATGGCGCGGGCCACGTCGGTCAGGTCTTCGGGGGCGATCACGCCCTCGCCCGCGCTTTCGCTGCCCCGGATCCCGGCGCTGCGCAGGAAGGCCAGCAGCGCCTCGGCATCGGTGGCAAAGGCCACCTCTTCGGGCAGCTGCCGCGCCGCATCGCCGCGCGGCATCAGCAGGCCCAGCACGGCGCCGCCCGCATCCAGCACCGGCCCGCCCGCATCCCCGGCGGAGGCGGACAGATCAAGCCGCGCCAGCCGCTCCTCGCCGCCGAGCCCCTGCGTTTCCGCCAGCGCGCCAAAGGTCAGCGTGGGCGCGCTCAGCACCCCGCCAAAAGGATATCCCGCCACCGCAACTTCGGAACGCAGCCGCGGCAGGCTGGCACGCAGCCGCGCCACGCCGCGCGGGGCCAGCGCCGCATCGGGGCGCAGCAGCGCCACGCCCAGTGCGTCATCCTGCTGGACCACCCGCGCCACATGGCCGCCATCCAGCGTGACGCGCCCGCAGCCCGCCACCGCCGCGGCAGAGGTCAGCACCGCGCCCTGCCCGTCCACGAAGAACCCCGCCGCCACGTCGCGCGGGCGCCGCACCGGCAGGCCCGAGACCAGATCCAGCGCCTGCCCGTCATCACTGACCTGCGCCGGATCAAGCACGCCGGACAGCCGCTCGAAGCTCGCCTGCATCCGGCCAAGGATCCGGGCGCGGCGCTCCTCGTCGCCTGCGGGCCAGACCAGCGTCCAGCCCTTGATCTGGCCGTCCTGCAGACCAACCTCGGTATGGCTGGTGATGCGGCTGTTGGCGCCGGTCAGCACGAAGCCGTCATTGCGCCGCGACCGCTCGCCGGTCAGCGGCACGATCTCCAGCGTCTGCATGATCTCGTACAGGCCCCAAAGCGTGTCGCGGTCGCCCGGCTCGCTGATCAGCAGCACCTGCGCGCCCTCGACGCCGCCGGACCCAAAGATCACGAAGGGCGACTCGACCCGGTCGCGCGCCACGGCGCCCATGGGCAGGTCGATGGCGATGCCCGCGCGGTCGTCGCGCACCGGCGTCATCTCCATGCCCTCCAGCACGGCGTTGTACTGCCCCAGCAGCCGCTCACGCTGGCGCGTTGTCAGCACGCCCGTCACCTCCAGCCCGTTTTCGCGCTGCCAGTCGGCCATGGCGGCCCGGGTGCCCTGCCCGAAGGCGCCATCGATGGCCGCCGCGTAATGCCCCGACCATTCCAGCGCCACCTGCAGCATCCGGCGGTCTTCGCCGGTCAGGCCCGCCTCGCTGCGGCGGGCCTCGGCGGGGGTTTCGGGATCAAACAGCGGATCTGCCTCTGCTGCCACAGGCGCCTCTGCCGCCTCAGGCGCCTCGGGCAGCGCCGCGGTCTCGCCCAGCGGGGCGGAGGTGACCGGCACCTGCGTCACGCTCTGTGCCACCGGCGCCTCGGTGTCAGAGGTGCCGGAGGACGACCCGAGGCCCGCCCCCACCGGCCAGAACTGCCGCCCGTATTCGCTCTCTCCGGCAAGGTAGGAATCGCCCGGCACCCGGCCCTGCTGGCGCAGGCCGCGCAGCAGATCCGCCGCCTCGGACGGCTCATAGGGGCCAAGCGCGATGCCATACCAGCCGCCGCCAAGGACAAACCCGTTCACATCCGACAGCGCCGAGGCATAGCCCCGCAGGCTGGTTTCGGCTTCGCTCAGGCTCGGCTGCGCCTCGATCTGGATATAGACGCGCGCGCGCTCCTGCGCGGCAGCCCCCTGCGCCAGCACCAATGCCAGCACACCTGCCTTCAGAATGGATCGTAACATACCAGGACTTGCCCCTCAGGCCTCGAATTTCTTTGTTTTGTTCACCGATCTGTTTACCAGACCGACCCGGGGCGTCACCTCAAAAAAGGGTCAGACGGGCGCATTGACCCTTGACGCGCAGCCGCTTAAGCAGACAGCCGACCGCAAGACGGGAGCCCCGGACATGACCCAGACCGCCAAGCCGCGCAGTTTTCAGGAAATCCTCCTGCGACTTCAGACCTATTGGGCGGGCAAAGGCTGCGCCGTGCTGCAGCCCTATGACATGGAGGTGGGCGCGGGCACCTTTCACCCCGCCACCACGCTGCGGGCGCTGGGGTCGCGCGCATGGGCTGCCGCCTATGTGCAGCCCTCGCGCCGCCCCACCGACGGGCGCTATGGCGAAAACCCCAACCGCTTGCAGCATTACTACCAGTTTCAGGTGCTGATCAAACCAAGCCCGCCGGATCTGCAGGCGCTCTATCTGGGCTCGCTGGAGGCCATCGGCATCGACCTTGCCCTGCATGACGTGCGCTTTGTCGAGGATGACTGGGAAAGCCCGACGCTGGGCGCATGGGGGCTTGGCTGGGAGGTCTGGTGCGACGGCATGGAAGTGTCGCAGTTCACCTATTTCCAGCAGGTCGGCGGGCATGACTGCACGCCGGTCTCGGGCGAGCTGACCTATGGTCTGGAACGGCTGGCGATGTATGTGCTGGGCGTGGATCACGTCATGGACATGCCCTTCAACGACCCGCAGTCGCCCATCGCGCTGCGCTATGGCGACGTGTTCCGCCAGACCGAACAGGAATATTCGCGCTGGAATTTCGATCAGGCCGACACCGCGATGCTGCTGGCGCATTTCGAGGATGCCGAGGCCGAATGCGCCCGCATCCTTGACGCGCCCGCCACCGATCCCAAGACCGGGCGCCGCATCGTCATGGCGCATCCCGCCTATGACCAGTGCATCAAGGCCAGCCACCTGTTCAACCTGCTCGACGCGCGCGGCGTGATCTCCGTCACCGAACGGCAGGCCTATATCGGGCGGGTGCGGGCGCTGGCCAAACGCTGCGCCGATGCCTTCGTCACCACCGAAGCGGGCGGCTGGACCGCCGATGCCGCGGACATGCCCGCATGACCGGCAAGATCCTCGGGCTTGGCATCCTTGGCGCGGCGCTGATCTTTGGCGCCGTGGTCTGGTATGCGCAGGTCTATTACTATTACGTCGACATCCCCGCCGAAGAGGCGCAGGTGGCGCTGACACCGCTGGACGGGGGCGCGCCCGAACCCATCGCCACCACCGGGTTTGACGGCATCGACGCCTCCTCCTCGCCGATCCGCTACCGCGCCTGTTTCGACACCGACCTGACGCTGGCCGAGCTTGACGCGCGCTATGAGGGTTACGAGGGCGCCGCCCCCCGCAACGCGCCGTTCTGGTTCACCTGTTTCGACAGCGACAGCATCGGCGAACAGATCGCCGACGGGCGCGCCCGCGTCTTCACCGGGCAGCGCAACATCGAATTCGGCATCGACCGCGTGGTGGCCATCACCGAAGATGGCCGCGGCTATGTCTGGGAAGAAGTCAACGACTGCGGCGACAAGGCCTATGACGGCACCCCGCTGGGCGAGGACTGCCCCCCGCGCGACTGACCCTGCAAACGCTGGACCTCCGCCCTCTGCGGCGGTATCCCGGCCAACGACCTCTGATCTGGTGACCCCATGCCCGACCTGCTGATCGAACTCTTCTCCGAGGAAATCCCCGCCCGCATGCAGCGGCGCGCCGCCGAGGATCTGAAGGCGCTGGTGACGGACGGTCTGGTGGAGGCCGGTCTGACCTATGCCGGGGCCGCCGCCTTTTCCACGCCGCGCCGCCTGACGCTGGCCATCGAGGGGCTGCTGGCCGCCTCCCCCGCCACGCGCGAGGAACGCCGGGGCCCCAAGGCCGACGCGGCGGAAAAGGCCATCGAGGGCTTCCTGCGCGGCGCCGGTGTCACCCGCGAGCAATGCGAGATCCGCGAGGACAAGAAGGGCGCCGTGCTGTTCGCGCTGATCGAAAAGCCCGGCCGCCCCGCGCCCGAGATCGTGGCCGAGGTGCTGGAGCGGGTGATCCGCAGCTTCCCTTGGCCCAAATCCATGCGCTGGGGTGCTGGATCGCTGCGCTGGGTTCGTCCGCTGCACCGCATCCTCTGCGTGCTGACCACCGAAGCGGGCGCCGAGGTGGTGCCGCTGACCGTGGACGGCATCGAGGCGGGCAATGTCACCGAAGGCCACCGCTTCATGGGCGGCGCGCCCTTCACCGTCAGCAGCTTCGAGGATTACGAGGCCAAGCTGAAACGCGCCTTCGTGATCCTGAACCCCGAGGAACGCGCCGAGGCGATCTGGCATGACGCCACCAACCGCGCCTTCGCCTCCGGGCTGGAGGTGGTCGAGGATCGTGGCCTGCTGGCCGAGGTGGCGGGGCTGGTGGAATGGCCCGTGGTGCTGATGGGAGAGATTGGCGCCGATTTCCTGCACCTGCCGCCCGAGGTGCTGCAGACCTCGATGAAAGAGCATCAGAAGTTCTTTTCGGTGAAGAACCCCGCCACCGGGCGGATCGAACGTTTCGTCACCGTGGCCAATATCGAAACCGCCGATCACGGCGCCACCATCCTTGCCGGCAACCGCAAGGTGCTGGCGGCGCGGCTGTCGGATGCGCGGTTCTTCTGGGACAACGACCTGCGCGTGGCGCGCGGGCCGGGGCTGGCCGCATGGACCGACCGGCTGGACAACGTGACCTTCCACAACAAGCTTGGCAGCCAGAAGGCGCGGATCGACCGCATCGCGGCGCTGGCGCGCGAGATCGCCCCCATGGTCGGCGCCGATGCCGATCTGGCAGAGACGGCGGCACGGGTCGCCAAGGCGGATCTCTCCTCCGAGATGGTCTATGAATTCCCCGAACTGCAGGGGCTGATGGGCCGCTACTATGCCGAAGCCGCAGGCCTGCCGACCGAGGTCGCCGCCGCCGCACAGGAGCATTACTCGCCGCTTGGCCCCTCCGACAGCGTGCCCACCGCCCCCGTTTCCGTCGCCGTGGCGCTGGCCGACAAGCTCGACACGCTCACCGGCTTCTGGGCCATCGACGAAAAGCCCACCGGCTCCAAAGACCCCTACGCCCTCCGCCGCGCCGCCCTTGGCGTGATCCGGCTGGTGCTGGCGAACGGGCTGCGACTGCCTCTGGATGGCGCGCTGAGAAACTCGATATATCCCAGCATGATTGCCCGCGATTGGCACGCCGCTTTGGGCGAAAGCAACGCACTGCTTGGCCTGTCTGGTTTCGCCTATTTCGCCGAAAGCAAGAACCAGGAAGACTATTCGCCTGAGATTGCGCAGAAGGCCCAAGACCTCCTCGCCTTCTTCCACGACCGGCTCAAGGTCCATCTGAAGGACGAAGGCATCCGCCATGACGTGATCGACGCCTGCCTTGCCATGCCGGGCAGCGATGATCTGGCGCTGGTGGTGGCGCGGGCGCGGGCGCTGCAGGGCTTCATGGGCTCCGAGGATGGCACCAACCTCGTGCAGGGCTTCAAGCGGGCCAATAACATCCTCACTCAGGCCGAGGAGAAGGACGGGGTCGAATACAGCTTCGGCGCCGATCTCAAGTTCACCGAGACCGAGGAAGAGCGCGCGCTGTTCGCCGCCCTCGACGCCGCAGAGGCGCGGATCGCCCCTGCCATGGCCGCCGAGGATTTTGCCGCCGCCATGTCCGCCATGGCCAGCCTGCGCGCGCCGATCGATGCGTTTTTCACGGCGGTGCAGGTCAATGCCGACAACCAGATCGTGCGGCGCAACCGGCTGAACCTGCTGGCCCGGATCCGCAAGATCTGCCTGCAGGTGGCCGATCTGACCCGGCTGGAAGGCTGAGGCCGCAGGGCCCCTTGCCTTTGTGAGCGTTAACGCCACCTTGACCGCGCAAAGGTGATATTGCGCGGACCCTTTTCCGGGTTATGCTGCACTGCGGAAGAACAGGGGGCACCCATGCCCGATACGCACCGACCCGACATGCTGGCGGATGACCCGCATGTGACGCTCATCACCCCCTCGGCGCCGATCTCGACGCCGACCCATGGCGGGCGGGCAAAATGCCTGCAGCGGCTGGTGCGGCTTGACCTGCCGGTGCCGCGCACTGTCGCGCTCAGCTTTCAGACGGTGCACCGCATCGCCAAGGGCCAGATGCCCGACGTGGCCGCGATCCTGCATCAGTTCCGCCCGGGCGCCCTGCTCTGCGTGCGGCCCTCGTCGGAGGATCCGGACTGGGGCGGGCCGGGTTCGGTGCTGAACATCGGCATGAACGACGCGGCCTTTGTCGAATTTTCCGACCGGATCGGCGCCGATGCCGCCTCCGCGCTCTATATGCGCTTCGTCATGGGCTATGCGATCCATGTGGCGCGACTTGATCCGGACGTGTTCGACGACATCGCCACCACCGGGCAGCAGGGCCTGTCCGACGCGCTGCGCGCCTATGAGGAAGAGGCCGAGGAGCCGTTTCCGCAGGATCCCGCCCGGCAGCTGGCCGAGGTGCTGCGCACCATGGCCCGCGCATGGGAAGGCACCACCGCGCGGCTGCTGCGTCAGGCCAAGGGCGCGCCGGTCGATGCCGGGCTGGGGCTGGTGGTGCAGGAAATGGCGCTGGGTCTGGGTCAGGGCGAATGCGGATCGGGCGTGCTGCAGCTGGTGGATTCCGAAACCGGCCTGCCGCAGATCACCGGGCGCTATCTGAGCCAGAGTCAGGGGCGCGAGGCGCTGAAACACGGCCAGTCGCTGTATCTGGAGCGGGATCCGCGCGGCCCCTCGATGGAAGAACTGGCGCCCGAGGCGTTCGAGCAGCTGAAAGCCCATGCCCGGCTGACGCGGCAGCGCCTGCGCGCCGAAATGCAGATCGAATTCACGCTGGAAAACGGGCGCCTGCACATTCTGGACGGGGTGCGGGTGAAACGCACCTCGCGCGCGGCGCTGCGCATCGCGGTGCAACTGGCCGAGGATGGCGTGATCTCGCGGCAGGAGGCGGTGATGCGGGTCGAACCGCGTGGCCTGTCGGAACTGCTGCACCGCCAGATCGCGCCGGACGCGCAGCGCGACGTGATCGGGCGCGGGGTCGCCGCCTCCCCCGGGGCTGCCACTGGCAAGATCGTGTTCTCCTCCTCCGAGGCGCAGGCGGCGGCGGCGCGGGGCGAACCGTGCATTCTGGTGCGCCGCGAAACCTCGCCCGAGGATGTGCGCGGCATGCATGCCGCCGCCGCCGTGCTGACCGAACGCGGCGGCGTCACCAGCCACGCGGCGGTGATCGGGCGCGGGCTGGGCCTGCCCTGCGTGGTGGGGGCGGCGCGCATGGGCTTTCGCCTGTCGGACCGGGTGCTGCTGTCCGAGGACGGGCGGCGCTTTCGCGAGGGCGACATCCTGACCGTCGACGGCACCTCGGGGCAGGTGCTGGCAGGCGCCCCGCAGATGGTGGAGGCGGCGCTGGACGACGCCTTCCAGACGCTGATGTCCTGGGCCGATGCCGAGCGCGACATCGGCATCCGCGCCAATGCCGACACCCCCGCCGATGCCGCCACCGCCCGGAATTTTGCGGCGCAGGGCATCGGGCTCTGCCGCACCGAACACATGTTCTTCGAGGCGGAGCGCATCACCCCCATGCGCGAGATGATCTTCGCCGACAGCCCCGAGGACCGGAAAACCGCGCTGGCACGGCTGCTGCCGATGCAGCGCGCCGATTTCACCGAACTGTTCCGCATCATGGAAGGCATGCCGGTCTGCATCCGGCTGTTCGATCCGCCGCTGCATGAATTCCTGCCCACCGACCGCGCCGGGCTGCGCGATCTGGCCGAAGCGCTGGATCTGCCCGTCTCCGACGTGACACGGCGGGTGGAAAGCATGGGCGAATACAACCCCATGCTGGGCATGCGCGGCGTCCGGCTGGGCATCGCCATCCCCGAGATTTACGACATGCAGGCCCGCGCCATCTTCGAGGCGACGCTGGATGCCTCCAAGGACGGCGCGCCCGTGGTGCCGGAGATCATGCTGCCGCTGGTCTCGGCCATGCGCGAGGTGGAACTGGTGCGCACCCGCATCGACGCCGTGGCGGCAGCGGTGCGCAACGAGCGCGGGCGGGAATTCGAATATTCGCTGGGGGTGATGGTGGAAACGCCCCGCGCCTGCCTGCGCGCCGACGAGATCGCGCAGCACGCGCATTTCATGTCCTTCGGCACCAATGACCTGACGCAGATGACCTATGGCCTGTCCCGCGACGATGCCGGGCGGTTCATGTCGCATTACGTGCAGCAGGGCGTCTTTCCCGAAGATCCGTTCCACCGGCTGGATGCCGATGGTGTCGGAGAGCTGATCCGCATCGGGGTCGAACGCGGGCGGCGCGGCAATGGCGGCATCATGCTGTCCATCTGCGGCGAGCATGGCGGCGATCCCGAATCGATCGCCTTCTGCCGAGAGGCGGGAATCGACTATGTCAGCTGCTCGCCGTTCCGGGTGCCGGTCGCCCGGCTGGCTGCGGCGCAGCTGGCGATCCGGGACAAGCTTGGCACAACCTGACGCTGAGTAGCGGCGTGAATCCGCCGATTCTGGCTGTATTTGGCCTGTTGTGCGCCCATGCACCGTTTGCCTTCGGGTGGACGGGATGACGACAGTTTTGTAAAAGCGCCCGAGATTTTGGCAGTTCACGGCTGCCAACCCCCACATGCGAGAGACCCGAGAATGCTACGAGCTATTGCCGCAGCCTTGGCGGTGTTTTGTGCCGCCACCCCCCCGGCTTTTGCCGAACGCCCTCAGGCCAGCATTGGCCGCCTGCTGCAGCTGGAACAGCGCAGCCTTGCCTCCCGCTCTGACCAGATGCAGCGGCTTGTCACCCCGGCTTCCGCCGCCAACGGACGCGGCCTGTCCTATGATGCCGGCTGGCTGGCCAGCCAGCCCCGCGCCAGCGGCGGCCCGCAGCTGCACTGTCTGGCGGAGGCGCTGTATTTCGAAGCGCGCGGCGAGACGCTGAAAGGCCAGTTCGCGGTGGCCGAAGTCATCATGAACCGCGTCGACAGCCCGCGCTTTCCCTCCACCGTCTGCGCCGTGGTCAAGCAGGGCACCGGGCGCAAACATGCCTGCCAGTTCAGCTATACCTGCGACGGCCAACCTGAGCAGATCCACGAACCCGCCGCGTGGGAACGGGTTTCCAAGGTGGCGCAGGCGGTGCTGTCCGGCGCGCCGCGCGCCCTGACCAAAGGCGCCACCTTCTACCACACCACCGCCGTCCGGCCGAGCTGGTCGCGCGCCTTTACCCGGACCGCCGAAATCGGCGAGCATCTGTTCTACCGCGCCGCCGTGCGCGTCAGCAGCAACTAGGCGCCGCTTTTGCGGGCAAAGGTGCCGCGGGCGGTCTCGCCCCGGCCTCTGCGGGCTGCTAGAAGGCCGCAAAGCCCAGCCCCGGAGCCGCCCATGGCCGATGAAATCCGCCTTGCCTTTGCCCATCCTGCGGAACGCGCCATCGCCACCGCGGACGAGGCCCCCCGCGACCGCATCTCGCTGCGCGACCATGTGGTCGAGGTCGAGATCGGCGCGTTTCAGGCCGAACGCGGCCATACCCAGCGCGTGCGCTTCAACATCGTGGTGGAGGTGCGGTCTGGCACCGGCCCGCTGGAAGACGATGTCGACCGCATCCTGTCCTATGACAAGGTGACCGAAGCCATCGCGCTGGAACTGGCCGCCGAACGGGTCAACCTGCTGGAAACGCTAGCCGAACGCATCGCCGAACGCATCCTGCTGGAACCGCAGGCCATGCGCGCCTTCGTGCGGATCGAAAAGCTGGACCGGGGCCCCGGCGCGCTGGGGGTGGAGATCGTGCGCGCCGCCCCCGAAGCGCGCCGCGCGGGCGAGGCGGCGGATGCCGCAAGGGCCCGTCCGCATCCGCGCGTGGTCTACCTGTCCAATGCCGCGATCGACGATGCCGCCCTCCCGCGCTGGATCGACGAGGCCAAGGCCGATGGCGCGCCGCTGGTGCTCTGCGTCGACCTGCCCGACGGGCCGCGCCCGCAGGCCGGACACCCGCTGGCGCAGCGCCGCGTCGATCTGCTGGCCATCGAACAGAACGGCTGGCGGCTCGCGGCGCGCGATCCCCGCGCCAAGGTGGTGGCCACCCGCACCGAACTGGACTGGGCGATGCGCAACGGCCAGATCAGCCTCTGGGCGCCGTCCAAGATCGTGCTCGACACACCGCAGGGCAGCCGCGCCCATCCCGAGGCGCCGCTGGATCTGGCGGCGTGGTTCGCGGGCCTGATGGAGGCGCGCGAACTGGTGGTGATCGGCGAAACCCTGCCCGCCGACGCGCCGGTGCCCGCTCGCGCTGTAACAGTCGGAAACACCGCACCCTAGGCGCCCCCGCCCCCCGCTTGCCAAGCGGCGCGCGCTGCGGCACAGCACGGCCATGACCAAACGCTACCGCCCGCTTGTCCGCAGCGACGCCCCCCGCCCCGAGGACGCCCAGCCTCTGGCCGCAGGGCCGCGCTGGTTCACCCATTGCGCCCTGCACCAGCCCGGCCAGCCGCCGCAGCGCGTGCCCGCCCGCGACCTGCCGCCCGAGGTGCTGGCCCGGCTCACCGCGCCGCGCCCGGCGCTGGCGGGGCTCAGCCTTGATGCGCCACGGATCATGGGCATCCTCAACGTCACCCCCGACAGCTTTTCCGATGGCGGGCTTGATGCCTCCGCCGCCGAGGCCGCGGCCCGCGGCCGCGCGCTTCTGGCCGCGGGCGCCGATCTACTGGATATCGGCGCCGAAAGCACCCGCCCCGGCGCCGCCGAAGTGCCGCAGGCCGAAGAACTGGCCCGCCTGCTGCCGGTGCTGGAGGCGCTGCCCGGCGCACCCGTCTCGGTCGACACCCGCAAGGCCGCCGTGGCCCGCGCCGCCGCCCGCGCGGGCGCCGCGCTGATCAACGATGTCTCGGGCCTGTGCTTCGACCCCGACATGGCGCGCAGCGTGGCGGAACTGGGCCTGCCCGTCTGCATCATGCACAGCCGCGGCACGCCCG